>NZ_CP013926.1:4301346-4652019 GCF_001562115.1 Alteromonas stellipolaris
ATACGGTTAACTTGACCACGTGCACGAGGTTCAATTTCACGTGCGTAAGCTTCAGCTTCGCGAATGAAACGCTGTTCATCTTCCTGGGCTGAAATGGCATCATCAAATGCATCTTTCACTTGCTCAGGTGGGCGTGCATCACGGAAGTTCATGTCGATAATCGACACTCCCATGTTGTACGGTTCAATAATAGCTTGAAGCTCTTCCCAAACGCGTTGGCGAGCCACTTCACGACCATCAGTAAGAACATCATCCATGGTTGAATGACCTACTACGTAGCGGATTGCACTGTCTAAAGACTGGCTTAAGCTCGTTTCTGGGCTTTCAACAGCAAACGTCCAGCGGTATGGGTCTACAACGCGGAATTGCATTTCCATCTGTACGCTAACCACGTTCTCGTCTTCCGTTAGCATAGAGCCTGACGAAGATTGGTCGCGTATAGATTGCACATCCACAGGAATAACTCTGTCGATAAATGTTGGTGCCCAACGTAATCCAGGTTCAACTTGCTTAGCATACTCACCGAAACGTAATACTACGCCTCGCTCAGCTTCACGAATGGTGTAAAAACCGCTTACAGCCCAAATGATCACAACTAAGCCAATTAAAATACCAGCACCGATACCGCCCAAACTCTTACCTGAGCCACCGCTACCGCCGCCAGACTTTCCGAACTTACCGAATAAGTTCTTGAATACATCATCTAAATCGGGGGGACCTTGATCACGTCCGCCGCGATTTTTCCACGGGTCGTTATTATTGCCACCCGGCTCATTCCAAGCCATGCTGATACTCCATAGATTACAGTTTTATTTTTGAAATTCGCATGCATTGCCGTGCTAAAAATTAGCAGCGGTTAATGTCGCACAACATACTCTGATATTCCGTTCTCTAAACGCTTTTCAAGTCTGTTCCAATCTGCCATTGGCATTCGAACATCTACCACCCAATCACCTTGATTGTCGTATTCTTCACTGGATATACAATTCAATTCAAATAGTACACCACGAAGACTACTTTGCGCTGGGGGTATTTTAAGCGTGTAGTTAACCATACTTTTGCTTAAACACTCAGTTAATGCTTGCCCAAGCAACTCGGTGCCTTCACCGGTTTGAGCTGAAAGCCAAACTCGGGTTGGAACACCTTCCTCGTTTCTTTCAATACGAGGGTTTATGTCATCTAGTTTATCAATCTTATTACATATTAGTAATTGTTGAATCTCACTGGCGTCTATTTCTTCCAACACAGCGTTCACTTCATCAATGGTTTCACGATATTTCGCATCCGCAATATCCACCACATGAAGCAAGAGATCAGCTTCTTGGGTTTCTTGAAGCGTGGCTTTAAATGCCGCCACTAGGTCGTGTGGAAGATGCCTTATAAAGCCTACCGTATCGGCTAAAATGGCAGGCCCTACGTCTTTCAAATCTATTTTTCTAAGCGTAGGGTCTAACGTAGCAAACAATTGGTCTGCCGCATACACGTGCGCGTCGGTAATAGTATTGAAAAGGGTAGACTTACCAGCATTGGTATAGCCCACTAAGGATACTGTGGGAATTTCAGCACGCTTTCTAGACCTGCGTCCTTGCTCGCGCTGCTTTTGTACTTTCTCTAAACGGCGAAGAATAGCTTTTATGCGCCCACGGAGTAATCGACGGTCAGTTTCAAGCTGGGTTTCACCCGGCCCACGCAAACCTATACCACCTTTTTGGCGCTCTAAGTGAGTCCAACCTCGAATAAGACGCGTAGAGATGTGACGCAATTGAGCGAGTTCAACCTGAAGCTTACCTTCATGCGTTCTTGCTCTTTGCGCAAATATATCGAGGATAAGCCCGGTTCTATCTAGCACTCTACATTGACAAACCGCTTCTAAGTTTCGCTCTTGAGAGGGCGACAAACTATGGTTAAAGATAACGACATTAGCGTCGTGCGCTTTAACTGCTGCTGCGATTTCTTCCGCTTTACCCGAACCCACAAAGAATTTAGCTTGGGGTGCACTTCGCGAAGTTGTGATAACTTCTACCGCGTTTACACCCGCAGAAGACACAAGCAATTCGAGCTCGGCTAAATCTTCTTTGCTGTTTTCATCAGTAAAATTAACATGAACTAGTACAGCCTGTTCACCGGCTTCATAACGGTCAAACAAGCGCGTTACCTTTTAATTTATTCAGCTTTAGTATTTTCAGATTCTCCTGTAGCACTCGGCATAGTGATAGCGCGAGCTGGAACAACGGTGGAAATAGCGTGCTTATACACCATTTGGCTGACTGTATTTTTAAGTAGAATCACGAACTGATCAAATGATTCAACTTGTCCCTGTAATTTAATGCCGTTTACCAGATAAATAGATACTGGAATACGCTCCTTGCGTAATGCATTTAAGAATGGGTCTTGTAAAGATTGCCCTTTAGCCATTTGATATCCTTAGTTTTTATTATTCGTAGCCCTTACTCTCGGCCACTGCACGTCTAATGTATACCACACTCAACTTATTAGAGTGTGACTTTCGCTGTAATTTTAGTCAAATTATCTTTACAAAATGTGTCTAGCCAAGTGAGGTTTTCCCACCCCCTAAGCCACGTAAGCTGTCGCTTAGCGAGTTGCCTAGTTGCGATAATGCCCCTTTCGCGCATTTGCTCGTAGGACAATTGGCCTTCTAAGTATTGCCACATTTGTCTATAGCCAACCGAACGGATTGACGGTAAATCTTCGTGAAGATCGCCCCGTTCAAACAGTCGCTTAACTTCTTGTTCAAATCCATCATCTAGCATCATGTCGAATCGCTGGGCAATTCGCTCATGTAAGACGCTTCTCTCTTTTGGAGCAATAGCAAATTGGCTAATATCGTAGGGGCAAGGACTGCCTTTCTCGTTTTGCCAGTCTGTTAGCGTTTTGCCCGTTCCACGAAATACTTCTAATGCTCTGGTCAATCTTTGAGGGTCGTTAGGGTGAATTCTGTCACCGCTAATAGGATCCACTCGGCAAAGCTCGTCGTGCAATTTTTGCCAACCGTAAGCTTCTGCTTCACTGGCTATTTCACTGCGTATCTTTTCATCTGACTTAGGTAGTGGCGAAATTCCATTTATCAAGGCATTAAAGTACATCATTGTACCCCCAGCCAATATTGGTACCCTATTTCGACTATGAATTTCTTCTATAAGCCTAATAGCATCGTTACAAAACTGTGAAACAGAGTAACTTTCTGCTGGGTCAATAATATCAATAAGATGATGAGGAACTAACGATTTCTCGGCAGCCGTAGGTTTCGCCGTACCTATATCCATATTAGTGTAGACCAAAGCTGAATCAACGCTGATAATTTCACAGTCCATTGTTTCAGCTAGCGACAGTGACAAACCTGTCTTACCTGACGCCGTTGGGCCCATAATGGAAATAACAGGTAATTGAGACTGATACTTGTCCGATGTATTCGATATATTCGATATATTCGATGCAGATTTTATGCCATCAACCATGGTTATTTCCCCATATTGAAAGCAGGCCATCTAACGAGCGCACTTTACCAAATCGCTCTATACATTCCCATTGTTTCACGTCGTTTTTCTCATCCAACCAGTGCCACAATTGTTCGCATAATATTTCATCTAAATCTTGGTCGTCAGTTAACACTAATTGATAGCGCTTATCATCATTTGCAACGTCGCTCTCTAACAGCCTTTCAAACCAACGTATCCAAGGGAAGTGCCTTGTGCCTGCGGGTACTTGCTGCAATCTATACTTGCCCGCCACTTGGTTAATTTCAAAGTTAAGCGCATTAAGTGCTGCAATTTTATCAGGCTCAACATGGGCAACTTCAAGCGCCACTGGCATCAACAAAGGTTGTGAATGTTCAGCCGCCTCAAATACCTGTTGTAAGTACACATTTGCGAAAGATTTTACATCCAACAGGTAAACATTTTCACTGTGTACGTAAATTCTACAATATGAGTTTAGTGCAACGTGCTGACTTTGCTCACGCTCTGATGATGGCGGCGTGTCGCTATTTGGCGTCATTAAACGATTAAAATTAGATTGATAAGCCGCGGTTGGCGCTTTCGATTGTCTATGCCCAGATAAAGAAGCGCCACCTGAGCCGCCTAAACCTGATTGAGATGACGAGGCCGGAGAATGGCTTAAAGGTCGTATATAGTCATGACTTTGCTGCGGTGGATTAAAACTCACTGGTTCATCAAAGCTCTCAGCTTCGCCATGTTGTTGAGTTTCACTCTCATTGGTAATTGAGTGCAGTGCATCACACACTGTCTTACAAATGAAATCATGTACTAAACGCCCTTGCTGAAAACGAACTTCATGCTTTGCCGGGTGTACGTTCACATCCACATCTTTAGGGTCTAACGTAAGATATACAACAAAAGAGGGCTGTTCTAATACACCCCACACACTTTCGTATGCTTGCCTAATAGCATGCATGATTAACTTATCGCGCATGCCGCGCCCGTTTACAAAACTAAACTGGCAATCGTTACTGCTACGCAGCATTACTTCGCTACCTAGCCATGCATTCATGGTAATTCCTTCGTATTCCACATTGATGTGTACAGCGTTATCAATGAACTTTTGCCCTACTACAGCGGCAATACGAGAGGCAAGTGAGCCATGTTTATCGGCAATATAGCGCTTAGTCGTCTTGCCGTTATGTTTCAGAATAAAACTAGCATGAGGGTAACTAAGGGCAATCCGTTTCACCACATCTTCAATGTGTTGAAACTCTGTTTTTTCGGCGCGCAGAAACTTGCGCCTTGCTGGCGTGTTGTAAAAAAGGTCCGCCACATCAATGGTGGTCCCTTTGGGGTGAGCGGCTGGCTGAATATTAACTGCCATTTCCCGGCCTTCGCAGTAGGCCTGCCAGGCTTCACTTTGTGATTCGGTTTTAGAGGTTAACGTTAAACGGCTAACCGAACTTATACTCGCCAAGGCTTCGCCACGAAAGCCTAACGATAAGATTCGCTCTAAATCATCTAATGTTGAAATTTTACTGGTAGCGTGGCGACTCAGCGCAAGCTGTAATTCATCTTTAGCAATGCCTGCGCCGTTATCTTTTAAACGAATACGTTTATGGCCGCCTTTCTCAATATCTATTTCTATTCTATCGGCGCCTGCATCTAGGCTATTTTCTAGTAACTCTTTAACCACAGACGCAGGGCGTTCAACCACTTCCCCTGCGGCAATCTGGTTGGCCAATTGTGGCGATAATAATTGTATAGACAAAAGAAACTCGTAGGTAGAAATTGATTAACGTGATGTTAGGTTCTTGGAATAGTAAGTACTTGCCCTATTCTCACCACATCACTATTTAAATTATTGGCAGCTTTTAAGCGGCTAACGTTCACATTGTAGCGCTGGGCAAGAAGCGAAAGCGACTCTCCACTTCTTACAGTATGGGTTCGACTATCTGCACGTTCAAGTGCCCATAATGTACCATCTGGGGGGACTTGCTTAAAATAGCGTTTTGCTGCGGTAAACATGGCTTTCGCCAGTTTTTCTCTATGTTTACCCCAGTTGAGATTTTTCTCTTCTTGCGGGTTAGAAATAAACCCTACTTCAACCAAAATGGATGGAATATCCGGCGCAGTGAGTACAGCAAAGCTGGCTGCTTGAGGCGCGCGCTTGTGCAAGGAAGTCACCTGCTTCATTTCCTCAATCACTTTGTTACCCAAGTCATGACTGGTGGCCATACTATGATCCATCGATAAACCAAGGATGGTTTCCGCTAAATAACGCTCACTCGATTTATCGCTGATAACTTCTGCCGCACCACCAAGTAATTCAGAGTGTCGTTCTGATTTTTCTAGCCAGCGACCTAGTTCTGTATCGGCACGGCGCATCGACAGTACCCACACAGATCCCCCTTTGGGCTGTGGTTGGCTAAACGCGTCAGCGTGAATCGATATTAATAAGTCCGCTTTTTGCTTGCGTGCCAGTTCTGGCCGTTTGTTTGGCGATACATAGTAATCACCACTGCGCGTCATAATGGCCCGCATACCACGTTCACCATTAATCATGGCTTCTAGTTTTTTGGCAATGCTTAATGTAATGTGCTTTTCATACGTACCGGCTGGCCCAATGGAACCTGGGTCTTCGCCACCGTGACCTGCATCAATAGCAACAATAATATCTCGGTTTCTGTGGCTGCTCGAGCCATCCATGACAACCGAAGACGATGAAGCATTTGACGGTGGAGTACTTGATGCTGAATTATTACTACCAGCAGCTGGGGCTGCGCTATCTTTTAAATCAACTACTAACCGATGCCCATAGGGTTTAGTCGGCGTCATTGCAAATAAAGAAGGTGAAGCTGCACGGTTTAACTCAATAACCACTCGGGCTGATTGTTTATTTTTAGGTGTGGAATAGCGTACCTTTCGCACTAAATCGCCAGACTCAGATTGAAGAGATAATATCTTACTATCACTCGTATTCGATAAATCGATAACCAAGCGATGTGGATTTTTAAGGGGGAAGTAGGTGAATTCCGGCGCAGATGACATATCGAAAACTATTCGAGTATTATCTGGCGAGGGCCAAATCCTTAGTCCATCAATTTGATTTTGTGCAGCATGGACAGTTTGCACTACAACCCAAATGCACATAACCGATAAAATTTTACGTACCATGCTTCGCCTTTATTTTGCTTGTTGCCACAAGCTTATAGTCGTTATTGTTTATCAAAGCTTACTATTTATAGCGTTTTACAACCTTGCAATATCTTTGCGCCTTTCACGCTTGTCGCTTCAACACTGAACTGACGACCAGTTGGCACAATATTTATACTAATCACAATGTCTGGTGATGCCAAGTATTCAGCCCCATTTTCTGACCATTCTATAAGGGCAATGTTTCCTGTGCCGAAATAATCTCGAATACCCATGAACTCAAGTTCTTCTGGGTCGGCTAAACGATACAAGTCGAAATGATAAATTGAGACATTTTCTAGCTCGTAAGGTTCCACCAAGGTATAGGTCGGGCTTTTTACATTCCCATCATGCCCTAATGCTTGAATGAAATACCGGCTGAACGTGGTCTTTCCTGCGCCTAAGTCACCGTTTAAAAATATCACGGCATCTATTGGCTGCTGGGCCGCTACGGCATTCGCCAAATCCTTTGCCATTGCTGACGTATCTTCAGGTGTTGCAGCAAAAAATGAAGAGTGCGGGTAAGACATCTTTTTAAGGTTCCACATGACTAAACTAAAAGGCTGATATTGGCATTAAGCCTACACAGCCCATGCCAATAGATTTACTGATTAATTAACGCACGTACGGCATAAAATAGATCACTGGCTATCATACCACGTTGTCCGTACAGCTGGGCAATATCATCGCCCGCTTTAGCATGTAGCACCACGCCGTACTTAGCGGCAATATCAACACTAAGGCCTTGTGCCATAAGCGCGCCTAATATACCGCTTAGTACATCACCGCTACCTGCGGTTGCCATACCAGGGTTACCATGGCGACAAACCCACGTTTTCTTTTCATTGTCGATAAGCGTGCCGGCCCCTTTTAAAACACATACCGCATGGTAGCGCTGCGAACATTGTCTGGCGTAATTGAATCGGTCGCTTTCTACATCGTCAACAGACACACCTAGGAGTCGCCCCGCCTCTCCCGCATGAGGAGTCAGCACGCAGTGTTCCAGTGTATATGCGGTTGACTGTTTGCATAAAAGATTGAGTGCGTCAGCATCGATGACGATAGGTTTATTTTCACTTTGACAGTGTTTGAGTACGCTAGCGAACACACTTTGTGACCATTCATCTTGACCAAGTCCTGGACCAATGACTACGCATGACGCCCATGCTAAGGCATCATCTAAGTGGCTTGATGTCACCATCAACTCAGGTCGACCTGCGCTAACTTGAATAGTAGACGCCTCGTGGGTGTAGACCCGCACCATACCAGCACCACTTCGAAGAGCCGCTTCCCCAGCTAGCCTAATAGCACCGGCCGTTCCGCGATTTCCGCCCACACACAGCAACCTGCCATAGGTTCCTTTATGGCTGTGAACATCCCGAGGCCCCATGCCTTTGAAGTGCTCGATATTTAATAAGGTTGCGCTGGCTTTTGCTAAGGTCTGAAACGCTTTACCTATTTCTAAATCAGCGTACACCAACTTTCCACAAGATTGCTTACCTGCCCCTGTGACCAAACCAGGTTTGATACCTACAAAGGTAACAGTGACATCGGCTTGAACGCAGCGCCCTAAACTTTGGCCTGTGTTCGCATCTAATCCTGAAGGTACGTCGATACTGACCACGGGGGTTGTTGAATCGTTGATAGCGTCGATAACGTCGGCGAATTCATTGCGAATGTAGCTGTTAATTCCCGTACCTAATAGTGCATCGATGACTACGTCTGCTTTTTCAATCAGGGCAACATCGAAAGGTTTAATACTGCCGCCAGCATCTAGCCATTGCTTTTGTGCAGTGCCTGCATCACCGTCTAACACGCGGTCAGGTTCAATTGCGCAAACATACACTTTTTTACCCGCTTTTTTCGCATTTAATGCTGTAATATAACCATCGCCAGCATTGTTACCTTGGCCTAGTAAAATTAAATACACATCAGAATTAGCGAACAAACTTTGGCACTGTTCAAATACAGCACCACCGGCGCGTTGCATTAACGTGAACATATCACAGCCAGACTGAGCAGCCGCTTCGGCTTCATTTTCTCTGACCTGATCGGCCCGAAACAGTTTGTATGATAAACTTGAGGTGAGTTGAGTATCTAGCATAAGTACATGTCCACTATTAATTCTATCGACCTAATTCAATTGACCCAAGATATCAAGGCTTGGGGCCGCACGCTAGGCTTTCAGCAAGTTGGTATTAGCGACATTGATTTACATCAGCATGAAGCTCATTTAACTAAATGGTTAGAGAACGGCTATCACGGCGACATGGCCTTTATGGCTAACCATGGGATGAAGCGGGCCCGGCCCGACGAACTTGTGCCAGGCACACTGCGGGTTATTAGTGTGCGGATGAACTACCTTCCACCCGATGCCTCGTTCGCAAAACATTTAAGCCAACCAGATACAGGTTATATAAGCCGATATGCCCTTGGTAGGGATTATCACAAGGTATTGCGCAAGCGTTTGAAGCAACTGGGTGAGAAAATTACCACCGCGCTGAGTGACACCCAGTACCGCCCGTTTGTAGATTCAGCGCCGGTATTGGAACACGCCATTGCAGAAAAAGCGGGAATAGGTTGGACAGGAAAACACAGCTTAACCATTAATAAAGAAGCTGGTTCTTGGTTCTTTTTAGGTGAACTTTTTATTAATGTTCCCTTGCCCATCGATGCCCCCATCGAAGAAGGCTGTGGTACATGTACAGCATGCCTAACTATCTGCCCTACTAACGCAATAGTAGCGCCTTATAAAGTAGACGCTAGGCGTTGTATTTCCTATCTTACTATTGAATCAGATAAAGATATTCCCGAGGAACTTCGCCCGTTAATGGGTAATCGAATTTATGGTTGTGACGATTGTCAGCTTATTTGCCCATGGAATCGTTATGCCGATATTACTGAAGAAGAAGACTTTCACCCCAGAAAGGTATTGCATGGGCAAAGCTTAACAACCCTTTTTTCATGGGACGAAGCTACCTTTTTGACCAATACAGAAGGGTCGCCTATTCGCCGGATTGGGTTTGAAAAATGGCAACGTAATATTGCCGTCGCATTGGGAAATGCCAACTATAGCGAACTAACTGTGAACGCCCTTCAGGTAAACCTTGGAAAGGTGAGCGATAAAGTGGATCGACACATTACGTGGGCATTAGCACAACAAGAAAATAAAAAAGCGGGTTTAGCGTTAGAAGAGAAGGCAAATAGACAACAAAAAAGATTAACTAGAGCGGTAGAGAAAGGGTTACCCAGAGACGCGTAACAAGACAAAAGTACTCGTTAAATAAAGTAGGTTGGCTAGGGGCTGAGTAAATGGGGGGCTGGATAAATTAGCGCCTAGATTAAACTAACGCTTGGGCTAAATCAGCGCTTGTACTAAGTAGTTGCATCACTGATAAGCACGGGTCTAGATGAAAACTTAACACCAATTTGTGTGTTTCCCTCTTCAATATTGCTCACTTCAAGCATTTCACCAAATTGCCACCACGACTGAGCTTTCAAATCGTTAAGCATTCGCTCGAACCCCGCATGACTGCCAGAGTATTCCCCTGTAAATTCACATTCTGATTGCGTGCATTGAAACGTATTTAAGGTGAGTTTTTGCCCACTGGGATGAAACGCTAAAAATTCCGTTATTTCGTTTTGGACCTGAAATTCAGAGAGGTCTTCATTGGTAGCGAGTGTGTGCGCGCTTTTCGGGGTCTGGGCGTATGCTTCGCCAGACATTTGAGGGGTAGCTTTAATCACCCTAAGATTGCTACTTGCTGTGGTGCGCGAACGCTCCAGCACAGTATTCAAACGCTCTTTTTCCACGTTGGAATTAGCCAACTTACCGTGGTAAAAGCCGAACTGATAACCTGTCACGGCAATAAAGAGAATGAGTACAATAACAACCCAGGGTTTCATGATTTCCTTACCAGCTTGTTGGCGAATCGTAGCTAAACATTTAGCTACGAATATAACTACTTATGATAAGGCGCACTGAGTTCGTGAACTGAATTCACAAACACACCTGCATTTTCTGGTGGCACATCTAAGTGAATACCGTGACCTAAATTGAATACATGGCCAGAACCTTCGCCATAACCCGATAGGATAGTGCCAACTTCTTCACGAATTCTTTCTGGCGAAGCATAAAGCATGGAAGGGTCCATATTACCTTGTAATGCTACCTTGTCACCAATACGTGCACGGGCTTCAGCAATATCAATAGTCCAATCAAGACCTACTGCATCACATCCAGTCGCAGCAATTGACTCTAACCACATGCCGCCGTTTTTGGTAAACAAAGTCACCGGTACTTTTCTTCCATCGGCTTCACGGGTAAGTCCATCAACAATACGCGCCATATATTGCAATGAAAAGTCTTTATAATCACGTGGTGACAACACACCGCCCCACGTATCGAATATCATGACTGATTGTGCACCTGCTGCTATTTGAGCATTGAGGTATTCCGTTACGGAATCGGCCAGCTTCTCTAGCAAGGCATGCAAAATAGCCGGTTCAGCAAACGCCATTTTTTTGATTTTAGTGAAAGCCTTACTTGAGCCACCTTCCACCATATAAGTAGCAAGCGTCCAAGGGCTACCGGAAAAACCAATTAAAGGCACGTCGCCATTTAGTTCACGGCGGATGGTGCGCACTGCATTCATTACATACTGCAGTTCACCTTCTGGGTCTGGCAAACCAATTTTATCGACGTCGGCTTTACAGGTAATTGGCTTTTTAAAACGCGGGCCTTCGCCAGTTTCAAAGTAAAGCTCTAAGCCCATCGCATCAGGAATCGTTAGAATGTCTGAGAATAAAATAGCGGCATCTAATGGAAAACGACGAAGTGGCTGTAAAGTCACCTCACAGGCAAGCTCCGCATTTTTGCACAACGACATAAAGTCACCAGCGACTGCTCGCGTTGCTTTGTATTCAGGTAAATAGCGGCCAGCTTGTCGCATCATCCATACAGGCGTGACATCGACAGGTTGCTTTGATAACGCCCGTAGGTAACGATCATTCTTTAAAGCGGGTTTAGCAGCACTGGTAGCTTTTTGCGACATATATTCACCTGAAATTAGAAAAATAAAACGGCGAAATTATACCAGCATTCATTTCATTTTGTGCTAAAAAGCTGTCTTAATTTGGCAACTTGCGATACTTACCCTTTATAATGCGACGAACAATACTTGAAAAGGGGCTTGCACTACTAGTAAGTGTTTGCTACTAATATATACAGCAACGACAAAGAAGCCCGCAAAGGGACCGTGCTAAACTCATTGAAACCCTGCTTCGGCAGGGTTTTTTATTTGTCTTCTAATTGCGACAGTGTTTTGGCAATGAGTTGGCCTGCAATCGAGAATGGCGGTGGAATGGTTGGTAATGCATCAATACTAAACCACTGTGCATCATCAATTTCATTTTCCTGACACCGAATTTCACCACTTTCATACTCAGCAATAAATCCAACCATTATAGAATGCGGGAATGGCCATGGCTGGCTTTCGATGTAACGTAAGTTCTTAACTTTTACCCCCACCTCTTCGAATACTTCCCTGTGAACGGCTTCTTCTAAACTTTCGCCGCTTTCTACAAAACCAGCAAGGGTTGAATACATATTCGCTTCTTTGTGCCTAACGCCTTTTGCTAATAGCAATTTTTCATTATTGTGTATTGAAACAATGATGCATGGTGATACACGGGGGTAACTTCTGTGATGGCAGCGATGGCAATGCACGGCCATTTCCCAATTCACTCTTTCGGTATGTGAACCACATTGACCACAAAACTGATGAGTTCTTAAAAAATGGACATACTGCCACGCCCGACCTATGACTGAAAAACCGATTTCTTGTTGCTCAAACAACAATTGGCGTAATGACACCGACTCCCATTGTTCGTCTTCTATGGTTTCAGCACCAAGGTCAACAACAAAGACAGGTTCATTTTTCTGAGCTGACTCATGTAATGGAGGGAGTTGATGAATCTCTTCGCGATAATTTTCGAGAAAGGTAAATTCATTGATATGCGCTAAAGGAACGTTTATTTCGCCTTTACGAATGACAATGCGACCCTTGGAAAAAATGATCCATTGCCCAATCTCAGTCTCGATTTCACTATCGCTGCGCTTTATCATCATAAAACTGTCATCCAACCATTAAAGATATACAAGGTAAGATAACATATATTTAATTACGACAACGAAGTGGGTTCAATTTGTGTCGTATAGGCTGAGTGTTATACTAGGTTAAAATGCTGGTAAATAGCAGGTGCTGAATTAATAAAAAGCGCTGATTGAAAGGATCATGAAATGTTACAGCAGTTAGAGAAGGTAAAAGTAAAATGGGGCGGCAAAAGTGACACTGTCGATAATTGGCTGTTAGCCAGACAGTCACTGCTTGTGTCCTATTGCCATTTAGCCGGTTTAGACCAGCAAGGCGAGTCACTGCCTGAAGCAAATGACATCGCTAATTTTTGTGAAAACCTAATGGATTACCTTTCCGCTGGGCACTTTGAGGTCTTTGATATGTTGGTTGACGATGAAGCAGAAGGAAAAGCGTTAAAACAGCGTCTTTACCCAAAACTTACGCAAACCACTGACTCAGCCCTACAATTTAATGATAAATTCGCAGAGGCACTTACTATTGAACAAGCGGCTGTTTTTGACAGTGAGCTTGCGAATATTGGTGAAACTCTTGAAGAGCGCTTTGCTTTAGAGGACCAATTAATTGCACATATGTACGCCAGCGTAGAGTAAATAAAGCGGGTAAACATCTGTCATTAATGACGTCATTACCAATATAATTAGTAAAATAGCCACGGTAGCAATAAATGAATAAAGCCACGCTTATCCACAAGGCTCGCGCATACTGCGAGCAAAGAGGTGCGAGATTTACCCCTCTTAGAGAGAAAGTGTACGAAATATTAGTCGCAAAGCACGGTCCAATGGGGGCCTACGATTTGCTAGATGCGCTAAAAGAGACTGAGTCCGGTGCAAAACCTGCCACCGTTTACCGAGCCCTCGATTTTTTACTCGATTTCGGTTTTATTCATCGTCTCGAGTCGACCAATGCATTCGTAGCCTGTTATCATTTTGGTTGTAACCACCCTGTTCAGTTTCTTATTTGCGACAGTTGTGGTGACGTTGCAGAGATACAGTCTGAAGGTTTGAAAGAAACATTAGATAGTCAGGCAGAGGCCAACGGCTTCAAAGTGTCTAAACAAACAATAGAAGCGCATGGTCTTTGTGCTGATTGTCAACAAACGGAAAATACCGTTGCAAAGGAGCACTCCCATGAATGCTGAATTCGTTAATCCGTTTATCTCTGGTTTACTTAATGTATTAGAAACCATGGCGCAAACTAAACTTACTCCGGGTAAACCTAAACGTAAGCAAGGCGATGTAGCTAAAGGCGATGTATCTGGGTTAATTGGTATGGTAGGCCCTAGTGTGCGTGGCTCAATGTCTATTACCTTTGAAGAATCTCTTGCCCTTACCATTATGGAACGCATGGTTGGAGAACGCCCTGAAAAACTTGATGCAGAAGTTGGGGATATGGTTGGCGAAGTCACTAATATGATATGTGGAGCGGCAAAACGCGACCTTGCAGATCGTGGGTTTGAATTTGGAATGGCGACACCTATTGTTGTGTCTGGTAAGCAGCACACCATCAGCCATCAGGTCAGCGGCGCGAAAATCATTCTTCCGTTTATGTGTGATGAAGGATTGGCGCACTTAGAGATCTGCTTTGACAAATAATTCCTGGTACTCTGAAAAAATTACACTACCTGAATTTCCTCGTGGCTTTCATCTAGTAACAGAGTATATAATTAGCGCTTTACCCATGCTGCAAAATATTGAGGTAGGTCTTCTTCATTTATGGCTTAAACACACCAGTGCCAGCCTTACAATAAATGAAAATGCAGATCCGACGGTTAGGTCGGATATGGAGGCCTTCTTTAACTATAGTGTAAAAGAAAACTTGCCCTTTTTCCGGCATACTTACGAAGGTAGTGATGATATGCCGGCTCACTTGAAATCAAGTCTGCTGGGGTGTCAGGTTTCAATACCGGTGGAGAAAGGGAGGCTACAACTTGGTACTTGGCAGGGCATCATGCTAGGCGAGCACCGAGATATTGGCGGCCAACGAACGATTATTGCCACATTACAAGGGCTAGCGACATCGCCTATATAACAAAATGGCATATTAATTGCTTAGAACAACTAAGCACAAGCTAGAATTATCATAAATCGATAATCACTCAACGTTTAACAGGATGTGACTATGAAAAAACACTTTAAATTAGCGGCACTTTCGCTTGCCGTACTTTCATCAACTGCCTTTGCACAAGATTCTTCTGAGCCAGAGTATAAAAACTGGTTTGGTATTTCTGGTCTTTATTATAACACTGACGTTGAACGTCCTACTTCTGAAGTACTAGATGACGGCCAAGGCGTATCATTCGAGTACGGATTCCGCTTTACTCAAAGCTGGGCAGCACGTGTTGAATTTACTGCTCTAGAACTAGACTACGTTGGTGGTTCTAGTGATGACGGCGAAATGGTAGGTGTTGATGCACTTTACTTCATGCCTAACGATGCATGGTACTTATTCGGTGGTGTTAAACGTCAATCAGTTGGCGAATCAACTACTTTAGGTAACATTGGTATTGGTAAACACTGGGATATCTCTGAAGCTGTTAAAATTGTTACAGAGATTGCTACTTATCACGACTTTGGTGAAGATTATAACGACTACAGTGTGAAAGTTGGTTTAGCGATTCCTTTCGGTAAATCTACACCTTCTGCGCCTAAAGATGCTGATAACGATGGCGTAATCGACAGTCGCGACCAGTGCCCTATGACACCAGCTGGTGTTCGTGTTGATGCAACTGGTTGTAACGTTGATAACGACAACGATGGCGTGCTTAATAGTGTAGACCAGTGCCCTAACACACCAGCAGGTACTGCTGTTGACGCAATGGGTTGTGCACTAAAAGATGCTGACAACGACGGCGTTGTAGATGCGAAAGACATGTGCCCAGACACAGCTGCTGGCGTTAAAGTTGATGCTAAAGGTTGTACCGTATTTGACGAAGAAACAGTAGAAATTACACTACGCGTTCTTTTCGACAATGAAAGCTCTGTTGTTAAAGCACCTCGTGATCCAGAAATATCTGAATTTGCTGAATTCATGAAGCAATACACTAACACTACTGCGGTAATTGAAGGTCACACTTCTGCACCAGGTTCTGAAGCATACAACATGGATCTTTCAGAAGACCGTGCTGCATCTTTCAAAGAAGTAATGGTAGACATGTACGGTATCGACGCTAGCCGTTTAGAAACTGTTGGTTACGGTGAGACTCGTTTACTAGATACAGCTAAAAATGCCGAAGCACATCGTGTTAACCGTCGCATCTCAGTGACTGTTAAAGATACTGTTAAGGTTCCTGAAGAGAAGTAAGCTTCCCTCAGACACAAAAAAGGCGCCTAATTGGCGCCTTTTTTATTGCTCATTTGTGTTCATTCCAATAATTAACCTTATTGCCATGCATCGGTAGTAAACGTCTCTACTTGGTTAATATTCGTCAGGCATTGCTGGACCAGCATAATTGTCAAAACGAGAGAACTGGCCTTGGAAGGTAAGACGGCTGGTTCCAATAGGACCATTACGCTGCTTACCTATAATAATCTCTGCTACGCCCTTCTCTTCACTGTTCTCATGATAAACCTCATCACGATAGATGAACATAATAAGGTCGGCATCCTGCTCGATAGAGCCTGATTCACGCAAGTCTGAGTTTACTGGGCGTTTATCGGCCCGTTGCTCTAGGCTTCGGTTGAGTTGCGATAGGGCAACCACTGGTACTTCCAGCTCTTTTGCTAATGCTTTAAGTGAGCGGGAAATTTCAGCAATTTCTAAGGTTCTGTTATCACTGAGTGAGGGCACACGCATAAGTTGGAGGTAATCAATCATGATCAAGCTTATCCCCCCACGTTCACGAGCAAGTTTACGCGCTCGGCTTCTCACATCCATGGGGGTAAGGCCAGATGAATCATCAACAAATAATCTGTCTTTATCTTTCAACATCGCCATGGTGTTAGAAATGCGTGCCCAATCTTCGTCATCCAACTGAGCGGTACGAATTTTGGTTTGATCCACTCGGCTGAGTGATGCCAACATACGCATCATGATTTGTTCAGAAGGCATCTCTAAACTGAAGACTAATACCGGCTTTTCCTCGGACATCATGGCATTTTCAACCAAGTTCATCGCAAAGGTGGTTTTACCCATTGAAGGACGTGCAGCAACAATAATTAAGTCTGAAGGCTGTAGACCACTGGTCTTTTTATCTAAATCGGTGAAGCCGGTAGTGACACCCGTCACTTCTTTGTTGGTTTTAACCAAAACTTCAAGACGGTCGATGGTTTTACCCAGT
This sequence comes from Alteromonas stellipolaris, assembly GCF_001562115.1. Lineage (NCBI taxonomy): Bacteria > Pseudomonadati > Pseudomonadota > Gammaproteobacteria > Alteromonadales > Alteromonadaceae > Alteromonas > Alteromonas stellipolaris. The sequence goes on from NZ_CP013926.1 coordinate 4,318,434, forward strand.
ACCGCTTCTACATCGCGGGGACCTTCATTTTCACCGGTGCGGCGCTCTGCAATTTCAAACACTTTGCTTTCGGCTAAGTCGAGAATGTCAGCGCTGTCACGACCTTCGGGATTATATCCGACTTCCGCGATTTCATGGGCCACACCAATAAGCTCACGTGTAATTGCACGTTCACTGATAATTTGCGCATATGACACCACGTTCGCAGAACTTGGTGTATTTTTAGCTAGTTCACCAAGATAGGCAAAGCCACCTGCATTTTCAAGTTCATCGTGCTTTTCAAGCTCTTCCGATACAGTGATAAGGTCGACCGGTGCGCTTCTATTTAACAAACGAGTAATGGCGCTATAAATGGTTTGATGCGAGCGGTTATAAAAGTCGGTATCAGTAACGAGCTCCGCTACTTTATCCCAACTTTCTGGATCTATAAGCATACTGCCAAGAACAGACTGTTCGGCCTCAATACTATGAGGAGGAACTTTCAACTTCTCTACATTATTATCGCCTTTTGGAGGGGATACCACTTACACTACCTACTCTGTTTACTTGAAGCACGGCTGACTATTATGCGCTTTTGCGCTTCGTTGAACAATGGAGTAAGAGATCATAAATGAAGGTTAACAAAAATTATTAACGGCTAATATGCCCCTACCATTTGTGAAGCGCTTGTCTAACAAGGGCTCTTCAAATAACACAACCCAAAGAACCTTTGCTTAGAGCGTTTTTTCAATGCGGAAAAAAGTGCCATCAAAAACGGTATAAGCAACATTGTGCTCTTGAAACAACAGCACTGAACCTAACGCCTGCGGGCCATTAGCACAAGAAAGCTCGACCTGCGTAATTTTACCATCATCGAAACCTAACGCGTTGCCCTCTATTTTGAAGCTAGCGGCTATTTGGTCGGAATCAATTTTTTCCTCGGCATACGTAGGAGACTCACATGCCTGCTGATTCAATTGTGCGCCGTCTGCATGGTAAACTAACGAACTACCTAACACATCGTTAGCTTCTGTAGCGCTGTGTGCTGAGATACCTGGCTGGTAAGCTTGGGTTACCACCCATGTGCCTTCAAAAAAAGCAGGATCTTGTACTGCGCATCCTAATGTTAATACGCTGATGCTTATCGCGCCGGCTATAAGGCCGTGAAAACGCCAAAAGCGTTTTAAATGGCTAAGAATATTCAAAGCTCTCTTCCTAATTATTGATTATTTAGCGCTATTTGCGGATATCAACTTTGCTATTTTGACGTGGGGAGAAACGTTACGTTCACTAGCGTGGGGTAAATAGACACAAAACTGCGGCGGACAGATTAATTGCGCGTGAATTATGCGAAATATGGTGTAGCACCGTGTAGCAATCGAGCGCTAACCAAATAGCAACCTGATAGCAATCTGCCCTAACTTAATCAATATGTGGGGGCGTTAGTGCTTTTTTCAAGCAGAAACGCCCATGTTTTAACTACCTCAACCCTTGTCGCTACTGCGTATCCAAGGTGATACGCCCATTCACCGTTGAAATATCAACATTTGCAGAACCGCCATTGTTGATAAACCGTAGCCAACTGCTAGGGCCATATTTTGGCTTTTTAACTGCGTCACTACTTACGTTATTAATAATCTTGCCACCTGCATGCGTCTCAATATCAAATTGTGCCGATACTTCAGGTTGAAGGTTAAAACGTAATTCTCCACCTACGGAACTGGCTTTCAGTCGTCCGTTTTCGTTTAAGTGCAAGCGCGCATTCGTGGCGCCATTCACAGTGGTCACACTAAGAGAATCTATTTTCTCTAAGGTTAAATCAATGCCCCCATTGACGGTTTCCACAGCTACGTCAGGGCTGGTGGTACTTAACCTTAGGTCACCATTAACGGCAACAAACGTCACATTTTCCTTGCCTGAATGAACGGCTTCTACATCGCCATTCACAGTTTCAATATCAAGTTTACCTTTAACATTGTTCAACGCAATGTCACCGTTTACCGACTCTACTTTAACGCGGTTTCCAATGTCGGTTAGTTCAACATCTCCGTTCACCACTTCAACATTAACACTATGAATTATATCGTTTATTTTCACATCAGCATTAACCGCGGTGTAGTTAACGTCGCTGGATTTAGGCACAAAAATAACGAGGTCATCACCTTCATCTTTGTTTTTCCACCAGTGCTTGCCGCTACGCTCCACTTCAACATGAATCACGATAACATTGCCACGTTGCTCGAAGATAAATTCATCAGTGTTGTCTCCCAGTTCACCGGTTACGTGTACTTGCGGTTTATCCCAACCTCTAATTTCAGCGTCACCGTTAACGTGCTCTATATCAATTTTTACATTATTGGGGGCATCAAGTACGCGGTCTATTTTCTCACCTGCATGCGCAGTCAACGTCAACATTGTGCTACTTAAAAGCGCACCCTGAAAAAGTACACTAGCTAAGGTTTTGCGAATGATAGTCATAATAAAACTCCTTAAATTTGTTGCCATTTGGGCGCGTGCACTCGCTCAATTAATGTGATTTGCTGTTGATATACATGCTTCAACATCTTTAATAGTGCTCGATTGTTTGGATCATCTTTCAATGCTGCTTTTATCACGCCAGCAGCATCGTCTAATTCTTTTAATTGCGCCTGCCAGTTTTCACTTAATTCTGGCGCACTGTCGTAACTTGCTAGCAAAGTGCTCATCTGATCATCTTGCTGCTCACTTAGTGCATCAACTAACGCATAACCTGAAAGCTTAGGTTGCTCATCGCTCGTTTCACCGGTAGTAAAAGCAGGTGAGAAAAACCAAATAACACTGACCAGCATGGCACTTGCCGCCATAGCTAACCATGGTTTGGTAGATAAGCGGGCAACACGGCTAGGCTTATGATGGCTTAGGGGCGCATTATGTGGCCCATTATTATCGGCACCGCCGCTTACTTGGCTGTGTAGTGACAATTCAATACCACGCCATAAGTCTCTTTCAGGCTCACGGGTTTTAGGTAGGCGTTGAATCTCAGCATCTAAGGCTTTATCAAACTTATTCATCTTCACACCCCATCCAGGTTTTTAGCAGCTGTTTAGCGCGATGAAACTGCGCTTTGCTGGTTCCAACTGCCATATCTAACATTTGTGCAATATCTTCATGCCGATAGCCTTCAATGGCGTGCAGTACGAAAACCATTCGTGCTCTTTGTGGCAATCTAACCACTAATGCCTCTAAATCGACTTGACTACTGTCTGCCTCTGCTGGCATCTCCATCGCTGGACTGGTTTCAATATTAAACATACGTTGCACCCAATTGCGCTGCTTACGTAAATACGACACGGTCACATTGGCTGATACACTATGTAGCCAAGTTGAAAACTGGCTTTGTCCATCGAATCTGTCTAACTTTGACCATAACTGAATAAACACTTCCTGCGTGGCGTCTTCGGCGAGACCACGGTCGCCTGTTAAACGGAAACACAGTGCGTACACTCGCCCGACATGATTATGGTACAAGGTTTTATAGGCCACTTTATCACCCTGTTTAGCCGCGAGAATAACCGCGGCTTCGCGCTGGCTTTCATCGTCACTAGTCAGGTTGGTAACCTTTGCTAAAGTGCGCTCCATGACAATCTCATTTTTTTTCGTAAACCGATTTTTTCGACATTTTTGGCTTACCATCTTGTTATTCTTAAAAGGTTAGTCGTACCCTATGCGATAAAGGTTTAAATTAGCAAAACTTATTTTTGGAGTTTATATGTCCTCATCCGTGAAAGTAGATGCTTTATTCGCCGGTCAGCCCCAACCCCTTGGCCCGCGAGGTGCCCCAAGCAGTATTGTAAAAAGTGCGGTGTCACAGCTAACCGTCCACCTTGATTGTACCGACGAAGATCAACAATCAAACAAGAAGCTTCATGGCGGACCTGAAAAGGTTTTGCATCAATTTAGCCCCCTTCATTACTTCACGTTACGTAAGCATTTTCCAGACGGTAAGTTCGAGCCTGGTAGTATTGGGGAAAACATCAGCGTGGATGGTATGGACGATGCCACGGTTTATATCGGCGACGTATGGAAGTTCGGTGAGGTTGTACTGCAAGTCAGTGCACCGAGAGCACCATGCAGTAAAATATCCCAGCGTTTCAATATTCAAAACCTAGATAGATTTGTTGGCGAGCGAGGGATAACGGGCTGGTACTATCGCGTGCTAGAGACCGGTGTCATTAACGTAGGCGACTCGGTAACCTTGGTTAGCAGAGAGGACGACACCGTTAATGTGCAAACACTTATGCGCTGTGCACACACTAAAACCGATGTCGAATTAGCAACCAAACTGGCAAACTTAGCCATTATTGATGATGAATGGCGGAATAAGTGCGCGCGTATAAGCCGAAAAGGCTAGTTGCGCGCTGTCAGGCTATCGCCTTCCCACTCATGACGCACCTTTTGACCTTGTTTTAAACGCTCGGCCCCACGAATAACAACCAGTTGCGTGGGGTCTACTTCACCAAATACTTCAATTCTACTCCCCATACCTACCCCCGTTTCTACTTTAACTTGCTGGGCCTCATTATCTTGATTGAGTTGATAAATATACGTACCGGATTTTCTTAAAACCAGCGCATCTCTAGGAATGGTTACACCACCATGCTCTTCACTGCTAGGCACAGCCACCCTTACTGCACTTCCAATGGGGAAGTCTCCAGGTTTAAGGGCAATACGCATTTCCATCATGCGAGAGTTTTCATTACCCACAGGAACAATAGCCCGCACCGACTCCATTACCCTGTGGGTTTTACTTAGCACATTAACCTGCATTCCACTCTCGATGAAAGGCAATACGGAAAGCGGCGCCTTTACCTGTACCTCTATATTGTTAGGGTTAACTACTCTAATCAGGGTTTGGCCAATACTGGTGTATTCTCCAGGGGCTTGTATGCGGTCGACCACCAAGGCGGTAAAGGGGGCTTTTACACTACTTTGGCGAATGTGATATTCGGTTAAATTTTTTGCCAACGTGGCTTGCTCTAGCTCCTGACGCGCGTTCTCTAAATCAGCCACTACGGTTTCCAGCTCGCCCCGCGACGTATTTCTACTAGCTTCCAAGTTTTCATAACGTGCTAAGCGCTTTTCAAATAAAGTCACCTGAGCATGCCACCGTGCAATGTTGGATTGATTTTGACTCAGCGTAATTTGCAATCGGGTATCATCAATTTTGGCTAAAACCTCGCCCGCCGCAACACTGTCACCTACATTCGCCATCCACGTGATTCGGCCATCAACTTCAGAGGCGACATCCGAATCAGTTTGACTCATTACGGTACCGGGCACCCAAGTCAATGCTGTTATCGCCTCTTCTCTGGCTTCATCAACTTGAACCAAGATGGGAGGAGGCGTTTTATCCGATTCTTGTGCAACAAGATTCAGCGACAAACAACACACGCTTATGCCTACTAGGCCTATTTTTATATTCATGGTGGTTGCATCCTTTAATTTAAGTCTGAAAATTTGCTCAGCTTTACGGTTTTTGTTGGCATGCCACCTGGCGTACCAACTACAGGGACTTTCGCTTTATCTTTGAAACCAAAATCGGCTCTTGTCATTCTAAGCAAAGTGGGAAGTAACACTAAGGTGAACACTGTGCTGATGCACATCCCTCCCACAATTACCGCTGCCAAACCGCGATAGATTACGCTGCCAGCGCCAGGAAGTAATAAAAGAGGGAGCATGCCGAAAATAGAGGTGAGCGTGCTCATAAAGATAGGGCGAAGACGCAATTGAATGGCTTGCTCTACGGCATCGTTACGATTAAGCCCATGAGCTTGCCCCAATCGGGTTTGGTGCACTAACAAAATAGCATTGTTCACCACAAGCCCAAGCAAGATAATGAAACCAATCATGGTCAGTAAATCCATCGGTTGGAAGGTAAAGCTATTCATGATTTTAATGGCCGCCACCCCGCCCACTGTAGCCAGCGGAATAGACAGCACCACTAAGACGCTGTCTTTAAGCGATTTAAATAGCCCCGCCATCAACAGAAGAAGCAACAACATGGCAAACAAGAAGTTATCTGCCATTGAGGCAATTGCCCCTTTTAAGCTATCCGCACTGCCGCCATAGTGAATTGCGCCGTCAGTTGGCATCATTGCCATAATAGCCGGTTCAACATCGGCTTTTATCACCGTCATGGCATCTTCTAAACTCATACCGTCAGGCGGGTTAAAATTGAGTGTAAGGGTGCGTTTACCATCAATACGCTGAATGCGACTAGGCCCTACCGCTCGTTTCATCTCGACAAGTTCACCTAGTTGCACCACTTCCCCCATAGGAGTCATTATGGGCGTAGTACTTAACTCTTCTGGGGTTGACCATGGTTCTGAGCGAAAAATAATATTCATCCGCTTTGTACCATTAAAGTACTCGCCCACATACATTCCATCGCCCATTGCGCGCACTAGGCCCGCCATACTCCCGCGACTTAACCCTACTTCGACTAATCGGCTGTCGTTGGGATAAAATTGCAGTTCAGGCTCAGACTGTTCTAACGGAGGATTTGCCCGCGCATTGGCGGTGGGGAAAATATCTCTTAATTTATCAATGCCCGCTTGCGCCGCTACGCTCAGCATGGCTTGGTTAGTACCCTGTAAATGAATATCAATAGAGCGTCCGTTACCAAAGCCACCAAACAAGTTACCTTGTTGCGCGAAGGCTTGAGTATCGGGTAAATCTTTAAGTACCTCATCGCGAACAATAGCTTCTAATGCTTTTACTTGAGACTGATCTTTCGCCCTTACCCCTAAGGTGCCGCCGTTGGGCCATGTGATGATGTAGTAGTTTTTAAGCGCAGGGAATTTTTCGCCCTCCATGTAGGGTTTTAATCGCTTAACAATAACTGGCAATACCTCTTCAGCGACAAAATTTTCACTCGCACCTGCGGGTAGCATTAAGAAAGCATCTACCGCATCTCGTTTAACAGGTGGTAAATAATCCATAGATGGCATAAGCAAATAACTGCCTGTGATGGGCACACCCATCAAAGCCACCATCACTATAATTCGACGCATACCTGTTGATGATAAGGTCATAATTTTATCTGTGATGGCTTTCCACACTGGCAATAATTTGTCTTCGGGTACATCTTCTGTAAGCCAACGGCTAGCCACAACAGGTAAAACCGTTACCGCCACCACTAATGACATACATACAGCAATAGCGATGGTTAAGGCTAAATCTGCAAAAAGCTGCCCTTCAACATCATTTAAAAACATCACAGGAATAAAAATAGCAACCGTGGTGGCTGTCGATGCCATTAAGGCCCCGAAGACTTCTTTAGTAGCTATATAAGCACTTTCCTGCCTACACATAGCCTTTTTGTTCAAGCGAACGATATTCTCTAGCACCACAATGGCGGCATCCAATACCATTCCTACAGCAAAGGCTAAGCCCGCAAGAGAAATAATGTTCAGCGAACGCCCCGTGATTTGAAGTACAACAAACGTGCTAAGTAAAGAAATAGGAATAGCAAGGGCCACAATGAGCGTGGCTTTAAGTTGGCGCATAAACAACCACAAGATGCCGATAGCTAGCATAACCCCGATGAACAGATTACTGGTCACCAATTGCACCGCGCGCTTAATGAATATAGAAGCATCAAAGGACTGAACCATTATCAGTTGCTCTGCTTCAAGGTGGGTTTTGTTTATCTCGGCGACTTTTTTCTTTACCGCATCTAAGGTGGCGAGAACATTGGCGTCGTTACGTCTATCAACGCGAATAGAAATAGCAGGGTTGCCGTTTTGCACGCTAAAATTAGCCCCATCTGCGCGGGTAATTGTAATCTCTGCAATATCACTTAGGGTAATGGGGCTGCCATCTCGCCACTCTAAAATCATTTCGCCCATTTTTTGCGGCTCGTAACGCCCCTCAAAACGCAGCGTATATCGGCGGCGCCCCACATCCACAAACCCGCCAGAAACATCGTTAGCTTGCCCCAATGCGGTAGTGATTGCAGTTAAATCAATACCAAGTTGAGCGGCCTTAAAAGGGTCGAAAACAATTTGGAATTCCTCTTCGCCACCTACTCCACTTTCCATCCTTGCTCGGGCGACGCCGGGGATAGACTCAAGCTGAGGTTTTATTACATCTGAGAAGTAAGTAACGTAGGTGTTTATTTCGTTGGGATTGCCAGGCAGACGCTGCATGAAAAAGTAAGTTAGCGCAGGGGCATCACCCCCACTGCCTGCCAGCATAATATTGGGCGACAGTGCATCCCTAGGTAATGGCGGCACTCTGTTCATGCGGCTTATCACTTCAATAAGGGTTTTCTGCATGTCTGTACCCAAACTAAATTCGAGATTTATCCATGCATTCCCTTGATTCGACCACGCATTCATCGAGACCAACCCAGGTATTCCCTGAAGCACTTCTTCTTGTGGCTCTATTATTTCCGACTCAATTTCTTGTGGAGACGCTGCTCGCCAAGAGGTTTGAATATTGATATTAGGGCGCTCGATGTCTGGGAAAAGCTGAACTGGCAAATTAAATAAGCTATATAGCCCAAGAAAAACCAATATTGCGATGCCAATTCCTACCCCTGACGCATTTTTTATTGCTGCACGTGTAATGTCCATAATGAAGCACTATGCTTTTTGTAGTTTGGATTACTATAGGTCGCAAGGATGACAGGAAAAGTTTAAAGCTATATTAAGAACAATTTATGGGTTAACCGACATTTTCGCTGAATGCTGAAAAAAACAGCAGCTTGTCGACGACCAACGGTCGTGATTTATCATTAATTTAACGAAATAATTAATAAATCGTTACATGTTGGCAGCGGATTGAGTGAAGATCATATTGGTGTAAGAGATAAAATGTAGAAGACGTATCAAACCTTGAAAACGACAAATACGGCAAATACGGCAAATAAGAAATGTAAGGTGATTTTTATAAAGGAAGCAGCGAAGTGTATAGCGTTGAGGTGCATGCAGATATAAAGCGTGCAGACATAAAAAAACCGCTCATAAGAGCGGTTTTTCGTATACGTCAGCGCTTATGCTTCAGCAATGATGATCACTTTAATAGAAGTGGTTACATCAGAATGAAGTTGTAAGTCGATGTCATATTCGCCAGTATCGCGAAGTGTGCCAGTAGGAAGTTTAACTTCCGCTTTAGCTACTTCAACACCAGCTGCAGTGATTGCATCAGCAATGTCACGCGTACCGATAGAACCGAAAAGTTTACCTTCGTCGCCAGCTGGCGCCGCAAGAGTTACTTCAGCTAGTTCATTTAGTTTTTCAGCACGTGCATTAGCAGCATCAAGCTGCTCAGCGATTTTCGCTTCAAGTTCAGCACGACGTGCTTCGAACTTTTCAACGTTCGCTTTAGTTGCAGGAACTGCTTTACCCTGTGGAAACAGGAAATTACGAGCGTAACCAGCTTTAACAGCTACTTGGTCGCCCAGACCGCCAAGATTGGCGACTTTATCTAGTAGGATGATGTTCATCTTAACTACCCCTTAATTACGCCAAATTACTTGTGTGAATCAGTGTACGGAAGCAACGCAAGAAAACGTGCGCGCTTAATCGCAGAAGACAGCTGACGCTGATATTTTGCGCTTGTACCAGTGATACGGCTAGGGACAATCTTACCGCTCTCTGTGATATAATTCTTAAGAGTAGCGATATCTTTATAATCGATTTCAGTCACACCATCTGCAGTGAAACGGCAGAATTTACGACGTCTGAAAAAACGAGCCATGGGTGATCTCCTTAAGCGTTATCTTCAGTGGATTCAGGTCTTCTTTCTGCGCGCTCTGTACGAGGTGCAGAATCGTCACGACGCTCACGACGCTCTTCTTTAGTCATAGGAGAAGGCTCGGTTACAGCGTTTTTAGTGCGCATTACCATGTTACGTAAGATAACGTCGTTGTAGCGGAAAGCATTTTCCAGCTCGTCAACAGCTTCAGCAGTCGCTTCAGCATTGATCAATACATAGTGGGCTTTGTGCAGCTTTTCAATTGGGTATGCCAATTGACGACGGCCCCAATCTTCTAAACGATGAATCTGACCATCGTTTTGCTTAAGAATAGTGGTATAACGTTCGATCATACCAGGTACTTGTTCACTCTGATCAGGGTGAACCATAAATACGATTTCGTAATGACGCATTATTGCTCCTTACGGTTGTAGCCTCGACAGTACAGCCAGACTGTATAGAGACAAGGAACCTAGTTAGGGTGGCTGTAAGGGCGCGGATTATACGCACATACCCGCTTTTGTACAAGCATTAATCACCAGCAAATTTTACATTTGTACGTGTTTTGATGAAATTTAGCTAGATACGCTAAATGATGGGGGGTAGCGGGGTTCGTAGACGTTAAAAAGGCTAAGCGCGAGGCTTAACCTTAATGCTTACAATGCTGCCTTAAATGAAAACACGGTTTCATTTTCATCTGAATGCACCATCAGACTCCCCTTATGGGCTTCCGCAATTTGCGAGGCGATAAACAATCCTAGACCTAATCCACCGGTTTGTTTATTGTTTTCATTTCGCCAAAATGGGTGAAATAGCTTATCTATGACATCCGCACTTATTGGAGTGCCTCCGTTAGATACGCTTAATGTCAGTGTTTCTTCTTCGATATTCGCCATGACTTTGATAGGTTGCGCTGCATCGCCATGCACTATCGCATTAATCAGCAAGTTAGACAGCAACTGGCTGATACGCTCTGGGTCACATGAAAATGTGCCGTCTATGATAATATCCGCAAGTATCTCTCGGTCTGGATGCAGGCCCGAAAGTTCACTTACGGTGTGTACTAGTACACTTTTTAAATCACTTGCTGGCTTAACGTTTAATTGAATACCTTTGCCCATTTGACCATGCGTAAAGTCCATCACGTCACTAATGAGCCGCGTCATACGTTTAGCGCTATTATCCATTCGGGCCAGTACTTTTTGGGAAGTCGCATCGCTGGCGTGCTCAACAAGAAAGTCGACCCCCATTTTAAGTGCCGACAAAGGTGTTCTTAAATCGTGGCCTAGAATGGCGATATATTGCTCTCGCAATTTAGCGGCAGCTTGCTCGCTGATGAGATCGGTTTCAACCGCAGCTAAACGATCGTCAACTTCCATTTGCCTCGATATTAACTCAGCAAACGACTTAATTTGACTTTCAATCCTATCTGTTTTTAAAACTGCAGGACGTGGATCTAAGCCGCATAATGTTCCAAAAAAATCGCCGTTTTTGTTGTAAATGGGAAATGAAAAGTAACTTTCAAAGCCATACATCTTAGGAATTTCACTTTGGCGATAAACATCATCTTTCTTTGCGTGTTCAATGACGATGGCTTTTGTAGATTTTCTGACTTGGCTACAAAACGTTGTTTTGATATCGAGTTGATCGCCCGGAATTAAATTGAAGTTCACTTGGTCATATACTGCGCACATTGTCCAGTTATCTTCTGTCACTCTGGCTACGCAAATAAAGCGAAGACCAGTGACATCTGATAACATTTTCATTATATGTGGTACAGCTTCTATCGATTGAATAGTGCGAATATCACGCTCAATTGAAGAACTCATTACTTCCTCTTTGTATCTAAGTCACCCATATCACGCCGACTGTCGGCACTCGATTTCACGCTCTAGCAAGAAAGACTCTTGTGCCTAGTGATAAATTTACTGTTCTTCGTGGTTGTATAACAAGCTAAAGGCTGTAACCAATGTGAATGAAACCGGTATATTTTTGAATATAGACATGACGATGTGAAAGCTGTTTTCCAACGTACGTTTTAAAATACATCCAAGCGTACTTGGTCACTATACTTAAGTTGTAAAAAAAATAATATCAAAAAACTTTAAATACTGTTTATTTATCCAGTTAAATATTGTACAGTTTTATTGTCTATTCATTTAAGGGGACCTACCATGGCCATTACCACACAGTATGTTGTCACGCACAAAGGGGTAGAAAAATTGGTAACTACCGATAAAAAAGAAGCAGATCAGTACGATAAGATGCTCGACGCTGCCGACAACCTTGCTGAATACATTCAAGCAAAGGGCTTAGGCATTGACGATAGCATTGTTGAAGAACTCACAATTATGTTGTCTAAAAATAAAGACAAGGTGAGCAAGATTTTTAAAGGCGCGACAGCACAGAGTGTACTAGAAGATGAGAGTGCCGACGTAGTAAAGCTTAAAGCCAACGGATAGGCATAGCAAAAAAGCTCGGCGTGCTTTTAAGTGGAACGAACGTAAATAGAAAATGGTTAAAAGCACGCCAAAAAATAAACAGCACAGATTACCCTGTGCGCTTATCCGTGTTAAAACGAGCAATTAACCCGTTAACTTGATTTACGGTGTCACGAAGATCTCGACCCACTTTGAGCGAGGCTTCTGAAGACTTCTGCGTTTCTTCTGCACTATCAGCAACATCGACCAGCTGCTGATTAATATGCTCAGCCACGGTACTTTGTTCTTCTACAGCAGAAGACATTTCTACGGTAGCTGAGGCAATACCACTTACCGCGTTATTGATTTCTTGTAGCGCGCCTCGGGTTTCTTCAACAATGGCACTACCGTGTTCAGCAGATACCAACCCTTCTGAAGATACCTTTACGGCCCGTTCTGTTCTATCAACAAGCTCTTGAATGATATTGTGAATTTTATCGGTGGACACCCGGGTTTTAGAGGCCAAGGTACGAACTTCATCGGCAACAACAGCAAAACCGCGTCCCTGCTCGCCAGCGCGGGCGGCTTCTATAGCGGCATTAAGTGCTAGCAGGTTTGTTTGATCAGCGATGCTAGAAATGATGCTAGCGGCTTAGCCTATATCACTGGTGGATTGGGCAAGCTCGGTAACCGTATCGGAAATCGACTCCACCGCACCTTTTAATGACAGTATAGCCTGCATCGCTTCTTCAGCTTTGTGGTTACCCATTTGTACGTTAGTTGCGGCAGTTTTGGCACTAACAGCATTGCTCTCTACTCGCTCAGCCACTTCTTGAATAGCCTGACTCATTTGAGTTACCGCTGTGGCAATTTGCTGGGTGGCAAGATTTTGCTGAATAATCGTTTTGCTGGTTAGCTCGGCTTGGCTGTGAGTTGAAACCGCAATATCTTCCAACCCCACAGATGCATCTTTGATGCGGGTCAACGCCGTGCGCGTACGCGCGAGTTCACAGCCTAACGCCAACTTAGCCTGAGCAATATAATCAACATCGGCATAATACGTTTGTGCCACGAGTTCATTACTATAACTAGCAGGGCTTAACGAAAGAAATTCCCGCCAATAGCTCCGACTTTTTGCCGATTGCCACGCCATCATAATCAGTAGCGCAATGAAAGTAACACCTAGGGGTACCAGACCCGCGGTAAAACCAATTGCTACCAATAATAATAAACTTACCACTATCATGGGTAACATAGGTGAGAGTGTCTGACCCAATTTTGCAGCAAAGGGAATTGGCGATTTTCCTGCCGATAACCTGGCATAAATGGCGGATGCTCGTGTTATTTCTTCATCGGCGGCATGAACCCTAACTGACTCATAACCCACCGCTTGCCCGTTTTCGTATACGGGAGTTACGAATGCTGACACCCAATAGTGGTCACCGTTTTCTCTTCTATTTTTAACGAGTCCAGCCCAACTTTGACCCGACTCTAAAGTTCGCCACATTTCTTTAAACACACTTGAGGGCATATCCGGATGACGGATAATGTTGTGGTTTTTTCCTATCAGGTCTTCTCGATTGTACCCACTTGCCTCTACAAATTCGTCATTGCAGTGTTGTATGACACCCCGTTTGTCAGTGGAAGAGATAAGGCGGTAGTGAGAAGGGAATTTGTATTCGCGTTGGGTAACAGACTGATTTTTCTTCACTAATAAAATCCATTGCTATAGTGGTATCAAAGTAAATAGGAGAGCCCTATTCCTCGGTAATTGATTAAAAGGGTAGACGATGATGGAGACAATTAATACTAAAGTAGAAAAAGAATTCGGTAATAATGAAGATTATACGAATAAAAAGATTACGCCAGTGGCAGGCGTACCTTAATTGTGGTGCCCTTATCGATTTCACTGGTCACTTCAAACTGACCGCCGTGTTCTTCAATAATAGTCAGTGAAATAGACATACCAAGGCCGGTGCCATCACCAGGTGGTTTAGTGGTGAAAAAGGGGGTAAACATTTTGCCAATGACTTCCTCTGACATACCTTTGCCTTCGTCTTGCAACGTAATGACCGCCTCGCCTTCTAGGGATTCAACATCAAACTTAATGCATTTTCCTTCATCTGTGGCATAGATGGCGTTAGTAAGTAAGTTGACGAGTACTTGCTGTATTTGCCCAGCGTTGCCTAGTACTTCGATATCGGTTTCAGGAGGCGTGAATATGACCTTATTTTTATACTTGTGCAGGTTATTCGTGATTCGTAAGGCTGAGCTTATCGCTTCGGCAACATTAATGGCTACGCGCTTACCACCGCTAGGATAGGAAAACCCTCTTAGCGCTTTTACGATATCGATAATTCTTTCAATACCTTCTGAGGACTCTTCAAACATTTCAGAGATAGCCTCGGCACTATCTTTTAATGAATACGTGTTTTCAAGCGCTAAATAGCGGGCTTCTATTTCTCCCCCCGCATCCTCACAAAGTACCTTTATTTCAGACAAAGCACTCTGGTAATCTTTAAAGATATCGCCAGCCACCGAGGTGTTGCTACGTACATAACCAATCGGATTATTAATTTCGTGGGCAATACCGGCCGCCAACTGACCTAACATGGCCATTTTATCTGCGGTTATTAGCTTTTCTTGCAGATAGCGTTGGTCTTTTTCCATCGAGGATAGGGCGGCTTTGTGATGCTTAATTTCGTGTTTAGAACTTCGGTAGCCTATGCCAAATTGTAAATAGTGCTTATTTGCATCAAGCACATACAACATTTCTTCGTCTAGTTCGCTGTTTTGGGTCAATAGTGCTAGCCATGCCTGCTCGCCATTGCCCAAGTTCTGCATGAAATGTAATACGTAAGCCTCTTCACGATTATCTGGCCTTTCAACGATATTTACACACCATTGGCTATAATCTTCGGTTACAGACAGTGGCAGCTCATCTAACATAACCTTGGCAAAATCGCTGGCTTCAACCCAACCATTTTCTACTTGCCAAATTTTGTTGTCATCTCCTTGAACCACTTTCCCGGCTTTGGTAATGAAGGCTAAACCACAAAAGGCATCGCTGAACTCTACTGCTGACTCAATGGCGGAGAAAATGAAACTCGCCCCGCTATCGGAAGTTTTAAGGTGGGAAGCAGAGCGATTCAAAAAGATTAATTCTCGCTCTCTTTTTTTTGATTCATGCAATGCTTTACGCAAGGCTTGCGTTGCCGAATAGGCATCGCTTGAGTAGCTTTCTAAAAACCACTCAGCATTTGCCCGCGCTATCTTTTGGCGCTTAAGCTGTCGCTCAAGTAATTTTACTTGAGCTTTTAAGTCAGCAACCTCATTGGGGCTAGGGGGTATTGAAGCATCGCTCAATATATAAGCCTTTTAGTCTATACCTCTTCAAACGCATTTAGGTATATGAGAAAACAAGTTAGCTCACTATCTTGTCTAATAGCAGCATTACTTTCTCGCTAGAGCGTTCCATTTCAATCACTTTAGCTTCTAGTGTTGAAGTATCACCCTCTGCTTTTGCATTAATAGCAGCTACACCAGCACGGTGAACCGCTGCATGAGGTGTTTCTAAATCTCTGAATGGTGACGACTTGCCAATAGCCGCACCCTGATTTTCGCTATACCACTTTCCTAAACGACAACTCGCGTGGTCAGCAAGATCACTTGATTTTTTATCGCTGTAACCAAATAAAACCGCATATACATCTGACTTCCATACTACGTGGTCTAGCTTAACCGTTTGTATAAAGGAGCTTAACGTCCCCTCATTAATGGTCGTTTTCATGCTATCGCAATGAGAAACCATGGTTTCATAACTGCTATTAAGGGTACTAATCCCTTCTTCTAGCTCTTCGTTATTGCCTCTTAATTCGTTAACACCTGAAACTGCTTTTGCCGTAGATTGAATAATATCATTTACTAGTTCAGACACTTCTGTCGCTGATTTATTGGTTTCAGTAGCTAGTGCACGCACCTCATCGGCGACAACACTGAATCCACGACCAGCATCACCCGCACGGGCGGCTTCAATAGCAGCATTCAATGCCAGTAGGTTGGTTTGATCCGATATACTGGTAATAGTAGATACAAACTTGTTGATGTTATCCGCTGTACTTGATAACCCAGAAATGCGCTCGCTCATACTCACCATTTGGGTATTCAAACCACTCATGTCTTTAACAATTTTGGTAAGTACTTGAGAGGACTGCTCAAACAATTCATTAATGTCTGATATTGATTGATTTTCGGTGTTTATTTTTTGATAAGACCCTAATACGGTTTCTCGAATACCTTCAACTTGGTTAAAAGAGTTAACCAAACACCGTGTTACCACATCGTATTTACTTTTCTTTGAAGCATCGCTTAACTCGGTAACTTGCCGATGAAGTTCTGTATTTTCAGACTCTAAGGCTGATATTTTATCTAGGGCAACTTGATAGCGATTTTCAAGTTGCGTGGCCTGAGACTCTTTTTCTAAGTATTTGCTTCGAGAAACGAACATAGGGTGACCAAATTTTAATATGTGTGAAAATTCAGCATAACAGAAAAAAGCGTAACTTCACCATTCGTCGTTGGTTGAAGTTACTCGAATTTTCTGGTGGTTCCTCTAATAATCAATTTGGGCGACAAAATATGTTCCATTGTCAGTTTTCCATCGCCATAAGCCTGATTTAAAATCCAGCGAGATGCCATAGCACCAATTTCGCGCACTGGGTAGTTCACGGTAGTCAGTTTAGGGGTTAGGTAACTAGCAAAGTCAACGTTATCAAATCCGATGACAGAGATATCTTCCGGTACGCGTTTACCATGTTTTCTGAGTGAGTTAATAGCGCCTGATGCCATTTCATCATTTGCACAGGCGATGGCACTAAAACTTACGTTGCGACTAAACAGTTCATCCACACATTTTTCACCCGAGAAGGCTTGGAAATTACCTTCAGCCACGGACTCTTCATCAAAATAAAAATTGGCTTCTTCTAATGCTTTTTTGTGCCCAAGTAAACGATTAAAACCATCCGCTTTAAACAATGCGCCTGCGGCGTATGCAATTTGAGTATGGCCCAAATCGATAAGGTGCTTGGTGGCTAGATATGCGCCAAGCACATTGTCTAGACTAATACACTTTTCACCAATAGCTTCTATGTAGCGGTTAACCACAACTATAGGAACATCTTGGCTAGCAAGGTCGATTAGGTACTCATCGCTGACCGCCTCAACATGCAAAATAAGCGCATCGCAGCGGCGACTCAGCAAGGCTTCTATTTCTTTTTTCTCTAAGGCTTCGTCACTGTGCCCTGTTACCACAAACATATGTTTGTTGGCTTGCCTAAGTACTTTTTCAGAACCGGCCATCATGGCGCCAAAGAATGAGCCGTGTAATTCGGGAACCACATACCCAACGGTATGGGTTTTATTTGAGGCAAGGGAAGCCGCAATTACATTGTGTCGATAGCCAAGCTTCTCCATCGCATCAAGCACTTGCTGACGCGTTTTCTCTTTAACGGTATCTGTGTTGTTGATAACCCGAGATACTGTAGCTGACGACACGCCGGCTAATTCACTTACTTGTTTAATCGTTACCATATAGCATTAACAGTGCATACGTGCGCTGTGTATATCCTTGCTTTGCGTAATTATTGTTACGATGCGCGATGCGCATCGTCTGTGGTCAATCCAAGGCGCTGCTGAATTGCCATCATTTTTTGGTTATCTAATGTATACCAGCGCATAATAATCGCAACACCTATCGATGCAATTGCCGGCCCGATACAAAATAACGCCACAATTCCTTTTGCCACATCAGGTGAAAATGCGTCCGGTTGATAGTTAACTGATGCGAGTAACCACCCCGCAAGTGCGCCGCCCAAAGCTAGTCCAACCTTAATAAAAAAGACTACGGTTGAGTAAGTTAACCCTGTCATACGAAGCCCCGTTTTATCTTCGCCATAGTCCACCACATCAGCAATTTTTGCCCACAGTAGTGGCGTAGCCATTTGCAATATAAGGCCCCAAAGGAAATGCAGTGCAATGGCCGTAAACCACGCCTGATAAGGCACAAAATAATTTACGATACACACTGCTGCACTGGCTAACTGAAGCCAAGTGTAGACTTTGATTTTGCAAAATCGTTTAGCAATTGGGTTCGCCAACGCACAGCCTATAATGCTTCCTACCATACCTGCGGTAACAAACAATGTGGCCGATTCAGGCCGCTGCAACACGTACTTCACATAGTAAAGCGCTAGCGTGTTTCGCATCACCATGCCGGTAAGTAACACAATCGCAACCATACAAAGAACACGACACTGGTCATTTTGCCAAATGGCCGCTAGCTGAGTTTTATAGGGTGCAGGCGTTTCATTGGCAGGTTTTACCCGCTCTTTAGTACCAGCAAAGCAAAGTAAAAAAAGTACCATCCCCACTATACTCATCACTATCATAGCGCGCTGATACCCAAGCGCTTCGTTGCCGTTCCCTAAGTAATCAACCAATGGCAACATAAATGATGTCACCAACAGCCCACCACCCATGGCAAATACAAAGCGATAAGATTGGATAGATACGCGTTCTGAGGCATCGGCACTTAACACGCCGCCCAATGCAGAATAAGGAATATTAATGGCCGTATACATTATCATTAGCAGAGCGTAGGTGATAAATGCGTAGTACAACTTACCTTCTTCAGTAAGCCATTCAGGCGAGGTAAACGCCAGCACGCTACATAGCGCAAAAGGCAAAGCCAACCATAATAGATAGGGCCGGTATGCGCCCCACCGCGTTCTTGTTCTATCTGCTAAAGAGCCCATTAAAGGGTCGGTAACGGCATCAAATACGCGAACGAGTAAGAACATGCTCCCTACTGCTGCAGCCGGTATGCCGACAACGTCGGTATAATAAAATGTCAAAAACAGCATGACGGTTTGAAAAATGAAATTACTTGCCGTATCGCCTAACCCGTAGGCAATTTTTTCCTTTGCACTTACCATTGGCTTCACCGTTATCTTTATTATTTTATGCTTTTAATAAATTTCGCATCTATCAGGCTGCGTTTAACGCTTTTCGTCTTTCTTCTAGCAGTTGTTGTAGTCTTATTGCACTGGCTTTTAACGTTCGTTTTTGGGTGTCGTAATCAACGTAAATAATACCGAAGCGTTTCTCATAACCCAGCGCCCATTCAAAATTATCTAACAAGCTCCAAACAAAATAGCCTGTTATATTGACCCCTGCTTCAATTGCATCGGCTACCGCCTGCAAATGGGTGGTTAGATATCGAATACGCTGCTCATCGTTCACGTCACCATCCATTGTTAACGTATCATCACTGGCCAAGCCATTTTCAGTGATAATAAGCGGTGGCAGTTGGTAATCATTATGCAACTGTAGCAGCAAATCAGTTAACCCTTGCGGGTAAACTTCCCAGCCCATTGCGGTAGTTTCACTTCCCTCTGGGGCTGGCAACTGACAAGGGTCTTCAGAGCCATCATCTGTGACTTTAGCGCGAGTGTAATAATTCACACCTAAGTAATCTATTTTCTCAGCAATAATATCCATATCGCCATCGTGAATATCTGGTCGGTGAGCTGCTGGAATCTTATCGATAAGGGCAGGATAACAACCATGTATTAATGGTTTAATGTACCAATCGTTATGATGATCGTGCGCTAATTGTGTGGCACGAATATCTTTTTCATCATTGGTGTTTGGGTAAAACGGCGTAAAATTAAGTACCACGCCGGCCTCAATATTAGGTGCATTTTTGCGTAATACGCGCATGCCTAAACCATGAGCCAGCAACAAATGGTGTATGGCCTTTTTACCAAACTCTTTGCCCACTTTACCCGGAGCATGAATGCCCACTTCATAACCTAAATAAGCACTACAAAAGGGTTCGTTTAATGTGGCATAAGAGAAAACCTTATCACCAAATGCTTTACTCACCACATCTACATACTCAGCAAACGCATAGGCCGTTTTTCTATTTAACCAGCCTCCATCATCTTCTAGATACTGAGGTAAATCCCAGTGATATAGCGTGACATAAGGCTTTATGTTGTTTTGCTTTAGCTTGGCTAGCAAGGCAAGGTAGAAATCGAGCCCTTGCTGATTAATCGAACCATCTTTTTTAATAATTCGTGGCCAGCTAATGGAAAATCGATAAGCGTCTACATTTAACGAATCGATAATACTTAGGTCTTCTTCCAAACGGTTCACATGGTCGCACGCCACCAGCCCATGACTTCCATCGGCAATTTTTCCAGGTGTATTGCAAAACGTATCCCAAATACTTGGCTCCCTGTTTTTTGCATCGCCCTCAATTTGAAATGACGATGTCGCAACCCCCATAGTGAAATTTGAATGCATAAAGGGAGAGCCAGCTTGGGCTAAAATTTCCATGTGTACAAAACCTTATTAGAATATATGTATCAGCGCCTGTAGATAACAGGCGATAAAAAAGTAAATACCACAGGCACTAACAATATTTAGATTGTGTAAAGCCAAGGTTTATTAGCACTTTATATAAGGTGCGCTATCGGCAACTTACGGACAGAGCCAAATATATGAGGCTGCTCTATTAGGCACCTATATGAGACAAAGTGTAGCATTATATGTAAGCGCTTTCATACAATAGCAAACATAGTACAAGCATTGCCAAGAAAAACTTTTACATTTTATTCACAGAAGACAACCCAGCGACGTATTTCACTGGGTTGATATAAAGGTAGGGTGTCTAGTACTCGCCACTATCATGGAAGACAAGGTTCCAATAGTGCTAGCCTCTTAGCTCGCTTTGGGTATGTTCAATGCCGTGCGTGCATCATTAGTCAGTTTAACGAGTGCTTTTCGAACATCGGTGGAGGTTGCACAAAGGGTTTCAAAAGGAATAAACCATGTCGCTTTTTCGCTACCACAATGCATGCCTTCGGGGAATGCGCTATGCATAACAGGGTGCTCTATATTCACGCCTACTTTATGTTGTAAAATTAGCTGCATGGCATCAACATGATCTTCATTCATGTGAGTAATCATGCCTTCTGGTGAACCATGCCACTCTTGCTCTTCAACCTGCCAGTACGCTTTATCTATCCAATGGATTTTCCCAAACCCGCCAATAAAGCGTACCCGCTCGGCGCGGATAACATAAAAGTTAAAGTCGTGAGTTTTTTCATACCCTTTGGCTTGTGGGAACAGCCGTAAATATTGCGCTTTAACATCCTCTTTATTAGCAAGTTCTGCATTACCCATAATAGTCACTCGACCATTTGCTTGAGAGTCATCTTCAGCAGCATCGAATATGGTTAAACTGACTTTATCGTTCGCTTTAATATTACGAGTATGCAGCGCAATATCACTAATATAGATAATGGCATCACCGGCGGGGGTAAGATAAAAAGGAACGACTGAACCAAAGGGATAACCCGGCATTGAGGTGGAATGAGTGCCTAACACACCACTGTGGTGAGTTCGGCTTAGTTGTTTTGCTGAAAATGCAATATCTTGCATGCTCATAAGAAACTCCGTTTTTTCAAATTAATGCGTAACAAAAACATCGTTATCTAAGTTACGAATAAGGTTTAATTGAGTGTGATAGCAGCGTGCCAATGTATCTATAGTTAATGCATTTTCCGGCTTATCATCGGCTATACACCCCTGCTCTGCCAGTAAAATCATCCTGCTACAATAAGGCGAAATTAAGTTAAGGTCGTGACTCACACAAACAATACAGAGCCCTTGTTGGCTCAGGCTGACCAACTGCTGCATCACCAACTTTTGATGGCGTAAGTCTAGCGCAGAGGTTGGCTCGTCAAGCAGCAACAGCTTTCCTTCTAGGCTGTCGTGTGAGCTTATCGGGAGTAATTGCAATATTGCTTTGCTTAAAAATACCCTTTGCCGCTCTCCCCCTGACAAAGTTTGAATATTTCGCGATAACAAATGCGTTATATCAAACTGCTCGGCAATCTCGCCGATAATATGATGTCGATTGGCAGGCGACTCTACAATATGGTGGCGAGCCAACTGTAATATTTCATCGACCAAAAAGCCAAAAGGGGTAGAAGCGCTTTGCGCCATAACTGCCCGATAATCTGCAAGCCTTTGCAGACTAATCTCACTTAACGGCTGACCATTAAATGAAAGCGTGCCTTTCTCTAGCGGTGCTAAGCCGCCTAATACAGTAAGAAGCGATGATTTCCCGCAACCGTTTTCACCCGCAAGGGCGATAAACTCACCTGCGTTAAATGCAAGGTTAAGATTACACAATAGCTGTCGCTTCCCTCTAGTGATGTCTACGTCCACGAGGTCGAGCAGTGGTTCTAGTGGCTGGGCTTGAGCAGGGTTAAAGTGAGCCATTGAATACCCCTTTTTGCTTCCACAATAAATACAAGAAAAAAGGAGCACCTATTGCGGATGTTACGATACCAATGGGGATTTCCATGGGAGTGAATAATGTGCGAGCCAGCGTATCGGCAACGGTTAACAACAATGCCCCCATTAACGCACAGGCAGGAATAAGCACATTGTGATTAACGCCAAATAGCGTGCGGCACATATGCGGCACGACTAACCCCACAAATCCGATAATGCCACACAAAGCCGTGGCCAAAGCGACAGCAAAGGCGACCAGCCATAATATGGCTTGTTTATAGCGCGCAACATTCAAGCCCATATAAGCAGCTTCACTTTCGCCCAAAGCAAGCAAATTAAGCGCATTGCGAGATACCATTAAGCCTGAAATAGCGATAATGCCCGCCGCTGCCACCAGCGCACATAACGTCCAGCTAGCACCCGCTAAACTGCCCATTGTCCAATAGGTAATTTGGCGAAGTGCATCGTCACTTGCTACATAGCTAATGGCACCAATAATAGTTCCGGTGAAGGCATTTATTGCCACCCCGGCGAGTATCAAGGTAGCCACCGATACACCCTGCGCACTATTGGCAAAGCGTAATACTGTCCACACGGCCAATAACGCGCCGCCAAACGCCCAAAGTGCTACCCAAACAGAGGCTAGTGCAGGTACGAGTGGCGGCACAATAGCCATGCTAACGGCTGCTGCTGCGGCGGCACCACCGGCAATACCGATTAAACCAGGGTCGGCCAATGGGTTTCTCACCAAGCCCTGCATGGCACAACCTGACACCGCCAGTAGCGCGCCAATAAATAAGGTCATGATAACCCGTGGTAAACGCAGCTCAGTAAGTACGTACCAGTGCGTGCTATTAAATGTACCCTCTCGATTAGCCCCGCCTTCCTCAATTAACGCGCCTTGAGAAAAAAGTGGCCTTGTTAATTGCGACAGTTCATGCCACAACAACTCGCTCACGTTAATAGATAAGCTGCCACTCACAACCCCCACGTAGGCGCTTACCAGCAATAAAGCCCCAAGTAAGGCTAAACCATAACGCTTACGCTTTGCTCTCGTTGCAACTAGATTTACCATCAATGCTGATGCGTTGTTGCCCGAGACATCTTTTCTAAGCACCTTATTGTTCGGCGTATGACTCGGGGCGTCGGGGCTCGAGGAAAACGCTGTCACTCGAACCTTCCCATATCATGACTATTATTGTCTGTATTTGTGTTTTTATCTAAACCTGTTCTCTGTGCAATATGCACTTGGCTAGCTGACTCTTGCATTACCGTGTTGGCGGCTTTAAGGGATAAAGCACGCAGCCCATGTTCAGCAACGGCTTTTAGCGCAATCGCAAAACGGGGGGACAAGCCCAGCCCAATACTGCTATCCATCGCCTTTACTAAACAATGTTGGCCTGCAAATGTTGCTGCAATCGCATGGTGGGAACACAGTGAATTAAGCGCATTTTCGCCATGCAACATGTGCCCTGCGGCAAACACGACATCAGGGTTTCGGGCGAGCACTGACTCGGCATCCATTAACTTGTAACCGACAAGATCGCCTGCAATATTGGTCATGCCTAAGGTATCAAACAATGCTTGCGGTACAGTATCATTCCCAGCCACAGTAAGGCCTCTGTCGTTATTCGCAACCACAAAAAGCGCATTTACGGTGTTGGGATATTCAGTACTCTCGAAAGTTGCTAATGCTTCCGAATATTCTTTTTGCTGTGCTTCAACTTGGCGTTGTAAGTCGGTAACAAGCTCTTTGGCGTTGTCCTCAGCCGATACTCTATGACCAATATCAAGAATCATCTCACTCAAGCCATGTATATCTCTTGAGACATGATAAACGTGAACATCAACTCCTGCATTTGCTACCTGCTCTAACATCGGGGCAGGCCCTGTTGCACTTGCCCCCAATAACATTGAGGGCTGCTGAGCAAGCACACCTTCTGTACTAAGTTGGCGGAAATAACCTAGTTTTGTCACCTCAGTCGCCGCGGCGGGAAACATACTGGTGCTGTCAGTCGCCACCACCCAATCACCCCGACCTAGCGCGTAAATTATTTCGGTAACACTGCCACCCGCGGCAATAATTCGGGGCGTTTCAGATTGCTTTTGGTTGTGAGCTGTGGGTGTTATAGGCGTAGCGGCAGCATATACGCCGCCACTACATAAACACCAAAGTACACTCATTAGACTTAGCACTTGTAGCAAAGTTCTCGCGCTGGCTAAGCGTGGTAATTTGGTTTTCGCCATTAATTACTCCTCGGTAACGGGGTCGGCGCGGAAGCTATAAGCGCCTGACGTTCCGTCTTCATCGTAGTAGCTAGTAATTTGGAATTTAAATACGCTATCACCCGCTGAAATAAGGTATACCCCGAACTGTGAGTACAACAAGTGACTTGTGCTGTCATAGTAGTACCAGTTGTTGGCTGTAAACGCATAGTCACTAACAGTTTCAGCACTGAAACCATAAAATGCAGCGGCTTCGGTATCTATGCCTGCATAGGTGTCAGCATCAGTGCGAAGTACGGTTGCATCATCGGCAATAGATAGAACAAACTCGCCAGCTTCATCCGCACAAGGTATTGTGATGTCCCATGCATCGGTTTCTGTTACTTCTTGTTGCAAATCGAAATCGATGTAGATTGACGACGTACACCCTACTGCGTTAACACTTAGCGATACTTCTTCTGCAAACGTGGTTTGCCCATCAAGTACACTTTGATGCATAACACCCAACGTGATTTCCCCAATACCACGCCCTTCAGTCACAATGTCAGTCACATGAAATTTGGTGTAGTTTTCATCTGATGAAACCACGTAGTAAGTATCGCTAGCTGCGGTAACGACATGAGTTGTGGTGTCATAATTATAAAAAGTATCGCCAATAACAGCAGACTCGGTATCGGTAGAAAATGCCTCTGTATCTGGCACATCGCTCGTGGTTACCGCGAGATAATCATCAAGTTCGCTATCTGCAGTCGCATTTAGAAATAAATCTGCCACAGCTGCGCCATTATCGTCGTAGAAATCACTGTTGTTGGCAGTGAAGTACACACTTACTGGCGTCTCTTGTGCTGTATTTAAGAATACCGAAGTGCGTTTAAAGCCGATATCCCATGTGGTGTCGCTTGCTGCTTCTTCTTCGGTTAGAGTAACTTGCGTTTGTGTATCTAAATCAAAATAAACGGCAACGGGTTCCGACGTACTCCCTGTGCCATACGGTCCATAAATGGTAGCCACTTCGTTGCTGTTTCCGCCTTCATCACCCGCACTATCATCTGATCCATCGCCGCTGTCTTCACCGCTTTGGTCAGGCGTTTCAACGATTGGATCACTGCTATCAGAGCCACCGCATGCAACAAGCCCCAAAGTCATCGCAAGTAGTAATGCTAAGTATGTTTTATTCATATGTATGTTCCTTTTTGAGTTGTGTGTTTAGCCGTTGTTATCAATAGATAAAACGGCGCCTATGCTTACTTCTCTTATTTGCTTTTTTGTTAGATTTTTCTGTCTTTAGGTAGTTGTTCTTAATTGCTCGGTTTCTGCAGACGAATTAGTACTGGTAACTCACGCCTAGATAAACTCGTCGAGCTGAAATAGGGCGAGCATCAAAAGCCCCCGCCGAAAGTGAATCGGGTGAGCGATGTTCATCGGTAAGGTTTTCAACCCCCAAGCGGGTTTGCCAATGGCTAGAAAAGTCATGCTGCACCACGGCATTTAAGGTGGTGTAGCTGTCTTTCGCGGTAACGGTGTAACCAGAGGTGGGAGAAACGTCGTTTTCATGCACGCCATACAGTTGAACGCTGGTATCCGTTTTATCAAATTGGTAGGTCACTGAGGCTTTCACTAAATGCGTGGGTCGTTCGGGCAAGCGCTCAGAATCACCATCTTCTGTATGTAAGTAGCTATAGTTAAGTTGCCACTGCCAGTTATCGTTTTGCGCGCTCACGCTCAAATCCGCACCATACAGCGTGGCTTCATCGAGGTTTTCGTACACAGAGATATCAAGTCCGGCTTCTTGCGAAGCTTCTACATCTACCGCGGTGGTTATAAAATCTTCTGCTTCGGTGTAGTGGAAATCGATATCGGCCTGATACCACCATCGACTTTGTTTCGGGGCTAGTCGCGCGTTCAACCCAATATTGGCACTTAGCGCCGTTTCTGGCACAAGGTCTTCATTTCCCAATACCATGTAACCTAAGTTACTGTGATCGAACACGTAGTAACGTTCTTTTAAATTAGGGACTCGATAACTAGATCCACCGCCACCACGTACTTGTAGTGTGGTCTCATCAAGTTTCCAGCTTTGACTACCACTGAGCTTGGCCGCCGTATGCCAACCAAAATCTGAATCATTTTGTACTCGAAGGCCAAGCAGGGCTTGGGTGTCATTTTGCTGCCAATTGGCTTGCACATACGCTTCGGTGCTTTCTCGGCTAACATCGTCAACTTCTACCGTACCCGTTGCCACATTTTGCTGATCTAAGTTATCGGCATGGGCAACCAATCCCCCTACCCACTCAACATCGCCCAAGGATAAAATTTTCTGCGCTTCAATTTCCGCTAATTGAATATCGGTTTGGCGAAGGCCATTGGTATTCCCGCTTTGTTCATCATGAGACAAATAGCGCCCATTTATATGCCAGCTCTGTTGTTGAGCAAGTTTTACATCATGCTGCCATTGGGTAACGCTAGACACGTAACTGATAATGCTAGATTGCCCTGGAATAGAAGATTGAGGCTTGTCTTTCTGTTCATCCAGCCACTGGCCTTTATAACTAAAATCCAACCCGCTTAAGCGGGTAGATAGTGAAAACTGAACAAAGGATTTATCCACTGCCCCACCATCTTGAGAAACAGTGTCAGTGTCGTAGTCGAAACCCGGGTTAGTAATGTGCTGTGCGGTTAACCCTAGTTGCCAATCTTTTACTGCTTTTGCTGCGCTAACCTTGGCAGTATGTCCTAAGGTATCGCCGTCCAACCCATCATCACTGTAATGCGAAAGCTCATAATCGGCCGATAACTGAGAACCTTCCGGCACATCGGTTATTATATTGATAACCCCACCCATAGCAGAGCTGCCATAAAGAACCGATGCGGCACCGCGTACAATTTCAATCTGCCGAATATTGGCAACGCTAATTTGATCTAAATCGACTGAAGAGCCTGTTGGAGAAATAACTGGCTGACCGTTAATTAACACCAATACATGGTCGCCATTAAAGCCATTTAACTGTACGTTATACCCGTCTTTTTGACTGCGCCTAACCACAACCCCAGGCATAACTTCCAGCACTTGCCGAAGCGTTCCCTTGCTGAGCCTTGAAATTTCCGCTTTATCTATCACATCGACTTTGACCGGAGATGCACCTAGAAGCTTGGGTGTACGTGTTCCCGTTACCACTACGCGTTCAACTGGCGCCTCGGCTTCGGCTAATACATATGCTGGCAGTAGCGCGCTCGCTAATAGCAAAGTAACAGAGTAAGGATGAGTCATTTAATTTACTTTCTAATCAATAATACAAATGATAACAATTTGCATTTGATCTTATTTATTTAAGGAGAAAAAGCAAGCGCTATTGGAAAATAATATTAACCTAGCGACGTCAAACTATTAAAAACGCGAGAGAACACAGCAGGTATTTGTAATATTTCAATAAAAATGTAAACGCATACAATCAAACAATGTAAGCGCTTGCATTTTCATTTTCGCACCCTATACTGACCAACAAAGTGTTAACAAATACCGAACCAATTCGTTAACGCAAAGTAACCAACAAGCTAAATGCGAACACGACATTTCGTTTACTAACAAGTGAATTCAGGGCGTTACCTATGAATCAAACTATAAAAACCACGGCTGGCTCTACAACCACCAGTCAACTTGCACTCGCTACGCTAACGTCGTTATTTTTCATGTGGGGCTTCATTACCGCACTTAACGACATTCTCATCCCCCATTTGAAAGCCTTATTCTCGCTTTCTTATACCCAAGCCATGCTGGTGCAATCGTGCTTCTTTGGCGCCTATTTTCTTATATCTATTCCAGCCGGAAAATTAGTGAGTGCCACTGGGTATCAAAAAGGTATTGGTGTGGGATTAATCACGGCTGCAGTGGGCTGCGTGTTGTTTATTCCCTCGGCGCTATTCACTCAGTACTGGATGTTCTTAGGTGCGTTGTTTGTATTGGCTTCAGGCATCACTATTTTGCAAGTTGCCGCAAACCCTTTGGTGACCATTATGGGGAATCCAGATACCGCTTCTAGCCGGCTTACCATGACCCAAGGGTTTAACTCATTGGGTACAACTGTTGCGCCCATCATTGGCGGTATAGTCTTATTCGGCGCACATGAAGGCATGGAAAACGCAGCAGTAGATGCAAATGCGGTAGTACTTCCCTATTTAACATTAGCCGCTGTACTGGTGGCAATGGCGGTGGTTATGGTGAAAGTAAAACTGCCCTCACCCACGCACAGTGAAATGGATGTTGCCACTACGACAGATACAGGTTTATTAAAACATCGCCACCTATCATTAGGCGCACTAGGTTTATTTTTGTACGTAGGTGCTGAAGTCGCCATTGGCAGCTTCTTGGTAAACTATTTTGGGCTTGAAAGCATTAAAGGCATGAGTGAAAGCCAAGCGTCAAAATACATCGCCTATTACTGGGGTGGCGCTATGGTAGGGCGTTTCATTGGCGCTGCGGTCATGCAAAAAGTGGCCGCGGGTAAACTACTCGCCGTTAATTCATTTGCCTCATGTACACTCATTATTGTTTCGGTATGCAGCAGCGGCAATATCGCTATGTGGACAATTTTAGCAGTAGGACTTTGTAACTCTATCATGTTCCCAACCATTTTCAGTCTTGCACTTAAAGGGCTAGGCCAAAAAACAGCACAAGCCTCTGGCATGTTGTGTTTAGCCATAGTGGGCGGTGCTATTGTGCCACTACTACAGGGTGTTATTGCTGACAACGCGGGTGTACAACTTTCTTTCCTATTGCCGGTTATTTGCTACTTATATATTGCTTATTACGGGCTTCGTGGTGCCACCGTTAACTTGGCTGCTAGCCACAAATAAACAAGGAATTTACTATGAAACTAAGTTCATATTCATTAATTGCCGCAGCATTAGTTATGGCAGGTTGTCAGCCAGCGAAAGACGAGGCTAGCACGCCGAAAACTGCGCAGACTGAGCAAGCAGCACAAAAATCAGTACCCGATTTTTGGCCTGAAATTACTTTTAGCACTGCCAATAGCGAAGCGGTAGAAGAAAAAGTAGACGCTATTTTAGCCACCATGACCCTTGAGCAAAAAGTAGCGCAAACAATTCAGCCAGAAATTCGCGATGTTACCCTTGAAGACATGCGTACTTACGGATTTGGCTCATACTTAAATGGCGGCGGTGCTTTCCCAAATAACGATAAACACGCCACTCCACAAGATTGGATTGCCATTGCTGACGCCATGTATCAAGCATCAATAGACGATTCTGTCGATGGCAGCACCATCCCTACCATGTGGGGAACCGATGCAGTACATGGTCACAACAACGTAATTGGCGCTACCTTATTTCCGCATAATATTGGTTTGGGTGCTATGAACGACCCTGCCATTATTACTCAAATTGCCGAAGCGACTGCCAAGGAAGTGCGTGCGACTGGCATTGATTGGATATTCGCGCCAACGGTTGCGGTAGCCCGTGATGATCGCTGGGGTAGAACTTATGAAAGCTATTCAGAAGACCCGGCCATTGTAGGCGCTTATGCCAAAGCCATTGTATCTGGTATGCAAGGCGATATTGCCAGTGGCAGCATTGATGATAGCCATGTTATCTCAACGGTAAAACACTTTATTGGTGATGGCGGTACACAAGGCGGGGACGACCAAGGCAATAACATTGCCGACGAAGAAAGCTTGTTTCGCATTCACGCACAAGGCTACGTTGAGGGCTTAAATGCTGGCTCACAGTCTGTAATGGCGTCATTCAACAGCTGGCATGGTAAGAAAATTCACGGCAGCAAATACCTACTTACTGATGTGCTAAAAGATAAAATGGGATTCGACGGTTTTATCGTAGGTGACTGGAACGGTCATGGCCAAATTGAAGGCTGTACTAACGAAAGCTGTCCTCAAGCTATGAATGCGGGTCTTGATGTTTTTATGGTGCCTACCAGTGCTTGGAAACCTTTGTATGAGAACACCATTGCACAGGTTAAATCTGGGATTATTCCTCAGTCTCGTCTAGACGATGCGGTACGCCGGGTATTGCGGGTTAAAGTACGTATGGGTTTGTTTGAGCAACCTTCTCCGGCTAACCGCGCGTTATCGGGCAATAGCGAGATTATTGGTGCGCAAGCCCATCGCGATATTGCCCGCGCTGCGGTTCGCAAATCTTTAGTAATGCTTAAGAACCAAGATGCATTACTACCACTAGCACCAAATATGAACGTGGTGGTAGCGGGTGATGCTGCCCATAATATTGGCAAGCAATCAGGAGGCTGGACTATTACGTGGCAAGGAACAGGCAACCAAAATAGCGACTTCCCAGGCGCAACCTCTATTTTTGAAGGTATTCAGCAAACCGTTAGTGAAGCTGGCGGAACGGCTACTTTATTTGAAGGAATGACATTTGATGCACAAGGTTCAACAGACAATAAACCTGATGTAGCCATTATCGTGTTTGGTGAAAACCCTTACGCTGAAGGCAATGGCGATATTTCAAATGTTGAATATCAACGTGGCGACAAGACAGATCTTGCCTTGTTGAAATCTTTCCAAGCCAAAGGTATTCCTGTGGTGTCTGTTTTCATTACCGGCCGCCCGTTGTGGGTAAACCCAGAAATTAACGCCAGTGATGCCTTTGTAGTAGCCTGGTTACCTGGCTCTGAAGGCCAAGGTGTTGCCGATGTTTTATTCACCAAAAAAGACGGTGAAATTAACTATCCAATGCACGGAAAACTTTCGTTCTCGTGGCCAGCTACCCCTACGCAAATCGTGAACAAAGATGACGGTAACACCGCACAATTTGCTTACGGTTATGGGTTAACATTTGGTGATACCGATCCTATCGAAGCGCCGCTGTCTGAGTCGACTGGCGTTGATGCTAACGCGCCGTTACCTGCCCATGATGTTTACGTACTTTCTACACAAAAACCATGGCAGCTAATAATTAAAGACGCTTCGGGTGATACGACTGTAACAAGCAATACAGTGGAATCTGAAGGCGCTAGCGTGCGTACCACCGACCGCATGGTGCAAGAAGATAGCTTGTCACTCACATTTACCGACCAAGCTACTGTCGGCTTCTATTCACCTTTCCCTGAAGATATGCGTGATTACAGCGACGATGAGTCGGCACTTGTGCTAGATGTAAAATTGGCACAAGGCCTAGATAACCTTAGTGTGTCTATTGGTTGTAGTAGCAGTGATTGCGGTGTGTCGTTACCGTTGAATTCCTTCGCAGCTAATTCAACCGAGTGGCAAACGGTTGTTATTCCTTCACGCTGTTTCGTAGAAGCAGGCGCATCATTTGCTGAGCTTTTCTCACCATTTGCGCTTAACGCTAACGCGTCGGCATCGTTATTGGTATCTAATGTACGCTTTGAAGCAAATGCCTCTAGTGATGATGGAGCAATGTCAGACATTGCGTGCCCATAGCGAGTGATTGCTGGGCTAGCGAGTTAATGTTTAGTTTAGCTGGGCTTAACTTCGCCTATCTGGGCTTAAGTTAACCTTACCTAGCATCTAGATTACAAACATCAAAAACGGGAGCTTACGCTCCCGTTTTTTTATATTTATAAACTAGATGTTTTAGTTTTTAGCCGCGATAAAACTAGTCTGATCCTTGTGGCATTAGATGAGTTGGAATAGGTGCACGTCGACTTTGGATTTTGGGCCCATACCACGTCGTAAGGTAATCTAAGATGACAGGTTCAGCCTCACCTAAGGGCCAAAGCTTTTGCGTGCTCTGCATCCAGCGAATAGTTTCAAGCCAACGTTCGCGGCTCATTTGATTTTGCGAAATAAGCTTAGCGGAATGACAGGCAGTACAGTGTGCAGCCACCATATTATGCCCCGTAGCATCAACAAGCCCTGTCGCGGGGTTGAGCTTATGTTCGTTAGCTAGCGTTACTAGTGATGTAGCACATAACACCGATAGCATTAGCGCGCTTGTCAGCCTGCTCATTGGCTACACTACCTTTACTGCAATGCGATGACACGCATTGTTTAAGTAACCTTTAGGGTTCCAACCAGGTAGCACCATTGGCTGAGAACGACCATTTGCATCTTCAGCTCGCGCCCAAATTTCATAGTAGCCAGCCTGCTTGAAGTTAATTTCTGAATTAAAGTGCTGCCAAGCATGCCTATTAACGGGCTTCGACAAGGTACTTTGTTGCCAAGTTTGCCCAAAATCAATTGAGGTAAACACCTTGGCTATTGAAGCTTCGCCGCTCCATGCATGCCCGCGTACTGCCAACGCTTTGCCCTTGTTGTGATCGGCACCGGACTTGGGGTGGGTAATCAAGGATTTCACCGGCATGGCTTCAATAATACACATTTCGTCTTCTGGCACACTCGTGCCTGGTGCGACTGGTTTGCACGGCACACGATAGGCATTGCCGCCCATTTTCGCGCCATCGTGTACCCGATCGCGAATAACAATTTTCGACAACCACTTGCCCGAGGTAGAAGCTGGCCAGCCGCCAAACATTAACCGCATGGGGAAACCGTTCATTAGCGGTAGCGGTTCGCCATTCATTTCAAAGGCAATTAACGATTCATCTTCTAATGCTTTACCTATAGGCACGCCACGGGAAATAGCCGCTTTACCTGGCGTGCGGCTTAAATGTAAATCTTCACCGTAATAACCTATGTAGACTGCATCGTCTTTAATACCGACGGCGTTCAGTACGTCTTTTAAACGAACGCCTGTCCATGACGGGCAGCCTACCGCGCCGGTAGTCCATTGATTACCGCTGGCCGCAGGGGAAAATTCAGCACGACCATTACCACCACACTCAAGGGTGAGTTGGTAGGTGTAATGTTTAAAGTTCGCTTTAAGCTCGCTTAAGGTGAAGGTGCGAGATGCAGCTGCCGACTCACCTTCAATAGTGAGTGTCCACGCGTTTTCATCAAAATCAGTGGGGGTTATTTCAGGCACAATACCGTTGTTACGCACAAATAATTTAGACGCTGGCGTAACCTTATCGTCAAGTAAATGCGCGGGTGTCTCGGCGTTAATAGGCCTGTCGTTTAGTACCACTAACCCATCTTTACCTTCAATACTAAAAGGCGTTTCAGTTTGCGCTAATGCAGCCGGAATAAGCCCTGCTGGCATAAACCGGCCATAAACTATTTCTGCACCTAATAACAAAGAGAGGGTTTTGAATCCCGATAGAAAACCACGTCGTGTTAGCCCATCGGTTTTACGCCCGAATACTTGCTCGTCTGCGGCAATAGGGTTTTCGGCGTACAAGGCATGAATACCGGTTTCGTTCGCCAAAGTCTGCTGCTTTGATGATTCAGAATGCGTGCTCACACCCTGTTTAGATTTATTTGAGATAGGCACGCATTGCCTCCTTTACGAGTGCATTTCTGTCGACAACTAATTCAAGAAAAACTGATTTAACAAAGTTAGCTTAAAATGACTTACTCAAGTTGACTAGCTTAAGTAGACTAACTTAAAAACAAGTACCCCAATATGAGCAGGGCTATCCAAAGAGTTTCCGTCACAATAAGCACAATAGGTAACATGCCTACTTCAGCCAGCTTACCTAAGTTTGATTTCATACCAATGGCGGTGATTGATACTACAAGAAAAAATCGAGATATCTGTGAGCCTGATTCGATAACCACTTCAGGTAAGGTAACAAAACTATTTAATAGCATTAGCGCCACAAAACCCACAAGAAACAGTGGTAGCTTGGGCATTTCGCTATCCACATCCTGCGTGCTGCTATGTGCACGTTTTATAACAACCATCATGATCATGACCACAGGCAATAGCATGGCAACCCGAACCAGTTTGGTTAGCGTAGCCATATCGCCCGCGTCTTCAGACACTGAATAACCAGCACCTACTACTTGCGCCACATCGTGAATGGTACCACCTAGAAAAATGCCCGCCTCGGTATCGTTCATACCCAATTGCCCAGCAATAATAGGGTAAACAATCATGGCAATGGTAGACATAGCAGTTACGCCAATTACCGTTAGCAGCGTATCCCGCTCATGGTTTTTGCCAGCAGGTAAAATAGTAGAAATTGCTAATGCCGCAGAAGCCCCGCAAATAGCTACCGAGCCACCGGTTAATGCGCCAAAACGTTTTTGCATACCCACGCTTTTTGCCATCACTACACCCAACACTATGGTTGAGAAAATGGCAAAAGCCAGCATGGCTGCGGTTTGCCAACCAAGAACAACTAAGTCTCCCAAGGCAATACGCAACCCCAGTAATACAACACCAGCACGTAATAGCGTACTGGCGGTAAAATCAATACCGCATTTGCACACCCCATCGGCCTGATACAAAAATGAAATTGCCATACCCAGTAACAGCGCGAACAACATGGCTGGTGCGCCATAATGTTCACTTAAAAACAGCGCTGCCATACCGGTTATTGTGGCAATACCAAACCCAGGCCAAATCGATTTACACTTTGCGGCAAACTCGGTCATAACAATTAACGCTCAGCAGCGACAAGAGCGACTAATACTTGGCGTTTTCTTTCACCAGAATATGGGCGACGGCCATGCATAGCACGATAGTTATCAACTAACGCCACATCACCATCTTGCCATTCAAGGTCGAAAGTAAATTGTTGCGATAGCTCAGCAATACGCTCTAAACCCTCTTTAGGAATGGCAGAACCGTCACCAAACGTAATGGCTGAAGAGGGGTTTTCACGCACCCCTTTCCATCCCATATAAGCAGCAATAAGCTGGTTATAGAAAGACTGTGATCCATCACCTAATTCAATTACTGCCGGTAATACTGGTGTAATAGCGCGTAAGCTGCCATCGTCCATCCACTCCCAACTGTAGCCAAGCTCTTTTAGCTTTGCCTCGCCTTCGGCGGTGCTTTCTACGCTTA
Source organism: Alteromonas stellipolaris (assembly GCF_001562115.1). Lineage (NCBI taxonomy): Bacteria > Pseudomonadati > Pseudomonadota > Gammaproteobacteria > Alteromonadales > Alteromonadaceae > Alteromonas > Alteromonas stellipolaris. The sequence continues at coordinate 4,354,034 of NZ_CP013926.1, forward strand.
AGGTGCTTTTCCAACTTCGGCCTTGCCCAGAATTAGCATCATCTGCTGCGGGCATAGTGGTAGTGTACTTCAAGCCTTTTTCAGCAAACTCGTTAGCTAACGCTGGATTTTCCGCTTTTAGTGCTTCAAATAATTTATCTGAGCGACATAGTGGCGTAGCACCCCCATTATCAGCCGCTGACTGGCAGTAAAAGAACAACTTACTGGGTGAAATTGGCGTTTGTGCCATTTCGTGATGCAAGAAAATCTCTACATCTTTAGGGGCTTCGTTAGCGGTAAATACTCGCTCGGTAAAGTTAATGCGTACCGCGTTAGACAGCGATTCTTTGTAGGTAAAGTTTGCATACCCGAAACCGGCCGAAAAGATATCAAAGGTTTCCGCTGAATTTAAGGGAAAGCCTCTAAACAGCAACGCCCCCGAAATGGCGAGTTGCGCTTCTAACTCAGCCTGGTTCTGTTGAATAAACGTCACTGTTTCTTCTACGGTTTTACAGCCATCGTTATTTACCACAATTTGCGGAAAAACTTGACCGTTGTAGCTGTGTTGAGTTGGCACATTGGCATATTCGATTGCGTTGCTCATAGTACTCTCCTAGTCGTAAATAGGGTGAAAACGATTAAAGGCAGCTTCACAGAAATGACCTGGATCGTTAAAGCGTCGGTTCATGTTAAGCGCTGAAATAGCCTGCATTTCTTCATCAGTAAGTTCAAAATCGAACAACGCTAAGTTTTCGCGCATTCTTTCAGGCTTCGACGTTTTAGGAATAATCGCATTACCACGTTGTACACCCCAGCGAAGCACTACTTGTGCAGGTGTTCTACCATGGGCAGCGGCGGCTTTTTTCACTACGTCTTGCTCAAGTACCGATTCCGTTTTATCCGCCATTTCTAGCTCTAGATAAGACAGAGCACCTAATGGTGAGAACGCGGTAACTTTCATGTCGTAGTCTTTCGCTAAACGAATCAAACGCTCTTGTGTAAGGTAAGGGTGAGATTCAATCTGCAACATGGCAGGCTTGATACGGGCGTAGCTCATTAGATCGTGCAGTAGCCCAGTGTTGTAGTTACACACACCAATACGACTAACCTTCTTGCTATCTACCAAACCTTCCATGGCTTCCCATGTTTTATAAAGTGGCACAGGCGCAAGTTCCATAGTGGGGTTCTCTTGCGTAGTGTCGTAAAACCACTCAGGCGGATAACGGGTTTCTATCGGCACAAATTTTTGCGCTATAGGGAAATGAATTAAATACAAATCGAGATAATCGAGTTGTAAATCACTTAATGTTTTTTCAAGTGCTAGCGGCACATGCTCTGGTGCGTGAAAGGTATTCCACAATTTGGACGTGATCCAAAGCTCTTCACGGGTACAAAGGCCATCTTTGATAGCACGCTGAATGCCTTCGCCAACCTCTTTCTCATTGCCATAATCAGAAGCGCAGTCTAAATGGCGATAGCCCGCTTTAATCGCTTCGTATGCAGTATCAGCACAGATAGCCGTATCTACTTTCCAGAAACCAAACCCAACTTCAGGGATATTTTCCAACGCGTTCATATCTTTAATCCTGTTTAATAAAAAAGACTTTAGTCTTGTATAAGACATAAGTTATTATAGGAGGAATGCCATGTCAACAAAGTGTTAACAAAATTAATTTGGCCCCCACTTTTTGATACTCGCGAAGTTGTTTTTGTGTTTATTTCGAAGTGACATTGTTGAATGACGGTGTACCGAACCCCTTATTTCAGAGGCCAAGTGTTAAATGGCATAGTCTTAGAGGGAGCTGTTCCAAAGGATATAGCTTTAAAGAGTAGCGCCTTGATGGAGCAGCGTTAAAAAGAAGCGATACGAACAAAGCATAGCGATATTAAACGGCCATGCACTAAGCTAGCAGAGGGATTGCTAGCGCTAATTTAATCAAGCTCTACTTGGTAATGATAGTGATCGCTTCTACATTTGCTTTCACGATATTCAATCAGTTTTCCGTCAATAGATTCTGTCACGCGTGTTACCAGCAACAGCGGCTCGCCGGCTTTTATTTGTAAAAGCTTGGCATCGTTATCTGAGGCTAGTACCGCTTTAATACCGTCTCGGGTTTTAAATACAGTTTGATTAAAGTCGGTTTGATAAAAATGGTACAAGGTATGGGGAATATCTTTGCGTTCATGTATGCCAGCAAAGTATTTAGCCGGCAGAAAAATCGTTTCCAGCATACAAAACTCGTTGTCTAAAATACGGCGACGCTCGAGTTTTGTCACTCGCTCTTTGCCGGATAGATTTAACGCGGCTTGTACGTTTTTATCGGGGGATATGAGTTCTATGCCAAGTAACTCGGCTTTGGGTAGGTCTGCCCCCTTGCCGTCGGCTTGAAGCGGGAAGAAGCGAAACAGGGCATCTTGTGCAGTATGCTCGGAAACGAAGGTACCTACACCTTGGCGGCGTGTTACAATTTTAGTGTCGGTAAGCAAGGTTAACGCTTTACGAACCGTGCCTTGGCTAACATTAAATTCATCAGCCAGTTTGAACTCGCTTGGCAACATTTCACCAGGCTGCCACCGACGTTCCACAATGAGCTGCTTTATATATTCGGCAACTTGCTGATAGAGCGGTTGGAACGCAAGACTGGGACCACTTAATTTGTGGTCGAACTGAGATGAAGACATGAAACCCTAACCTAATGCTTAATTTTTGTTGTTATATCATACACAAGAGTTATAGCGCATTTTTGAAGTAAATCACATACAACTACAGGTGTAGATGCAAAATGTTACTTGAAACCCTAGTACCTATGTTCATTCTATTGGGCTTTGCTACTGTACTACAAACCTTGAGCGGGTTTGGCTTTGGGTTAATGGTGGTATCTAGTTTTACCTTGTTTAATTTACTTCCTCTTACCGCCACCACTTTTTTAATTAGCGTTTTAGGACTAGTGAATTCAACCAGTATTGTGTTGAAAAATGTTCACCTGATACACCGCAAAGCCTTCACGCTTGTGTTGATTGGCGGTATCCCTTTTATTGCCGTGGGCTACGCCTTGCTTGAATATCTGTCCGCGGGACTGTCGGTTTGGTTAAATATTTTGCTTGGATTGGCAATATTAACCTGCTGTTTGCTACTCATTGTGAAAAGAAGCCAATCTGCTGCCTCTGGCAAAGGCTGGGGCTTTATAGTATCAGGCGCATTGGGTGGCGTACTAGGCGGGTTATTTTCTACTTTCGGGCCACCCGTGGTATTTCAGTGTTATCGTCAGAATTGGTCTGTGCACGAAGTGCGATATACTCTGCTGGCTATCTTTAGTGTTACCGCGCTTATTCGTTTAGCCATGGTGCCTTTTGGCACGTTACCCGATCATACTACGGTTATATCTACCCTCTTTGCTATCCCCCTGATCTTAATATTTACGCGTATTGGTAGGCTGCTAGCTGCGCGGATTGAACCAAGCGTGGTAAGATTATTGGCCATTAGTACATTAGCGCTTAGTGGGATAACGTTAATTCTTCAAAATGTGCCCCACTTGTTAAACTAAGCACTGTATTGACTAATCACTACGTTAACTAACTGCTGCGTTTACTAAGGCAGCATGTAGATAGCCGCAACTGTCAGTCGCTACCAATAGTATAAACGCCATTCCCCATTTGTAATACAATGCGCACTTGTAATAATTTGCACTGAAAACTGTAATTGCTCGTTGACAGCCAAGTTACATTTCATTAACTTATGTCTTATATAAGACACGAAGAGTGAAGTGATATGAGTAATGCATTTTCGGTAACCGAGCCAGACTGGAACAGCATAAAGGCGGCGGACATTACCGCGAGCCCTTATCTAGTAGACGATCACCACCTAGCGGTGCCTACTCAATACGGCAGCTTACTATTTTCTATCAGCCAATTCGGCTTACGTATTCAGTCGAGCGGTGATAGTGCGACCCTAGTTGATGGTTTTGACTATGGCATGCTGGTTACCACACCGAATGCTGAGCAACTCGTGTTTTCTGGAGACGATAAGCACTGCACCATTAATGCCGGTGAATACCGTTTAGAACTGTTTTCTGCCCCGCTTCATTTCAAGCTTTATCGAAACGATATTTTGGTACAAGAATCGGCTACCGATGGGCACTTTGTGCGTCAACATCGCCTTCCTCCATTCGCCAAAACTGATGCCGGTTGGGTAATTTGTTTAGAACTTGGTGACGATGAATCAATCTACGGCTTAGGTGAAAAATGGGGCAAGCTTGATAAACGCGGTCAGTTGGTTCGTTCATATAATCACGATGCACTTGGCGTAAACACTGAAAAGTCTTATAAAAACACCCCTTACGCGTGGAGCCCTGAAGGCTGGAACCTTTTTGTCCACACGCCAACGCCAGTGACTCATGGTGTAGGCTATGCACCTTGGTCGCAACGCGCGTACATTTGCGTGGTAGAAGACTACTTATTAGATATGTTTTTGTATCACTGCGATAGTCCAGCGCAAAGTATTCATACTTACAGCCGCCTTACAGGATTCGCGCCTGTTCCACCTAAATGGAGCCTAGGTGTTATTCTTTCTAAGGCCTACTACAAAGATTCCCAAGAGCTATTAGCCGTGGCCCGAGAAGTGCGTGAAAAGAACATGCCTTGCGATGTCATCACGCTAGATGGCCGCGCATGGCAAGATACCGATACTCGCTTTGCCTTTGAATGGGACCCTACTCGCTACGCCGATCCTAAGCCGATTCTTGATGAACTAAAAGCCATGGACTTTAAAATTTGCGTATGGGAATACCCCATGATTTCAGTGAAAAACCCGCTGTACGCAAAGGCAGCTGAAAAAGGCTGGTTAATTAAGGACAAGCGCACTGGTGAAGCTTATCGTTATGAGTGGGATTTAAGCCCGTTCGGTGAAGTGCTTACTCCACTACCCGATTCAGGTATTTTAGATTTCACCCACCCAGACGCTTACGAATTTTGGAAAGAATCACACAAGCCCTTGTTCGAATTGGGTGTTGATATGATTAAAGCCGACTTTGGTGAGCAGTTAGAAGATGACAATATGCTCTCATACAGCGGCGATTCTGGCGACCGCCTGCATAACGTATACAGCATGCTGTATAACCGCTGCGTATACGAAGCGGCTGAGAAATATTGTAAAACGGGGCCATTTCTGTTCAGCCGTTCAGCATGGACAGGTAGCCAACGCTTTCCAGCCCAGTGGGGTGGAGACCCTCAAGCAGACTGGCATGGTCTAGCTGCTAGTATTCGCGGTAGCCTTTCTTGGGGCATGTCGGGCGGTCCATTTTTTGCCACCGACATCGGCGGCTTCTATAAAGATACTCGTGACGCAGAATTATACGTTCGCTGGGCACAAGCATCAGTATTTTCTGCTCATATGCGTCTGCATGGCATTGGCCCTCGCGAACCTTGGTCATACGGCGAGGCAGCATCTGATGCCGTATTCGATGCGCTAAAACTGCGATATCGTTTACTGCCCTATTTAGAAAGAGCCACACAACAAGCCAGCGAAACCGGCTTACCTGTGCAGCGCTCTATGGCCCTCGCGTTCCCTAACGACCCACTAGCCCGTCAGTTTGAACAACAATTTATGTGCGGTGAAAGTTTGTTGGTGGTGCCTTGCATTGTGCCTGGCGGAAAAGTGAAATTCTATTTACCAGAAGGTGATTGGGTTCGTTTTAATGCCGATAGCGCTTCACCGACAAACGATGACACTTACCAAGGCGGTAAGTACTACGAGCAAATTTTAAGTTTAAATGAGCTGGCGGTATTTGTTCGCAAAGGTGAGCAAGTGGTTTTAGGGCCTGAGGTACAACATACCGAAATGGATATGTCTGCTACCACTATGTGGCCGCAATAGCCGCCGGAGTATTAGCATGAATGTGACGCTTACCTTACTGACCTGTATGGCCTTTATGGCCGTGGTCGCCATTATTTCGTACATGAAAACGAAAGGCGAAGTAAATACACAAGACGGCTATTTCTTAGCAGGTCGGGGGTTAACCGGCACCTTCATTGCAGGCTCTATGATCCTGACTAACCTCTCTGCAGAGCAGCTCATTGGCCTTAACGGCTCTGCCTTTGGGTACAATTTAAGTGCGATGGCATGGGAAGTTACCGCGGGTATTTCCACCATTATCATGGCGCTGATATTTTTGCCCCGCTACTTAGCGGGTGCTTTCTCTACCCTACCCGAGTTTTTACGTGACCGTTTCGATGACAACGTAAGAAGAATGACGGTAGTACTATTTATGGTCGGTTACACATTAATTACTATTCCTTCAGTGCTCTATTCAGGCTCTATTGCGGTACTTCGGTTATTCGATGTGCCCGGGTTATTGAATTTAAGTTATGAAGCCAGCCTTATTGTTACCATTATAATGGTAGGCAGTATAGGTGCCTTGTACGCCATATTTGGCGGTTTAAAAGCGGTAGCAGTTTCAGATACCATCAACGGTGTAGGCCTTCTTATTGTTGGGTTACTAGTACCTATCTTAGGCTTAATCGCATTAGGTGATGGCAGCTTCGCGGCCGGTCTAACTACTATTGCCACAACCGAAACTGAAAAGCTTAACGCCATAGGTGGCGCTGATGATCCCGTGCCCTTTGGGACTATTTTCACCGGTATGATATTGGCCAACCTGTTTTATTGGGGTACCAACCAATACGTTATTCAACGTACATTAGGTGCTAAGAACTTAATTGAAGGGCAAAAGGGTGTGTTGTTTTCGGGGTACTTTAAAGTACTCGTGCCCTTTATGATGATGTTACCAGGAGTGATTGCGTATCACCTTTATCAAAATGAAAACCTGCAAACTATCGACTTAGCCTATCCACACTTAGTGAAAGAGGTATTACCGCAATACTTGTCTGGTTTCTTCTTAGCGGTGTTGTTAGGTGCGGTATTTAGCTCGTTCAACTCGTTATTAAATAGTGCAGCCACACTGTTTTGTTTAGATGTGTACAAACCTTTTAAGAAAGATAAAGTGAGTGATTCTCAGCTAATTCGCGTAGCCAAAATTACCAGTTTAGTTATTGCGGTGGTGTCTTTCATTACTGCGCCGTTATTAATGCTGGCACCGGAAGGGCTGTGGCAGATTATTCGTATCTTTACCGGTTTTTATAACATTCCTGTTATTACCATTGTATTGGTCGGTTTATTTACTAAAAACGTGCCTGCCCTTGCTGCAAAGGTCGCCATTATCTTTCACGTCATAGCGTATGCCTTGCTGAAGTTTGTATGGCAAGTAGAGATTAACTTTATCCATATCTACGCCATTTTGTTTGCCATTGAACTTGGCATTATGCTGGCTATTGGTCACTTTTACCCTATGGCACAGCCATGGCGCTTTGTACCTAAAGCAGAGGTGGATATGACTCCATGGCGTTATGCCATTCCTTGCGCGATTGTACTGGTTGGTTTAATTGTGACTCTGTACTTAATGTTCTCACCGGTGGGTTTCGTGGGCGGTATCAGTAACGCCTTTATCCCTTCTTTAGTTGGCCTGTGGAGCACCTGCTTTGTCGCCATCGGCATAAGCCTTAAATGGTGGCGTGCCAGATACGAATTAGGGTTAAAGCGCCTAGCGCATCAATAATACTAACAGGCGGCCTTGGCCGCCTTTTTTATTTAATATGAACATGTTCATGGTGATGCGGGTGAACATGCAAGTTGTCACTGTCATCTCGACAAGGCTCACCAGGCAATTCAAATTCAATGGTAGTGTGGGCCAAATTAAACGGCGCTAGTCGGTCTGATACATCTTGCTTTAACGTTCTAAGTTTAGTGTTATCAATACTGCAATTAATTACCACGTGCGCTGTTAACACATGCTGTTCGCCATCAAGAGACCAAAAGTGAACATGATGCAGTTCTTCAACGTGTTCCATACTTAATAAAACATCAGAAATAGCCTGCTTTTGGGTATCATCTGGCGAGCCTTGTAAAAACAACTTCATGGTTTGCACTACGTATCGCAAAACGTTAAACAAGATAAATAGCGTAAACAGAATAGATAAGATTGGATCGAGAATAGGCCAATGTACAAAATGTAAAACAATAGCCACAATAAGTACCGCTACCCAGCCCATGGTGTCTTCAATGAGGTGCCAGTTAAGCACCTTTTCATTCATTGAATGGCCGCCACTTAGCTTATAAGCCGCAAAGCCGTTTACGATAATGCCCATTACTGCCAAGCCCATCATGCCCTCTGTCATCGGCATTTCAGGGTTTGCCAACCGAGGGATCGCCTCAGATAATATCCAAGCCGAACCAGCAACAAGAATAAGCCCATTGATCATAGCGCCCAAGAGACTTAATCGCTTAAAGCCATAAGAATATTTATCGGTAGCCGATTTCTGACCAAGCTTACTTAAGTACCACGCAAGGCCAATTGATAGGGTATCGCCCAAATCGTGAACCGCATCAGCCATAATAGCGACACTGTTAGTTAGCACCCCCCCGATAAATTCAATAATGGTGAAGCAGAAGTTTAACCAGAATGCCCAACCTATGCGGCTACTGTCGGTTTCTGCATGGCTATGTTCGTGCCCATGACCATGAGAATGCCCGTGAGAATGGTGGTGCATGATGTGTCACTCCTTTAATTGCATGTCCACTGCATACTGAAATTATAAACCGCTTCCATGAAAACACGATGTTAGTAAAAACACTTGGTTTAAAGTCAACTTAGTGGCGCGATAATAGATTTTTATAAACATTCAAGACAGTAATAAAATGCAAAAAAACGCCTATCTACCCCACCCAAGCAATATTTTTTTAAAAAAAATTGAAAATTATAAAATTTATGCTTGTATACAAAAGTATAACTTTAAAAAGTGACTTAAAAAAAACTTAAATATAATCAACACGTTGAAAATATAATTTTTTTCCTCTCTATAATAGTTATTAAATTCAATAAGTAAGCATAAGGTTTAACGCCTTTTAAAAGGGTAAAGACTGTGGTTATATATTTTCGCTGTCAATTGAGTACTGATAAAAGCTTCCCAGCAACTCACTGATTTTAGAACAATTGTAAAATAATTCGTTAGGCAGCCCCGACTAAAGGTATGAGAGGAAACAAAATGAAAAAAAGAATAATGACAATAGCGCTACTTTCTACTATCTCTGCGTCAACACTTGCAGCAAGTGAAACATTTCAAGCGAATGTAGACGCGATGTCCGATGCTACTATTGCAGAGACAGCAACACTTCACTTCGGTGCAATGCAGCCAACAGTAGGCTCTGTGTGTACCATGGATAATGCGGGCGCGGTAACGGGCGATTGCGATGTTTCTAATGCAAACATTGCTATTGGTCTAATTACGGTTTCAGGCTTAGCTTCAAATGTTCCTGTGAATGTCACAGTGACAGGTGCATCTGGTACTAATGTTACTTTTGAAGCGAACTACGACATCAATGCAGCTGTGGCAACACACGACAATATCGCAGACGGCACATTGACTGCGGTTACTACAGACGCATCAGGTACAGATCTTACTATCGATGTATATGGTGACATGACGGTTGATTCGGCGTTAACGCCAGGCGACTCTTATACCGCTAACTATGTGGTTGACGTTACGTTCCAGTAATCGTTTGAGGCGAGCGAACTGCGTTCGCCTATTCTTTTCTATACTCGAAATCAAAAGTAAATATGATACTGATACGGCTGTTAACACCTATTCGTCTTTCTGTTTTTCTTGTTATCTCTGCTGCGCTATTTTTTTCCAATGTTGCCAATGCAGATGTTTCGTTATCTAAATTTCGCATTTATTTTGATTCTAAATCCCGCTCAGACTCTATCCAAATACGTAACACAAGCTCAACGCCAATGTCTTATCAGGCAGAGTTATCCATTAATGCGATGACTGAAGAGGGGTTAGTGTACGCGGTAACAGAAGACCCGCTCACGGCATCGACTTTTATTAGATATTCACCGAAACGTGGCAATATTCTACCCGGAGAGCGTCAAGCGCTACGCTTCGCATTAAGAAAGCCTGCTGGACTTGTTGACGGTGAGTATCGAGCTAACCTTCGTTTAGTCACAGAAATAGCGCCTAGTACGAACGGGAATGTAAACCTTGCCAGCAAACTTGCATACAATATTCCGATTATAGTGCGTCATGGACGCATTACTGCTGAAGCTTCAATGGTGAATCCATCCACCATCATTTACAACGGAAAGCCACACTTACAAATTTGGTTAAAACGTTCAGGCAATCGTTCATTATTTGGAAACTTCATCATTGAAGATGCTGAAGGGGAAGAAGTTGGTGTACTGAATAACGTAGCAGTCTATCGCCCTCTGGAACGTCGAAAAGTACTGATCCCACTGCAAAACGCCAAAAAAGGGCCTGTTGTTATTCGGTTTACTGAAATTGATAAATTTGGTGGCGACATAGCGCTATCTATTGACCACGTTATAAAATAGCAACCCGCTAACGTGTCATGAGGATACTATCCTTAATCTTCTTGTGTCTTACTGTGTTCGTCTCATGGGCTGAGCCCTGTCCTCCCCTTTCCTCAACGGCGCGGGTGGCGTTAGATGAAGATCAGTTATTGATTAGTGTGTTACGAGTTAACGGCCGCCCCCTATGGGACGGATTTGACGTTTACCCTGTTGGTGAACGATACCTCGTCCCTGCGTCTTTGTTTGCCGATGCACTCTCCCTAGATTGGGAAATATCAATGGCTAAAGGGACTATACAATCACAAGGTAGTATTGATTTCTGCAGCTTCAATTATGCATTTAATCAAACCTTGCCCATGCTGGATAATACACCACCTGATGCGTTTCTTTGGGCAGCCGATGAATTCGATATTTATATCGATACACGCATGATTGCGACCTTATTGCAGATTAAACAACAATTTAACTATACGTTGCTTCAGCTTAACCTCACTGGCCAGCTTCCCTTAAATTCATCTTCAAACACAAGCGCTGATAATCCGCCTCTTCATTTTAAGCCTAACGTAGTGCCTGTAAGTAAAGTTGTTGAAGATCAATATCAATTTTTCACATCGCCACTGGTGACTTACCGTTTATCACAACAAGATAGCGCCACCAGCGATAGTCGCTTTTCCGCTAATATAAATGCAGGGTTCGATTTCTTATATCATTCAGCAAACCTTCGCGTGAGTAGAGTTGATGACACGAGTATCCATTACCTGCGGTTTGGCAAAACCTTAAACGAAATCGACCAAGACACTAACAACCCCTTAAACAGTTTTGCCTATGAATTTGGCGATATACAGCTGCAAAGAGATGAACTTGTTACACGCTCTGGGCAGTCACTCGGCTTGATTGTACATAATGGGGATACGAGGCAGCGGCGCAGTTTTTCAAGCACTAGCATTGAAGAATTCGTATTACCTGGCTGGCGAGTGCAGCTCTTCAGAAATGGGCAATTTATCGATGAGCAATTTAGTAACGAGGAGAACAAGGTACTTTTCGAAGATATAGAAACCTTCTATGGGGCAAACTTATTTGAGTTGAAATTATATGGGCCTGAAGGTCAGCAAGAGGTTAGAACTAAAACCGTCAATGTGGGTAATAATCAGCTAAGACAGGGCAAGTTCGATTTTTTATTTGGGCTTACCGATAATCAATTTCGCTTACTTGATGGTCAAGTATCTACAACGGGGATTGGAAAAGCCACTGTCGCTAGGCTCGGCTACGGTCTTACCGATAGCGCTACCTTATCTGCTAGCGTTCAACGCCTTTGGCTGGAAGATGAAATTGCCTCGTATGTCACTGCCGGTATCAATACCCAACTTTTCGGCTCGGCGCTCAAATTTGAGGTATCAGATCAGGATACTGGCGGTTATGGTATGTTTTTAGGCTGGAACGGTCGGTTCAGCAATAACCTCAATATGAACTTTGCTACCCGTTACTTCAACAACTTTTATAGTGATGCATACTCACAAGATGATGATATTAAGCACATTTCCTCGTTACGTTTGAACGGAAAAACTGAATGGCTGGGCCGCTTCGGCTGGAACGCCAGTATGACCCACAGAGCCTATGAATTCGATGACCCCCAAAGTGCGCTAAGCGTAAATGTAAATGACAACTTTCTGGGTGGGACGTTTGCTTCAGGGTTCAGCGTCTCTAACAACAGTAATGCTGCGGTCACTGGCCGATTGTATTACGCCAAAGACGTTAATGGGTGGAACCTTTCTAGTGCGTGGAACTTTATTCCTTCAGACCGCTTTTCAACTGATAATTTCTATGTGTCGATGCGATGGCCGCAATCGCTTTCCCAACATCGCGAAACTCGCTTACGTTATAGAAACGACACTGACAATGCCTTAGAAATTAGACACCAACACAACTGGCGCTTTGAGTCCTTGAATATTGGATTGGCAGCTAGCGTCATGGAGGGGGGGGACTGGTCAGTAAACCTTTCTTTAACCGGCAATACCAATGTTAACCCTTATACACAGAGTTTGAATTTTGAACGTTCGGCGGGTGCCACTGCTGGGCGTATAGATGCTTTTGCCTTCCTTGACGATAATCGAAATTTACGCAAAGACCCTAACGAAATGCCTATCGAAGGCGTCACGTTTACTGGAAGCTCACTATGGCGTGATAAAAGTACCGACACAAATGGAATGGTCAGGCTCAATACGGGAGCCAGAACACAAAACCTCACCTTAAAACCTGATTCGCTTCCTGACCCCTATATGTTGCCAGCCTCTGGCAAAGTACAAGTACTGACCCACGCAGGCGGGGTTAATGAAACTCAATTCCCAGTACATACCTTTAATGATGTTGAAGGAACCATTTATCTAGTAGGTGATTCGTCTAGCCGCGGCGCGGGTTATGTCGACATAGCGCTTATCGACAATACTGAACAAATAGTGGTTAAAACGCGAACAGAGAGTGATGGCTATTTCTATGTTAATGCTGTTCCTCCAGGGGAGTACCGCATTGAAATAGATGAGGACTACCTCATTCAGCAAGGCTTAACTATTCAATCCAGCACCCTTGCTTTTACAGCCCCAGCACAAGGCGATTCCGTTTTTATAGATGATATTTTGCTTGCGCGAGAAACCTCTTCTTCCAACGGAAACCTTGCGGCCAACGCTGCAACCATTGAGCCTTTATCAAGCCCCGACTCCGCCCACAAATATGAAATACAAATTGGTATATTCAGGCATTCTCGCTCCATTTTTGAAGTGATGAAGCATTTACCCATCGCCCCTGAGTCAATTCAATTTCATCGCAATCATAGCGCCGCATTAACTTATGTAACAGTAGGAAGATTTGACCTATTTAGTGAAGCAAAAATGATATTACAAAAACTCAATCAACACCCCGCCTTTAGTCACGCATTCATAAGTCCATCAGCGCGATATACAGGCGCGCATTGGCGTTTAGAATCAATACTAGAGGATATACAAGAACTCATCAGGCACTCACTTCATCAAGTAGAATCAAGTTCCGCCGAACGCCTTTGTCAGCTTGCCGCCTATCAAGCACTTAGCTCAATTAATCCAACCATTTTTATTAAGCATCCTGAACTAATGCTTTTGCCTAATAACAACGAGTCTCCTTCGTTCTACCGCCTTATTGCTCCCGCTGCTACTTCAGTTTGTGATGATGATTATTACGATGCTAAATACCGTAGCGGCCCGTTTTCTGTCACCCGTGAAAGCTTACTAACAAAACAATAGAGGTTATTATTAAAGCAGCTGCCTTGCACGCATTCCACCTTCTATTAGAAAGACGAAAACGCATTTCAACACCTAATGCTTCTTAAAGTATCAAAGGCGCGTTAAGCACTGGCATGGACTACCTTCGCATTATGGTTTCATGGCGCAATATAGGTAATAAATTTCTGCCATTAACCTTCCGACTAATCAATTAACATTTTATTTTTATTCGCCAGAATACAAGGTTAATTTTTTGTACTAATTACAGCAATTTTGCTTTTATAAAAATAAAAACTATATTTTACAGTTAGTTGAAATAACACGTTGCATAGCCACACCCGCACCAAGTAAATCAAATGTTAAAAATATCAAAGAGTGTTGTTGATCTTTCAATTAACGTGCATTAATCTTATGTAAGCGCTTTCAAATAGAAAAATAACAAGCTCAAATGGAAGCGCTTACAAAACATAACTCGACGTGGCCAACGCGGCGTTTTAGATAACCATTTACTTAGCATTAGGGCTGAAGATAATGACTAAAAATGTAACTCAACTTTCTCGGATTGCTGCCGCGTTAACGGTCACAACTTTGGTTGGCTGTGGCGGTGGAGCAACCACTTCTACAGATATAGACGCCGTTGACACTAGCGCCCCTACCACAGGATGGGAACTAGTATGGAGCGACGAATTCGAAGACGCGACCATTAACGATAATAACTGGACTCACGAGGTTAACTGCGATGGCGGTGGCAACAACGAGGCTCAGTGCTATACCGATAGCGACGAAAACGCATTCATTAGTGATGGTGCATTAAGCATTGTTGCATTGCCCGCTGAAGAGGGTGCACAAAAGCCTTATACCTCAGCCCGCTTAATTACTCGTTACAAAGCAGACTTTAAATATGGCCGCATTGAAATGCGCGCTAAAATGCCTTCGGGTCAAGGCAGTTGGCCAGCATTTTGGATGATGCCTACCGACGAAGTGTATGGTGGCTGGCCCCGTTCTGGTGAAATTGATATTTTTGAAGCGGTTAACCTTAAAGCTGCCGATGCAGATGGCAATCCTGAAGCGCATATCTACGGCACCTTGCATTATGGTCAGGAATGGCCAAACAACGATAGCTCAGGCCAAGCCTATTCGCTGCCTGATGGCGCTAACCCCGCAGATGACTTTCATACCTACGCGATAGAATGGCAAGAAGGTGAAATTCGTTGGTATATGGACGATTACTTGTATGCCACTCAGCGTCGCTCTGAAGTACGTTATAACAGTAATGGCGAAGCTACAGGCTTGTCACATCGTGGTTGGTACACCGAGTACTTCGAACAAGGTACTGGTGAGCTAGTTACCCACTGGGATAACGCACCATACGATCAAGAGTTCTACCTCATTCTAAACCTAGCAGTAGGTGGAAACTGGCCTGAAGCGGTAAACGAAACGGGCATTGATGCCAGTGCATTTGAAAATGGCCAAAGCTTTGATATCGACTATGTTCGGGTTTACGAATGTGCCTCAAACCCAGATACAGGCGCAGGATGTGAAACCGTTCGCCCGGGCTACGACTCGCTAGACGATGCATTGGTAGAAGGAGCTGCCCCTATTCCTTCGCCGCCTTCAACAGGCATTGCAGAAAATCTTACTATTTTTGACGGCACCACTAACCCTAATTGGCCGGCATGGGATTGCTGCGGTGGTTCAACTCCTGCACTAGTGGAAGATAGTGCTGAAGGTCAGGTATATGAATTCAGCTTTGGTGCAGAACCTACTGTGATGGGCTTTATTAGCCGCGAGCTATTTATTACCGACCCCGCAGGTCAAGCATCCCCTTTCGATGCCTCACCTATGGAAGAAAACGGTAGCGTAAAATTCGACCTGAAGATGATGTCAGCGCCTAACGATACAGCCGCGAATTGGTCGTTTAAAATAGAAAGTAGCGAAGGCACTACTGCAGCTACATTGCCGCTAGCGGATGGCTATGTAGGTCCTAATGACACGGCTGGCGATACCCCTGAGCAAGGTGTATGGGAGTCATATGAGTTTCCATTAAGTGCACTAGCAGATGCGGGACTAGATACCAGCGCTATTGACGTAATTATGGTATTCCCCGATTGGGGTGCAGGCGATGGCGCCGTTTATCGTTTAGCAAATGTTGAAATTTCGCAAGAGTCTGCCTATCCAGAATTGGTGATATTCGAAGATGAAATGAACCCTGATTGGCCAATGTGGGATTGCTGTGGCGGTTCAACTCCTACCGAAGAAATCGACAATGAAGAACATGGTTTAACCGCCGAGTTCCGTATTGGCGCAGAACCTACTGTTATGGGCTTTATTACCCGTTCAGCTTCAGGCGGTGGCGACACGCCATTTGACGCATCTGCTTTAGCAGATGGCGGATTGCTACAATTCGATATGCGCGTTGTTAGCATGCCGAACAATGCAAGTGCCGATTGGTTATTTAAGATTGAGTCTAGCGACGGTGCCACTGCGGTTGAGTTACCTATCTCTGACAGCGTTGAAGGACAAGTGCCCGCTGCCGGTGAATGGCAAACTTACACCTTCCCTATTGCTGATTTACAAGCTGCTGGCCTAGACCTAAGCGCCATTGATGTAATTATGGTGTTCCCTGCGTGGGGCACAGGTGAAGGTGCAGTTTATCGCCTAGATAACGTGAAATTTTACCACCCAGATGGCGACACACCTGCGGCAACCGAGCTAACTCTGTTTGCCGATACAGCGGCTGATCAATGGTCTATTTGGGATTGCTGTGGCGGCTCTACGCCCACCGAAGAAGTCGATGATGCCGACCACGGCACAGTGGCTGAATTCCGTATTGGCGCAACACCTACTGTCATGGGCTTCCTTGCCGACGACGATGTTTACTTTGATGCCTCTTCGTTACTTTCAACAGGCGTAGTGCGCTTTGAAATGAAAGTAAGCTCGGCGCCTAACGATGCTTCCGCCCCTTGGTTATTTAAAATTGAGTCTGGCGATACATCAAGTGCTGTGGAGCTTCCAATTTCAGATAGCCTTGAAGGTACTGATCCAGTCACTGGCGAATGGCAAACCTATACCTTCCCACTTCAAACATTGTATGACGCTGGCTTAGACATCAGCGCTATCGATGTTGTGATGGTATTCCCAGCATGGGGTGTTGGTGAAGGTGCGGTATATCGTATAGATAATGCTGAAATTGCAGCGCAATAGCAAAGCTTCTGCCGCTTGCACACTCAAGCGGCAGCAATAAATTGATAAAGATTTAGTAGGTCAATTATGAAAAATACAACATTTAAAAAGACCCAGCTCGCCACATCAATGGCTTTGTTGTTGGGTTCAACTTTGGCATTTTCCACTTCTGCACAAGAAGTAGAAAGACCAGAAACTCAAACGTCAGAAACGGCTGCCGCAGACAACAGTGTACCGAGTGAAGTTGAAGTTATTCAAGTTAGCGGTATTCGTGGCAGTATGATTCGTTCAATGGACTTAAAGCGCAGTTCAAGCGGTGTTGTTGATGCTATATCGGCAGAGGAGCTAGGGAAATTTCCTGACACCAACTTAGCAGAGTCGTTACAGCGTATTACCGGTGTGACTATCAGCCGTTCTAACGGTGAAGGTAGCCAAATTACCGTACGTGGTTTTGGCCCAGAATTTAACTTGGTGACACTTAACGGTCGTCAAATGCCAGGTACAGGTTTCACCCGCTCATTTAACTTAGAGAACTTGTCTTCTGAAGGGGTTAGTACCCTCGAGCTACACAAAACAGCCCGTGCTGAAAACCCAAGTGGTGGGTTAGGTGCGACGGTAAATATCATTACCATGAAGCCGCTTTCTCGTCCTGGTCAACAAGCCTCGTTTTCAGCGAAGGGCATTTACGATACCTCTAATGTTGAAGGCGATGATGTAACACCAGAAATTGCTGGTGTTTACAGCAATACCTTCGTTGACGATATGTTTGGTTTTGGGGTGTCTTTCTCTCATCAAGAACGCGATTTCCAGCAACAAGCCGCCAGCGTACAAGGTTGGGTTTTGCAAGAAAACGCAGACCTACCAGATTTAGATGCTGCTAACGTTGTAGATAACCGAACCAATATCACTGATGCTGCATTCTTTGCAAAAGACATGAATTACAGTATTAACGATGTACAGCGCGAACGCTCAAATGGTCAAGTTACTTTTCAATTCCGCCCTGTCGATAATTTCACTGCAACCGTTGATTACACCGCTACCCGTGCCACTACTGGTACAAATACGGTTGGCTGGGGTATTTGGAATAACTTTGGCTCTAACATAAATGCCTATGAGTTAGATGCTAATGGTACCGCGATTTATGCTGATATTAGCGGCGACGATGCATCCTTTACTGCAAGCAGAAATACAACACGGGTTGATGCTCGCTCTTTGGGTATAAATTTAGATTGGGAATTAAATGACGACTGGTTTTTCACCCTTGATTACCACGACTCGTACAACGAAACAGACAATGGTTATGATGAAGGGCTAGGTAGTGCAGGCCAAGTTATTTTGGGTTCTGATCAGCTTATTTCTAAGGTATATGATTACCGTGAGGGCGAAATTCCACAGGTTTACGTTAACTGGAATAACGGCACCAACGAAATTAACCCAGGTGAAATTGATTCTAACTTCAGCCAGTTCATCTATTCTCCAGGCCGCTCTGACATTGAGCAGCTTCAATTAGATGGAACATGGTTCAACTCAGCCTTTGATATTCCATTGGTAAAAATTGATTTCGGTATTGCACGTACCGAGCAAACCCTAACAGGGTTTACGGCATGGAGTGGCTTGCGTGGCGGACCGGGCTTTAACCCTTCTTTCACCGAAATTTTTCCAGACGACATGTTTGTTAGAAACGATACTAGTGGCTTCCTAGATGCTTTCTCTGGTGGCGGCGCTAGCATGAACCCTGGCTATTATTACACCTTCGACCTTGATGAAGCTATTGCTCGTCAGCTCGCTTACCTTACCGCTGACGTGGTAGGTGAAAGCAATACTTACTCGATTGACCCTTATTTTAGTGGCGACCCGTCAGTGAGTAATGTTGAAGAGACTACCGACTCTATTTATGTACAATCAGAGTGGGAATTCGAAGTTAGCGATTATTATGTTCAAGTGAACGCTGGCCTGCGCTATGAAGAAACGGAAGTACCTAGTGCTGCCGAAGTTCGCGTGCCAACACAGGTCAATTGGGTAGCGGCATCTGAGTGGATAACCCAATTTGAGGCTGACTTACAGCTTCAAGACTTCACGGGTGAGTACGATGTACTGTTACCGATGTTAGATATTAAAGTAGACGTGACCGACGACGTAGTCGCCCGTTTCTCTTGGGGTAAATCGATTACCCGTGCACCTATCGGTCTACTACAAGGCGGCCGTTCGTTCAGTGGAAGTCCTAAAATAGGTTCTCGTACGGCAACAGAAGGCAATACAAGCTTGAAGCCTTACGAATCAACTAACTTAGACCTTTCGTTTGAATGGTATTACGACGAAGCGAGTTACGCGTCTCTTGGTTTATTCAGAAAGTCAGTTAAGAACTATATTTCGTACTCAGCGTCGGAAGAAACCTTTGAAGGCTTGAATGATATTTACCAAGGCCCTCGTTGGAACGAAGCTGTATCGGCACTTGAAGCGGCAGGCGTGCAAGCCACTGACAGTGCTATCTATGGATACTTTGTAGATAACGGCTATGCTGATGCTGATGGGGTAGTTACTCCTAACGCCGATGACCCTTTAATTACTTGGCGTGTAACCAAACCTCGTAACCTAAGCGATACGCGCACAGTTGAAGGTATTGAGTTGGCAGTTCAACATACCTTCGGTGATACTGGCTTTGGTGTAGGTGCCAACGCGACGTTTGTAGATGGCGATGTGAAGTATGACCCTTACGATTTAAGCTCTGAGCAAAACCCGCTTGTGGGTATTAGTGATTCGGCTAACTTCCAAGTCTTTTATGAAAAAGAAGGCTTATCTGTGAAGGTGACTTATGCATGGCGTTCTGACTACGTAGTGGGAATTGGTCAAGCGCAAGGGTCTGCAGATAACCCAGCCACCCAGTTCGATACTTATGGGCAGGTTGATGCCAGCGTGAACTACGATGTGAACGAAAACCTCACCGTGTTCCTTGAAGGCGTGAACATTAACGATGAAACTGAACAAGGTTACGGACGTTTTGAAGAACAGTTCTTATTTGCTCGTCAATATGGTCCTCGCTACACCTTTGGTGCGCGCTACACCTTCTAATGTTGTAGGCCCTAAAACAGTAGTTAAGAGCCGACGTTAAAAGCTGTACTTAGAAGCTAAAATTAAAACACTAGCTAGAAAAAATAAAAGCGGCGTAGAATTAACCTCTACGCCGCTTTTTTGTAACTGCTTTTTCACGCTAGCGACTTCAGAGCCGACGTATAAAACCTCTAAAGTGCTATTGCGCTGCTGGCAGTTGCTCTAACCTCAATCCTTTGGCAGTACGATGTGGGAAACCTTCCCAATACGTATGTTCTACCTTCGGTTTTCCGTCGTCACCCATAGCCCACACGCCGTCATTTGATACCGCTACTAGGTCTAAATAAGCTTGCATATCACTATCATTTTTAAGGTATTTACCTAACCATGCGGTAACAAAGTGCTGTGCAATGTTATTCATACGAGCGTTATCCCACACCGCGTCGATATAGTGTGAGCTGACATCAAAACCTAGTGCTTCATCAAATACGAAAGACTCTTCAGGCGCTGGCATAACTGCACCTGCATTGTGGTTTGCGTTGTCGTAGGTTAGCAAGGTGCGATCTACGTTTTTTGCACCTTCCCAAATAGCGCGCACGCCGTTTTTATACCCTGACACATCATCTTGTGAGCCTGCAACAAGCATCATAGGAATAGCCACGCTGTCTAAATTAAACATGCGATAGTTCATGCCCCAAGGCGCAAAGCCAATGATGGTTTTAACACGAGAGTCGACCTTGTCTCTAATGCCAGTTTGATGGCGAGCTAAAGTACCAAATGGCGCACTCAGTTTACTATTTACCGCTTGTTCGGTAATGCCGGCTCCCGCGTTGATTACCGCACCGTAGCCACCCATAGAATAACCAATAATACCTGTGTTACTCGCATCGGCTAATTGATACAAAAATGAACCTTCATCTTTCGCCATGGTTTCAATTTGTGATAGCACGAAAAGCTGATCGACAGAGCGGTTCACTAACGTAGATGCAAAGGCCGCTTGTGTACGATAGGTAGAGTCGGTGTGGTCAATCGATACCACTACATAGCCTTTAGAAGCGATATTTTCCGCTAAATGCGCTAATAAAAAACGGTTACCGGGATATCCATGAGATACCAATACTAATGGAAAGGCTTTTTTCGTTTCTAAAGGCGCAGCATCTCTTACCGCTTTACCATGCAATTCAACCTGCTGTTTGCCATCGCGAATAAATGCGTTTAACACTGTATTGCCAGTACTACCCTGCTCTGCCGGATACCAAACCTCTAGAGTTAGTGGGCGGTCATAAGTAGGAAGTGGGTTTGGCTTAGCCTTAGTAGCATCAAGAGCAAGAATATCAATCTGCTTAGGGTTGACCACCTCAAGCTTGCGAACCCCAATAGCATACTCGCCATAGGCTGAAAGTGCTGGTGCATCAGAGCGTTGAGTATCAATTCTATTCTCTGCATAACTGCCTGTCGCACTACCTATGCATAACACAATACATAGGCCTTTAAACAAAATACTTTTACTAACACCCATACCTAACTTCCTTCCATACATTTTGATATTCCTAGTTAAATCAATAATTATGCTCACATAACTGTGACACTTTAGGGATAGCATTAAAAGCACATTAACCAAATTACCTATTAAATTTGGCCCACCCTACTTTCATGCCTCTACAACCCCTAAATTTACCGGTCTAATGCAAGACAAACCAGCAGCCTTATTGTTATAAACTTGTATAAATAAAACATATAACGACTATTCACGAACTAACAAAATCCACCACCAACAAACTTAAACCCATAAATAACATACACTTAACCAAAAAAAATTAAATTCAAACTGACTTTGCAGCCACTAAAGACTTAATTAACAAAAAGATTGCAATTGATTTACTTTTTGGTTAAATTTTGACTATCTTCTGTCTTATATAAGACAAATGAGCAAGACAAAAAGATAAACAGGCATTACGCGTTAACTACAACGTAAGCGAAATTGAAGAGAAGACCGTCGGACACACGGCAAATATAACTGGACTAAACCCATAAAAAAGAATTCGTGGAGAACACCATGTTACTAAGACCTAGCACACTACATTCAAGTATTACTCGGGCATTAGCCATTGGTACTTGTATGACCATTGGCTTTGCTGCCAGCGCACAAGAAGCAGAACCTGCTGAGCCTAAAGGGCTCGAAAAAATAACCGTTACCTCACAAAAGCGTGTAGAAAGCTTAAATGAAGTGCCGGTTGCGGTTTCTGTTTTACGCGAAGACCAAATTAACGCTGCATTTTCTAACAACATTGAAGGTCTACAAGCATTAGTACCATCGGTCAGTTTCCGAAAAGGTAACACCACTCGGAACTCCGCCATTACCGTTCGTGGTATTGGGACTATTTCATTTAGTGTGGCTGCTGAGCCGAGTGTCTCTACAGTAGTAGACGGCGTTGTGTTAGGTCGTTCAGGCCAAGCATTCGTAGATTTATACGACCTTGAACGCATTGAAGTATTACGTGGCCCGCAGGGTACCTTGTTTGGTAAAAATGCGTCTGCCGGTGTGGTTAACATTACTACTAAACGCCCTTCTGATGAATTTGAAGGCACTGCGGAAGTATCCTTGTTTCAAGACAATGAATACCGTTTAAAAACCAGTGTATCTGGTGCGTTAAACGATAATGTAAACGGTAGCCTAACCGTACTTAAATCACAGTTCGACGGCTATATTAAAAACGTTTATAACAATGAAATGACCAACGGCTACGATAAAGAAGGCGTTCGTGCCATGCTTGATATCGAAGCGGGTAACGACACTGATGTTCTTTTCATCTTTGAAAACGTGAAATCTGATGACAGCTGTTGTGCCGATTTAGAACTTACACCAAGTAACCGTCACCCTGATTCTGAAGCACTACCTAACAGTACTGGTAATGGTGACTTAGATTTAGAACAGCGCCTTATTGATCATGACTTTGAAACTCGCACATTAGATGAAACCACAGGTTTCTCTGTTCAAGTTGACACCATGTTTGGTGACCATCAGTTCACTTCAATTACGGCTTACCGCGATTGGGACAATACAGAATTCCGTGAAGGTGACTTCACATCAACAGCAGGCACACGTCCTTTCCCTGTGTTTGGCGAACCGTTCCAGTTACATGATATTGGCGCACAAAACTGGAAACAAACCTCACAAGAATTCCGCATTGCATCGCCTGTGGGTGAGGCATTCGATTATCAAGTGGGGGCTTTCTGGTGGACCCAAAAATCTGAGCGTAACTTTACCCGTGATGCAAGTTGTCAAAATAACGATACCCAATTCCCTAAGGCTATCAGCGCATACTTAACCGACACCTTCGGCATTGCAGACCCAACTGACGATCAAGTGAATCAGTACATTGCTGATGAAGGCCTAAGCTGTAACTCAAACGATATTGTAAGCGCAACGGCTTACATGGAAACGCAGTTTGATAACTGGGCGTTATTCGCTGATGGTAAATACCATATTAATGACGATTTACGTCTACTATTCGGTATTCGTTATACTGATGACGAAGTAAGCTACTCACATAACCGCAGCAGTAATGACCAATACAGTCGTACTGGTGTAGGTGTACGTAGCTTCGATACAGACTACAGCGGTAAGACTGATGAAACAAATGTATCGGGCAAGTTGGGCGCGCAGTATGACTTAACCGACAACAGCATGACGTATTTTACCTTCTCACAAGGTTATAAAGGCCCTGCGTTTAACGTGTTCTACAACATGTCAGACAAAGATACCTTACCTATTGGTGAAGAAACATCAGATGCCTATGAGTTGGGGTATAAATACGCAGGCCGTAGCGTAATCTTTAACGCCGCTATCTTTAGGACTGATATTGACGGTTTCCAAGCAAATAACTCAGAGTTACTTGACTCAGTTACTATCACTCGCTTAACCAACGCAGGGTCGGTAACCACCCAAGGTTTCGAGTTTGACTTCATGTGGCAAGCAACAGATAACCTATCGTTAACTGGTGGTTTATCGAAAGTAGATGCTGAAGTAGATGAGTTCTTATGCCCAGTAACCGATACCGATACCGAGTGTACTGGTAGTTCAGGCGCTGATTTACCTTTCTCTCCAGACCTAAAATACTCTGTAACCGGTGAGTACATTTGGGAAATGGACAACATGGACATCATTTTAAACGGCTCGTACGTTTACACTGATGAAATGTTCGTGGGTGCACCTGGTGCATTTGCCGAAGAAAACGACCCGGCAGTATTACCTGACTACGCTATTGTGAATGCAAGCTTAGCGTTTTCGTTCCAAGATGATGACTACCGCATCAGCCTTATCGGTAAGAACTTAACTGACGAAAGCTATGTAACCACCTACAGCGGCGATAACTTCCGTTATCAAATCCCTCGTGATGCAGACCGTTACTTCGGTGTGCAGCTACGCGCTAAGTTCTAAAAACAAGTTATACATGTGTGTTTAAGGCGCCTATACGGCGCCTTTTTTTTGTTCGCTTTTCACCCTTTGGGCCCAGTTATTAAGAGTGTGCATACCTTTCAACTGGGGTCTTATTTCCTTCGCGGCTTAAAACCAAAAGCCGTGTTGCGCTCGTGGTGTTGCAGCTCTGCCAAAGCCTGTTGCTGCTGTTCACTAGGCGTTAGCGTTGTGCAATTCGGCGACGTTACCTGCCATCCACCTTCGCCAACCGTGTTTTGGTGGGCATGATCTATTTGGTTAAGGCTTAGTTGGTTGTGTCTTGGTTGGCTATAACTTAGCTGGGTGCCATTTGGTTGAGTATGAAGACTGGGGTGAGATTTATTCTGATAACCTTTTTCATCAAGCGAGAAGGTTGTATTAGGTTGAAGGGCCGCAGGAACAACATGGGTAGCAACAATGACTAACCGCGAATGCGCACTTTCATTAATGACCTCGGCGACGCGCTGCTGTGCTTCGTAGTCTAGCCCTTCAAAAGGTTCATCAATTAACAACACATCGGGCATCGCTAATAAGGCTCTGGCCAATGCTAAACGCTTACCTTCACCGCCAGATAACGCCCTTCCTCCTTTACCAACCCATTCAGCCAAGGTAGTAAGGTGCTGCAAACCAACCCGGGCTAAAACATTGTGCATAGCATCTTCGCTTATTCCAGACGCTGCCGGATCTAAATTGAGTTTAATAGTACCGGCCAAAATGATGGGGTGCTGTTCAACATAAAGCCATTTTTCTAGCATGCCTTGCGGGGTGGCAACATTGTCTATAGAGCGTCGACCGTCAAAAGGAAGGAGCCCGCATATTGCTTGTAGTACGCTCGACTTACCGCACCCCGAATAGCCTTTAATCACATTCAGCCCTAATGCCTCAAACTGCATATTGACCGCTGGTAGGTTTCTTTCTTTAGCGATAAAACCCGTTAAAGAAAGTGACATGCTGGGTTTATGGGCATTTAGTAAGGGCAAAGACTGGGTGTGCATTGCGTGTAGCTCTGCCTTGCTATGTCGCCACTTAGCGAACTTCACGACACTGCTGAAAGTGGCGCTCGCCCAGTCCGGTGCAGCCAATAGCACCATTGGCGTAATGAGTGCTAGCGGAACAAAATAGGCTGCCGTATTGGCAGTAAAAACAACCAGCGCCACTAAAGTGAACACGCCACCTTGGAACAGCCACATAGCTTTAGACACTAGTGCCTGCTCTTTTAGTTGTGCATCTTGTACGCGATGAGTAGAGGGTGCATTAAACAAGCCCTTTACCGTTTTTGACTTAAGGTGCCATAAACTACTTGCTTGAAAAAACGTCGCGCTTTGTTGCCGAAATTCAAGCTCTGCCTCAGCCGAACCAGCCACGGCTTTCAGTCCGTAAACCGCAGTAACAACACTAATTACCAACCACACTATGGCTAGGGCTATGAAAAAACCATAACCTGGCATATTCATGAAATACCCCGTGAGCAACAAGCCTGTCATTAGCAGCATAACCGAGGCTAATGGAGAAACCCACGCAATAAAAGCTGAGGCAAGTTGCTCAGTGTGGTTCGCGAGCGCTTCAACTGTCCATGCTTTGCTTTCAAGGCGTTTTGCCGCTAATTGCTCAAACACAGCTAACCGTGCTTTGGCAATTCGGGTTAATAAATCCTTGTGTCCTAGCCACATGGTGGTGTAACCAGAAGCGATACGAAGTAGTGCGAGCCCACGAATCACCACCGCAGGGATCACGTAGTTAAACCCTAAAGGGGCTATTGCGCTAATGGCAATAAACCAAGATGAAATGATAAGAATACTCAAACCCGCTATACCATGAAGCAAGGCTAAGCCCAGCGCGCCATACGCTGCTATTGACGTCTGCTCGGTGAGTGACGAAGACGCTTTTGATGCAGCTATACCTTGCGCAGATACAGCAGGCTGTAACGGTTTGGATTTCATTTCACTGTTACCTCGCCTTCTGCAATATGCCAATGCGCATCAAACCAGTGCGCTGGCAGCAACTTATGCGACGCCCAAACAACCGTTTTGCCTTGTGTAACGCGCGCAATAAGTTGTGAAAGACGATGGTGTTGTTCATCGGGAATATGCGCGGTGGGCTCATCTAGCAACCAAATATCAGGGTCTCTTAGTAGACCGCGCGCCAACGCAAGCCGCTGCGCTTCGCCACCGGAGAGGCTAGGGTACTCGGTCATCAAGGTATCTAGACCATCAGGCAGTGACGAAAGCCAATCGGCTAGCTCAACTGAACTTAGCACCTCGCACAACGCACTATCGCTATAGTGGGCATCAAGTAAAAGGTTGTCTCTCACGCTGCCAGGTAAAACAACTGGAGTTTGACTCACCCATACGCAGTTTCCGTCAAAGCTGTGAGAAGCGTTGCGATGACCCGCTAAGGCCTCTAGCAATACTGTTTTACCACTACCAGAAACGCCGTTTAAGCGAATGTGGTCTCCTGCTGCAATTTTAAGGTGGTTGGCACTAAGCAGGTTAGAGACACGAAAATCTTGCGCATCAAACCCCGAAAACGGTTTGTTCTTCACTCCCCTCTTTTTTACTTCCCCTTTCTTTGCCGTCTCATCGTCATTCAATGTATTAAACAACGAAAATAAACACTCGCTGGCCGCCTCAGCTTCGGCTTTTTGGTGATAAACCTGCCCAAGCTTTTTCATTTCGCTTAAAATTAACGGTACCGTTAATAACACCCACAGCCCTTGCTGCAAGGAAATATCCGGGCCCAAGCTAAGTTCGCCTAATAATGAAAACCCGATGAATACCGCGACTAAGGCTACCGATAAGGTGGCAAAAAAATCCAATACTGACGATGACAAAAAGGCGACACCCACCACCCGCATGGTGCGTTGATTGAGTTGTTCGCTGGCATTATTAAGTAGCCGCATCTGAGTATTATGCGCACGATAGCTCGCCATTAAAGGCAGTGCGTTGAGCCTATCGGTAAAAAGCCCGCCTAGTCGCTCAAGCGCTACGAAGTGCTTACGATGTAAGCTGGCGGCTCCTTTCCCCACAACGATCATAAATAAAGGAACAACAGGGAGTGCGATAGCTAACCCCACACCTATTACGGGGTTAACGTAAAAAATAACCACTAACGCCATCAAAGGGACAAGTACAGCAACATATTGCTGTACGCGATAATCGAAAGCCCAATTGGCGATAGAGCGAATGTGCTTCACCCAAAGTGTTTGCCAGTAAAAAAGCGAATGCTGACGAATGAGGGCATGCTGTTGCTCGGCGAAAATAAGTTGTAACTTTTGCTCCATAGCCTGCACCAACTGGCTCTTACATGACAATGTAAGCGTATTTACCAACCCTTGCGCTAACCAACTTATAAACAGCGCAACGGATAAACCTATAATATGGAATTGGCTTGCTTTATGGGTATCTACTACCCATTCATGAATAGCATGAGCGAAAAAATAGAACGCGAAAATAAGAGAAAAAAGAGACACACACTTCACTAAAGTGATTATCAAAACCTGTCTTCGCACGCCAAGCTTATGCGTGTTATCAAGGTGATTAAACCCAGCTTGCAATGTCTGTCTGTTTAACTTTTTCATTTACTCTATCGCACTGTCTTTCGGTCACAAATACGGTTCAAAAAAATCGGTTTAAATGGCGGGTCAAATCAGGCAACGAGCATTAAAAGCGTTAGCTCGTTGCCATTTGCGTTTTAACTACGCCATAAATATTGCTATTACTTAGCTATTCGGCGTCTTCAGGGCGGTCCATGTCTTCGGTAGACTCAAGCCACATAGCGTTTAAAATACCCAAAGAACACGCCAGCAATACGCCGAGGATCCAAGTGAAATACCACATATGCTACTCCTTAATAAATAGTGTGAGACTGGTCTAAATCGCTATTTTTAACTCGCCCACGCATCACATAGTAGCCATACGCGGTATAGCACAAGATGATAGGCACAAAGATGCAAGCCACAATGAACATGATATTTAGGGTTAAGTGACTAGAAGTGGCATCCCATACCGTTAGGCTAGCTTCTGGCATAGTGATACTGGGCATTAAGAACGGAAACATTGAAAAGCCCGCGGTTAGAATAACGCCAGTAATCAGTAGTGCACTTGAAACAAATGCCATTCCTGCATTCCCTTTACGGGAAAACATCGCACATGCAAGCCCTGCTACTACGCCTAAAACAGGCGCAAAAACCATCCAAGGATATCGCGAGTAATTAGACATCCATGCACCGGCTTCAATAGCGACTTCTTTTTTCATTGGGTTCGAGGTGGCTAAGGTATCTACGGTAGAGGTAATGACGAAACCGTCTAATCCAAATGCTACCCACGCACCGGCAATGAGAAACAAGGCTACTGCCACTAAACTCAATATGAAAGATGTGACACGAGCTCTGGCTTCAATGAAGCCATCTGTTTTCATTTGTAACCAGGTAGCTCCGTGGTTAAGCAAGATAGCCACTGACAACAACCCAGAAACAAGTGCGAACGGTGTAAGCAGACCAAAGAAAGAGCCTGTGTAAGTTGATTTAAGCGTGTTGTCGAATTCAAACGGTACACCTAGTAACAAATTACCAAACGCCACGCCAAAAATAAGCGCAGGAATGAAACCACCAGCAAACAAAGCCCAATCCCATGCTTTTCGCCACTGCGAATTCGGCAACTTACTGCGATAATCAAACCCAATTGGGCGCATCCACAGTGCAATTAGCGTTAGCGCTAGGGCTAAATAGAAGCCAGAGAAGGCGGTAGCATAGATCATCGGCCACGCGGCAAAAATGGCACCACCTGCCGTGATGAACCACACTTGGTTTCCATCCCAATGCGGCCCAATAGTATTAATCATTACGCGACGTTCTTTGTCTGTTTTACCAATTATGGTCAGTAGTGAACCTACGCCTAAATCGAACCCATCCGTTACCGCGAAACCAATGAGCAGAACACCGATAAGGCACCACCAGGCTACGCGAAGAAATTCATAATCAATCATGCGTTTGCTCCTTTAGCATCAAAGTCGATAAGGTCATCGTCTTCATTCGTCGTGTGATCTTCAGGAGGCACTGGCCCTTTTTTGGCGAATTTTTTCATTAAGTAAAAGGCCACAATGAACATCACTGTGTAAAACGCTGAATACGCAACTAACGTGGTGACAATGTCTGAGATAGACAGATTAGATGTTGATGCATGCACTGGCAGAATCTCTGCAATAGACCAAGGCTGGCGACCAAATTCAGCCACAAACCAACCGGCTTCACACGCAACCCAAGGTAGCGGCAAGCTATACAATGACGCTTTCAACAACCAGCGAGGCTGGGTTATTTTATGTCTAGTACTGTAATAGAAGGCAGCTAAGAACACGGCTAACATAATAAAGCCTGATGCCACCATTAAGCGGAAACTCCAAAATAAAGGGGCAACTTTAGGAATACTGTAATCTACCGCTTTTTGTAAGGCCGCTTCCGAAGGCTGTGTAACATCATCCGTAAATGGCTCTAACAGCATGGCATAGCCCATATTATCTTTGTGTGCTTCAAACAGCGCGCGTTCGTCTGATGAAGCGGTTCCATCTCGAACACTATCTAGCAACGCGTACGCTTTGATACCATCAAGGATACGTAAACGATTCTCAGCTTTGATATCTTTTAAGCCTTTAACTTCCTCGGTAAGTGAACGAGTAGCAATAATGCCCATCGCCCAAGGAATTTGAAGTGCGTATTCGGTTTCTTCTTTTTCATCGTTGGGAATACCGAATACGGTAAAAGGCGCAGGTGCTGGATGAGTGTCATACTCCGCTTCAACAGCAGCCAATTTTACTTTTTGCACTTCACCTAATTCGTAACCACTTTCATCACCAAGCACAATAACTGACAAGGTAGCGGCTAGGCCGAAGCTAGCAGCAATAGCGAAAGACCGACGGGCAAATGCGATATGCTTGTGGTTAAGTAGGTAATAACTAGAAATAGCCAATACAAACATAGCACCGGTTACATAGCCGGCTGAAACGGTATGCACAAACTTAACTTGCGCTACAGGGTTAAATATAACCTCAGCAAAGCTTGTCATTTCCATGCGCATGGCTTCAAAGTTAAATTCTGCGCCTACGGGATATTGCATCCAACCATTCGCAATGAGTATCCATAGTGCTGAGAAATTAGAACCAATAGCCACTAACCATGTGGTCATTAAATGTCTTCCCTTCGACATTTTGTCCCAGCCAAAGAAAAATAACCCAACGAAGGTTGATTCTAGGAAGAACGCCATCAAACCTTCAATAGCCAGCGGCGCCCCAAAAATGTCCCCAACATAGTGAGAATAGTACGACCAATTCATCCCGAACTGGAACTCCATAGTGAGGCCGGTAGCCACACCAATGGCGAAATTAATACCAAACAACTTTCCCCAAAACTGAGTCATCTGTTTGTAAATTTCTTTGCCTGTCATCACATAAACGGATTCCATAATGGCAAGCATGAAACTCAACCCTAAGGTTAAGGGCACAAATATAAAGTGGAACATTGCAGTTAGCGCAAATTGCCACCGCGATAGTTCGACTAACGTATCGCTCATGGGTTTTCTCCCTAGTTAAAAACAGTACGGCAAGCCGCTAAAAATTCTATTTAAATCAACAACCTTAATTAAAAGTCCGCACCGTAAGACTTATACTTCTGTATGAGGTTTAGCAAGCTTTGCGCCACCTAAGGCACCACTACACCTAACCTCTGATTTTCCCTACTGTGCGGCGCAATTATTCCATTAAGTCGAATCAGCCGCGTTGATCCATCTCAAACAAGATGAGAGGAAAATATGCCAAAAATGACAATTAGCGCCATTTTTGACATAAAAGTTAAATTAAATGATAGGTGGAGAACAGAGCGTGGGCCTTTGTAAAAAACACTGCTAAAAAACAAGAGAGGAAAGACAATAGAAGAAAGTGAAAATGATAGGAGTTAGGGAATAAGCGGTAGGAAATAGGGGATAGGGAACAGGAGATAAAAAGATACAACGGATGGCGATAGAGACCCGTTGCACCTTCTTAAAATAAAAGCTATTCGGCTGAATAGGTAAGCGTGAAAGCACCTCTTAAACTGCCAGGAGTAAAGCCCGTTGCGGTATCTTCTGGGTATTTTTCTTTAATGATATCAATGACAGCAGGTGCCACATTGTTACCATGGCACGCCGTACACACTTGCCCTGTAACAATCGCTGACATATAGCGAAATTCGCCCGTTTCCTCATTCCACTGCGATGCTTCTAGCGGCATAGACAATTGCTTAGATAAGGCGTTTGCAAACTCATGCAATTGGGTTTCCTCCCACGCATCAGGTTTGTTGCCTTGATTACGTACACGAAGTGCTGTGCGCCCTACCGTCCAACCATCCTTCTTGAGCGCTTCTGCAATAGGCCCAGCAGCCACATAGCACTCCTCTACCCCGGCTTCTAAACCACCTTTTGAAATGGCTTGTTTAAGCCTAGCTTTTAGCGCACCACCTAATGCTTTGGCGTTACTACGTGCTTGGTTTAGCTTATCTTCGGGGCCTGCCAGGGTGGTTTCAGTTGCGTGTTGTGTCGCTATGCTGTCTTGCGGCTGCGGCATTTCAGCCGCTAGCGCGGTTGATAGTACGATTAATAGTGAAGCCGATAAAAAGAATCCACTTATTACAACAGCCGTTAATCTCATTTTCATATTCTTTTCCTCAATGGGGAGCATTACCTACCAACATACGTACAAGGCGCGTGCCAATGTGATACCTTAAACCTAGATTAGTTATCTTTCGGGTATAGACTATGCGCATACGTTATTCATACCCAACCCGTATCGCTAGGTGAAGCTGTTACATGAATATCTCGATTGTTCAGGCAATGATAGATGCCATCGATAAACCCGCTATTTTCATTAATCATCAATATGTAATAGAAGCGGTTAATCAGCCTTATCGTAATACCTATCCTGTGGACATTTTTCCGGGGAAAAGCCAGTGCTTTAAAGTGTCCCACGGGAATACCAAACCTTGTGATCAATGCGGCGAGAGTTGCCCTATACAGCAATGCAAAGACACCGGCCGAGCAGCAAGCGTAGTACATATTCATACCACCAATAGCGGCCAAAGCTACTGTGATATTCTCATGCGCCCGGTGCACGATGCTAACGGCGACCTGCTTGGCTACTTAGAAATATTGGATAAACTCGCGTTTGCCTCTAATTACCCTACCAAGGGAAAAATGATAGGTGAATCTGCCGCCTTCAAAGCCATGCTGAATAAAATTAACCGAGCTGCAAAATCCGATATAGCCGTGTTACTTCAAGGAGAAACAGGTACAGGTAAAGAGCTGGTTTCTCATGCCCTACACACCAGCAGCCACCGCGCCGAAAAGCCTTTTGTTGTAATAGAGTGTACGGGGTTAGCTGATTCACTTTTTGAGTCTGAATTATTCGGCTATGAGAAAGGCGCTTTTACCGGCGCGCAGTCAAACAAGAAAGGGTTGGTTGATGCCGCCCAAGGCGGAACGCTATTTTTTGACGAAATTGGCGACGTGCCCCTTACCATGCAGGTTAAGTTACTGCGGCTGCTTGAAACTCAAACCTACCGCCCAGTAGGAAGCGTTCAAGTTAAAAAGGCCGATTTTCGTTTAGTGTGCGCGACGCATAAAGACTTAAAGTCCTTAGTGGAAAAAGGCGAATTTAGACAAGATCTCTACTACCGAATTGCGGGCTTCCCTATACATCTTCCGCCGCTTCGCGAGCGCCAAAGCGATATTGCTATGCTGTGCAGCCATATGTTGCACGAACTGCCCTCGAAAAAGCGCTTACACAAATCCACTATTGAAGTGCTAAGCCATTACACCTACCCAGGTAACATTCGGGAGCTTAAAAATATTGTAGAGCAAGCGTATTTGTTGGCAGATGAAAATGTTATTTATCCAACCGACTTACCCGAGTTAATCAGCGAGCCCACGACTCATAGTAACGCGAGCATTGTTACTCTGGAAGCTGCTGAAGCTAAGTACCTTGAAGAGGTGGTAGCAAAGCACGAAGGCAGTATAGATTCCCTTGCAGTAGCTCTGGGTGTCAGCCAACGGACCTTATACCGTAAACTTCAAGCGCTAGGGTTAAAGGTTAAATAGCTCGCAGCAAAAAGCCCTTTCAACATCCTATATTTAACGTATTATTAAATAAGTTCCGGTAGAAAAAGAATACTGCTTTGCCATTGAAGTCATTATTTACACTGCTAGTATGCTTAACCCTGCTATTGCAAAACGCAATGGCTTTGGGGCTTGCGGCCGTTTCAATGGAAAAGGCGCAGCGATTTACTACCGAGTTTAATGACAGCAGCAACGATATAGAACTGATTTGTACCGGCAATACCATGCGCTGGATATCATTAAGCGCGACTGAACATGCTGGTGAGTTTGTTTATGTTAGTGTAGATATCAGCAAGATACCGGTAGTACACATCGACTGTACCAATAGCCTGCTTTCTGACTTACCCAACGCCGTCACGGCGCCTGATTTTTCACTTCCTTTAATCACCCTTGTTCGTTTTAACAACCTTGCTACTGCAATTGCACAGCGCCCCTACACGGCATACGCCTACGCAACTGGGCTCTCCCGCGCTCCACCTCTTTCATAGTTTCACCATTACACTTTATTTATAACGCGCTTTTATCAGCTTTATCGCTGACGTTGTTTAATTAAAAATGGACTAATTATGAAAAAAACAGCCATTGCACTAGCAGTATGTACTGCTGGTTTTTCCCCTTTTTTGTATGCTCAAGACACCGCTTCAACCGAAGTTATTACCGTTATTGGCGAGCCACTAACCCTTACCAATAATGCACGAGTTTCTGCCTCTACCAATACCGAAGCTGACTATGGCGACCAACTTGCTACGCTACCCGGCGTGACTATTTCTCGAAATGGTCCGGTGACAGGGTTAATACAATATCGCGGCCTATACGGTGACAGAGTAGGCGTGACTATTGATGGGGTTGATATCGCGGGCGCTGGCCCTAATGCCATGGATTCCCCGCTTTCGCATGTATTACCTGAACCTGGCCTTCAGGCCGTATTGTATCGCGGAATAGTGCCGATAAGCGCAGGAGTTGAAACCTTAGGCGGTAAACTAGACATTCGTGCTGACGCTCAGCACTTATTTTCTCAAGCCAATGGCCTGCAGTTTAATGCTAGCGCCAGTGCGTATTCTCCCGGCAATGCACAACAGTACCAAGCCAATGCTTTTTACGGCGCGGCCAATGGTTTTATCAGCGGCGCATTCACCCACCAACAGCGTGACGAGCGCGAGGCTGGTTCTAACGATGCAGGCTCAAGCATTGCCATCCCTAATTCTCAGTATCAAAGAAACGGCGGAAAGCTTCGCGCGGGTTATAGTTGGGGCAAGCATAGCCTAGATGTCAGCTATCAAGCGCTGAATACTAACGACAGTGGCACTGCGGCGCTTGCGATGGATATCGCCTTCATAGATGCTGCCTGGTATCGCTTAGGTTATCGATATCAAGCCGATGACGAGCGCATGTTGAAGGTAAGTGTGTTTGGGAATAGTAATCAGCACGCCATGGATAATTTTTCACAGCGCGCGGTTTCAATGGCTAGTATGGCCAGGCAAAACGACGCCGACTCTGTCGGTCAGGGTGTAGAGGCGACCTATGTTACCCCTGCCCTTGATGGTGAGCTTGAAGTAGGTTTTAGCCATTTACACAGCCGAAATAATTCGGTTATTACCAACCCAAATAACAGCGCTTTTTACATTAACAACTACACCGATATTACCCGCGATACCTTCAGTGGCTTTACCGAGTGGCATCGTGTGACCAATAGCGCTGACTATTTAATTGGCCTTCGCTATACCCAAATTGACATGGATGCCGATGCGATAGGCTCTAACATGGTTATGATGAACGATGCGGTAGCCACGCTCGCGTCAAACTTCAACAATGCCGAACGTAGTGAAACCTACAATATGCTAGATGCAACGGCCACCATCCAAATACCCGTTAGCGACACGGTGACGGTATTTACGGGTGTATCGCAAAAGAACCGTGCGCCCAACTATTACGAACGTTACACCTGGTTACCATTAGGCATTACAGGTGGCATGGCTGACGGGTTCAATTATATTGGTAATCTGGAACTTGATAATGAAACCGCTCGCCAGATTGAATTTGGTATCAGCTACAGCGAAAATGATTGGACCGTTTCACCCCGGCTTTATTACCAAGACATAGAAAACTACATTGCTGGCACACCGAGCAGTAATGCGGCTGCTATTATGTTCTCGACTATGATGGGATCAGATACGCCGTTTCAATGGATCAATACAGACGCTGTTATTAAAGGACTA
The DNA here is from genome assembly GCF_001562115.1 of Alteromonas stellipolaris. Classification (NCBI taxonomy): domain Bacteria; kingdom Pseudomonadati; phylum Pseudomonadota; class Gammaproteobacteria; order Alteromonadales; family Alteromonadaceae; genus Alteromonas; species Alteromonas stellipolaris. Next base: position 4,389,725 of record NZ_CP013926.1, read on the forward strand.
GACGTGACGATTAACGGTAAGCTAGCTGACAACCTGCTTCTAACGTCTACAGCAAGTTTGAGCCATGGTAATAGAGACGACATAGACGATGCGCTATTTCGTATTGCACCTGAGCAATTGACGACGCGTATAGAGTGGCAAAGCGAGTTTATGCAATCCCCACTTATGTTGTCGGTCACCTCGCATTTAGTGGGCGCACAAAATCATACCTCTGCCTTACAAAACGAAAGTAGTACAGCAGGTTACGGGCTTATACATTTGGGGGCACGCTGGCAGTTTACTCAAACCTTTAGCGTGTCGGCACAGCTTCAAAATGCGCTTGATAAGTACTACACCGCTCATACAGCGGGGGTTAACCGCGTATCAGGTGCCGATATTGCGGTAGGGGATAAATTACCGGGTACAGGTAGGGAATGGCAGGTATCAGCGAGCTACCGCTTTTAAATTCCGCTACGCGCTAGCCCTCACAATTAGCGGGTTAGCGTGAAAAATAGAATAACAAGCATAAAGAGAAAAAGGCGCGAGCATGTGCCTTTTTCTCTCACCCGGCGAATTCATACAGAAAAACTAACGAATAAGTTGGCCTACACTAAATCAGACATTGCCTGCACAATTAAGCGGATTGCTAATAAGGTAACGATAACTTTAAACAGCACGAGAAATTTATCGGCTGGAATTTTCTTGAGTACTTTTAGCCCCACGTAAGTCCCCACGGCACCACTTATAATCATGGCAAAAATTAATCCTAACCATTGAAAAAAGGAGAACCCTACAAAGGTAAACACAAACGCTTTTAAACCATGTTGAAAGGTAAGGCACGAGGCCATGGTGGCGGTTATCTGCATTTTATTGTAATTGTTCCGATGCACAAATGCGGCAACTAGCGGCCCAGTAGCGCCAACAAACATGGAGATTAACGTGGTAACTAACCCTGCTAAACTTCGCCCTACAGGTTGCATTTCTTGCGCCTTCGGTTTGCTGCCCCACACCAAAAATAAGATAAAACCCGCCACAGCAAATTGAATAACCACTAAAGGCAATTGCACCACAATAAACGTCGCCACCACAGCCCCTAACAGCGCCCCAAATGAAAAGAACTTCACCATGGACCAGTCAATATACCGAAAGGTCATTAACGCTCGGTTGCCGTTAGAACCTAGCTGTACTAAGCCATGCACAGGAATAAGTGCAGAAACTGGCAAGCTTCCCGCCATTACCGCAATAAGCAAAACACCGCCGCCAATCCCAAAGGTGGCAGTTATTAAGGACGTGATGGTAGAGGTGGTAATCAACACGGCTGCGGTAGTTAATGAAATAGCACCATCAGCGGTTAGCCAATAAGTAATGAGATCCAAGCACAGCCCCTTTTCGGTTTATTCATTTGTATTGGCCCCAGCGTAAACAAGTTGAAGACAGCGTATTACAGCTTGTCTTTTCTGAAGACAAATTTAAGGCACCTAGTAGCAATTCGTAACAAATTATCTGTTATTTGAACTTGTATATGCACTTTAGCGCAGGCATATTCTGCAATCTTCACTGCGCAACGAAACGGTATGTCTCTACATCGTTGATGCGAATTTACATGGATTTAGTTTAGGAAGTGACGTTGTATTCCTTTTTCACCCGTTGTTGCATTATATTTTTTTGTACCGTAACGCTAGCTTACGCTAACAATGCGCCTCAAAATATAAATAACCTTGCATCGCACAGCGTGTGGAAACAGTTATTACATACTGAACAAACAGCGGTAACACTTAACCACAATAACAGTAACTTCTATTTAGCCGAAAATGGCTTTGAAGATCCACTTTCAGAACTTGAAGCAACTATTCGCGCCTTTTCGCAAACCCCAAAACGCCAATGCCAATTTCCCGCACGTAAGCGTTTTATCGAAAAACATATACCCTCAATTAGCTTCCCTGACGTGGCATGCCCAAAGTATCAAGAATACTTAAATACGTTCTCTACTCACAGCGCCAGCCTAATTTTTGCTTCCGGTTACTTAGGTAACCCAGCGTCGATGTTTGGCCATGTATTTTTAAAGTTTAATGGTGAGTCGGCAGATGGATTACTCGATAACACCTTCTCTTACGGGGCCAAAGTGCCCGATAATGAAAACAAGTTGGTTTACATTACCAAAGGCATCTTAGGCGGCTATCAAGGCAAGTTCTCTAACCAGCAATACCATCATCATCATTTAACCTACAGCGAAACCGAGCTTCGCGATATGTGGGAATATAAACTTGCCCTATCGCAACACGATATTCAATTTCTGCTCGCCCATTTATGGGAGCTAGAAAATGCCACCATGACCTATTACTTCTTTGAGCAGAACTGTGCCTATCAATTGGCAAAGTTACTCAGCTTAGTTTTTGATGAACCCCTGATTGCCCCTAACAAGGTATGGGTAATGCCGTTTGATTTAGTGGTAATGATGCAGCGTCATCAGAGCAGCCGGCCCATGTTTAATGAAGTCATCTACCATGGTTCGCGTCAGCAAACACTTTACGATCGCTGGCAGCAACTCACGGACAAAGAACAGCAAACTTTATTGCAAATATTAAAAAGTGAACCTGAAGACACACAAGCTAAGCTTACTGCTTTAGGTGGCGCATCGGCAATACGGGTTATTGATACCCTCTACGACTATTTTGCTTTTATAGAACAAAAAGAAGACGACCTCACCACTATACAACAAGCACAAAAGCGGCAAGCCATGATAAAACGGTTTGCTATGGCACCCGTTAAACCAAACTGGAAAAGCGTAGATAGACGCCCTCCTCATGAAGCACAAGATACCACGCGTATTGGTCTTGGTTTATACGACACACCATCAGGCGACGTGGCGGGAGAGTTGAACTTTAGGGCCAATTATTACGATCTGCTCACGCTGAATGCGGGGCGAATTCCTTACTCTGAGCTAACCACCTTTAATCTTCGTCTTCGTTACCTAGAGGGTGAAGGGTTGGCAGTAAAAGAGTTTACGCCGGTACGAATTATTAACCTTAATGCGTCTGAATCTGGATTGCCACTTGATAGCAATTGGGCTTGGAAACTGGCCTTTGGCTACAGAGAACAGGCTAACAACTGTACCCACTGCGGCGCAGGTTATATCGATAGTTTTATTGGGAAGTCTTGGGCCTTTCATCACAACCTTGTAGGTTATGCCGCGCTCAGCACTTCTATTACCAGCTCTAATCTGAATGGCGGCTTTATCGCTGTGGGTTCAGAAGTGGGAGGCGTAGCACATGTTACGTCTGAAATAGCAATGTCATTGGCAGTAGGACAACAATGGTTTGTGAACCAGCCATCGAAGGATCAACATTACCTCTCTATTACCGCGCGATATTCAATTAATCAGCGCTGGGATGTGAGAGCCAATATTGATAACAAGCATGGTACTGACTTCGGCTTGCTCATTTCACATTATTACTAATAACAATCAGAGGAATATAACAATGTTTAAAAAACTAACGCTTGCTGCACTTCTTACGACTACTGCCATTGCTGGAAACGTATCGGCTGACGACAACATCAACCCGTGGAAACACTGTGGTATTGGCGCGGCTATTTTTGATGACAATGGCACAGCTGCTGCCATTTCAAACATCATTTGGGATTTAGGTACGACTGCGGTTTCTTCAAAAGTATCATCTGCTGATTCTTGTGAAGGTAAAATGGCTACTGCGGCGGTATTCATTCAAAATAACTTTAACAACGTTATTGAAGAAACTAGCCAAGGTTCTGGCGCGCATCTAACGGCAATGCTTGATATTTTAGACGTAAACGAAGCGGCACGTGCTGATGTTGTTACTGCTGTTCGTGCTGAAATGGCGCTATCAGTTGCAGCAAATGAAGCAACTAGCCCAGAAGCTTTCTACAACGCAGTTGTAGCAAACATCTAATTGAATGGGCAGTGGCTAAATTGCCGCTTGCGGGAATTCCACTGCCTTATGTCGTTGTACTATTTCATTAAGCTAAGCACAGATCTAAGCTTCTTATTTTACTTCTTTAGCAATGGTCATAATACTTTGCCCTTGTTTGACTGAAGGCCCTGATAACCCATATAGCGCAAAGCCGCTTTCAGGTGCAATCACGGTTTCAACCGTATTGCCGAAATAGTCTTTTACTACCCCTAACGTATCGCCCTTTTTCAGAAATTGCCCAGTGGTAATTTCAGGAAACCATAAACCCGAAAAGTTAACCGGCACCGAAAAAGTCCCTTCAAAGTAGCGACTGACAGACGCGCTCTGCGAGGTAAGCGCAGCTTTACTGTTGTTAATAGTTGAAGGTGAAGTAATTCCCAAAATACGAGTGGCTTCTTCAAGCCCTTTTACCATCGCATTTACGTGTTCTTCTTTTTTCGAACCGTTTTCACCAATTTCGACCAAAATGGTTGGGGCACCATGAGCTACCGCTTGGCGATTTAGCGAACGGCGGGTATCTACTTGTTTTTGTGTATTCATTTTGTAAGTCACGATATTTGGGAAGTTAAACCCTTCTGCTACTAACATGGCTTGGTTGTAATTACTTGAAAGCGGCCCACCATACACCCCCACAAAACCAGCCAGCCATTCAGCTCCATCACCACTATGAAGGTCGATAACAAAGTCGGCTTTTGCAATAACGTGGTTCGATAGATTCCATGCTATTTGCTCAGTCTGCGTTCCATCTTCCTTGCCAGGAAAACTTCTATTAAGGTTTTTCCTATCATGAGGGTTTACGTAAATACTTTTTTCTTCAAACGCAGGAATGTGCGCCACACGCACCGCAATAATAGTGCCGGTTAATGTACTAGGGTCGATATTCGCCAGCCATTTTTCAGTGGCTAAAATTGAATTATATTCATAGCCATGAACGCCAGCGATGGTCGCAAGTACAGGTCCTGATTTAACCCCATTAATAACGGTTACAGGAATAAAGGTTTCTAGTTCTGCGCTGTTATTTCCACCAGCACCCACAGGAATGATTATGTCTTCTCGGCTACCTTCGGCTACTAAAGTGCCTGCAACGTCTATGTCTTTTGCGCTTGCCCCGTGACCAGCTAATAAAATGCAAATGGAGACAATACTGACCCAAGGATACGTTTTAAAATTCATATTTTTACCTAGCTTTTAATATAAAACGGATTGTTTTTGTAACGCTATAACATTGCTATTTAATCAATTATACACTGCCCTGTGCTGGCTTAAATGACTAATTTACTAAGGGGTAATTGCGTAAGTGAAAACAACTTATGGGATGAATGTGTTTTTGTATTTTGCGTTCTGACAGCGCGTAGCTTTGACTTGCGTTGCTTTGGTTTACGGAGCTTTGGTCTATGGAGCGATGGCTTCTATTGAGAGGGAATAACTTGAAAGGCAATAAAGTATAGTTTTGGTACGCGTTTGATTTTTAAGCTAAAGCGAGGAGCTCACAAAAGTACGAGATAGTTGCGCCTTAATATTCTCAACAAGGCGCAACTAATAATCGTGAACTTACGCGCGACTTTGGAATTTACGCTCTTCGGTATTTACCTTTATCCACTCACCAGTACTGATGTACTCAGGCACTTGAACCACTAGGCCAGTCGATAAAGTAGCAGGCTTGGTACGCGAAGTTGCAGAGGCACCTTTAATTGAAGGATCGGTTTCAGTCACTTCAAGCTCTACACTCATCGGTAAATCTAGCGCCACTGGCACGTCGCTTACAATTAACACCTGAATAGACTCGGTCTTTTCATTAATAAACAAAGCTTCATCAGCAATGCTTTCTTTGTTTAAATGGTACGGCGTGTAATCTTCGTTATCGAGGAATACATACTCGTCGCCATCAATGTAAGAAAACATCACAGGGCGACGAACCAAATCAGCCATTTCTAGCATGTCTGAATCTTTAAATGTTTCATCAAACTTAGCGCCGCTAACCACGTCGTACATACGCATGCGATAAATACTACCACCCGCACGGCCCTGAGGTACTGAACGTTCGATATCTCTAACAATACATGTTTTTCCACCATAAACGATGGTGTGATTCTTTTTAATTTCACTTGCCTTTGGCATGGTCTTACCCTGTTATTAATGGCCTTTAACGATTGGCAGGCCATGTTAAATTATCGCCCTATCTTCCGGTAATTGAGTGTTATAGTCAAAGCTATAAGCTTAGCTCAACCCTAGTTCTTTCTGTTTTTTCTTAGTTAGGCCTAGCGATACTATTTTGTAAGACTCGTGTAAGTAGTAGCTAAGCTCTTCGTCGAGATCTTCTGTACTTTGTTTACCGGCCATTTTAGTTTGCGCTTCAGCGCCACCAAATTGCTGGATCCATTTCATGCCCCGAGACGCAAAATAAGGCGCGGGGCGATACCCGGGTTTCTCACTCAAAAAGTGGTAGTTAAGATCTGAGGTTTTAAAGATATACGCGGGCTCACCAGTCTTACTCAAGCCACCTATGGCAAATACTTTACCCCCCACCTTCCACACATGGGAGTTATTCCATTGCATTACATAAGTTGTAGCCTTTAAGCCACCACAAAAATGATTAAACACATCGTAGGTCATGGTGCTTCGCTGTGGTTGTTTGAGGTGTACATGGTTTTGGCTCCCCCAAAACTATCGTACAGGGCTTGATGACTTTGCTTGGAAAAGGTATCCGTTCTATTTTCATATTCCTTTATCCAGTCTATCAACATGTCTAAATTCGCATCTTGCGCTTGCTTAGATTCATATTTATGAGGCTCCCAAGGGCGCGCCTTAGCGTTTTCAACACAAAGCTTCATGGGTAGATTTAAGAATATAAGTTCATCGGCACGAGGCAGTACTTCAGCGAGTAAATCGGAATAACACCCTTCAATAACCCACGATGTATTGTCAGTTAAAAAACGTTCAATAAGCACTGTCGATTCGCTGATAGGCATACGACTAGGTGGGCTTGTGATCGAATTTGAGGGCGCCCAGGCCACCGAGTCTAAATCTAAATGCGCGATGTGGTGAACCTTTACCAAGTTCTTGGCCAAGGTCGACTTTCCTGAACCTGAATTACCGAACACGACTATTTTTGTCATAAGAATCCTTGTTGTGACTTTACGCTAGCTTTGTGCAACCACAGTTTCAGCAACGAACAAGCCCCACATTGCCAAAACAGCCAAGAAATTAAGCATGAAAACAATGCCTCGTAATTTTATGTTCGACGTCATTATTTGCACCATGCTATGTACTATTCGCCCTACAACAAAGACCCAAGCAAGAGCTATATAAATAGGCTGTAACTCAAGCCCTTTAACTATTAATACAACGCAAATGACATGAAAAAATAGCGACCACTCGAATTGGTTACTTAAATTAGCGCTGGTTTTAGATTGAATAGCATCGAATGGATTGGAGCCATCGTCATTGCGGCCTATCCCCCACACCTTCGGCGCTCTCACGAAAGTTAAAAGCATATACAGAAAGGTACACAATAAAACGTGGGCAAACATAGGTACTACTAGGTTATCCATTAGCTAATACTCTCGTTATTTTTTTCGCTCTTTTCGCCACGCCATGAAAATACGCAGGGCCACCAGGCATTGATGGTTATCTTGAAGTTGCGCTGAATAATTCTACATCTACAACTCAATAACACTAACATACACAGCAGCCCGTTTGCTGTCACCATCCCCAATGACAAAATCACTTTTACCATCTTGTTTTATACCACCCATGGCGTTTTGTTTAGCACCAGCTAAAGGTATACGTTGATACACACTGTCCCAGCGTGTGACGCTTTGACGGTTCACACCGCAAAGTAAAGTTTCCGAGTGAGAGTGAAGAATATGCTTCATGACCCTCTGCCGCAGGGATGCGGCAGCGGAGCATGCGCTTAAACAAAATTCCTGAGGGCGGGTGAAGAGCCTGCTTCATGACCCTCACTAACCAGTGTAGTAAAACAAAGTCGTTGACTTTTTATTCGGCAAATTAAATACTGCGGGTATGACATTACGCACATTGCAGTTTTTTGCACCGCGCCAAGGTTTGGCGTTAAACACTATTATTCTCCTCGCTATTATTATTAATAATTGGCGGGAAAGTTAGTGCGTACGTAAAACATCACTAAAACCCGCCGCCAAGGCGGGTTTTTCTTAAGTCTGTCTTCGCGGTAAAAACAAACGAGACGACAGCCATGAACAACATCACACAGTTATTAGCCCGTTTGCACAACGCGGTAAACGATAACGATCCTGATTCGGTTAGCGCATGCTATGGCGATAACGCCAAGGTAATATCAACACCATTAAAGGGCACAGCCCAGCACGATTGTGTTAGCGCACTACAAACCTTCCAACACAAATATATGCCAGAGCATATCGTTACCACCGGCGATGAAATTGTGATTGAAGCGGGCGATGTGGCGTTAGTCATCGCTAAGCTTTACTTAGTGCCAAAAGCCGCTCCTCATGCATTACCTTGTGACGGAAAGCGAGCCGTCTATGTGATGCAGCGAAACGACAGCGGTGAATGGCGATGCATTATCGATAACTTCTTTGGTACAGACTTACTCGACTTTGCCTAAGGTGTTTAGCGCTTAGCCTCATATACCATGTTGTAAAATATGGCGAATTTTGTCAGCAATACGACAAAACGATGCTCGGGCAGGTTACCTTTATTTTGAAGCCGGAAGGTTTTGTGTCAAAGTAACGCATCAAAATTTTCATTGGCGAATACAGACTGTTAACGCTAAGCAAGGACTATAAACATGTTTACCACTGCTTCTACTTCTCTTAAGACCGCACTGCGACCTATTGCCGTGTCTTGTTTGGCGCTAAGTGCGCTATCGGCATGTGTCACCACAAAACAGGCTGATACCGCCGCGGCCGCCGCACCAGAAGCGTCGTTTTCTCTATCAAACTCAGTGAAATACCAACGTCAGAGCAAAGAGTATCCTCTTCTTAGCGCCTATGTTTATAAACAGGCTACTGCCGCACTGCCTGCGACCTTTGAAAATCAGCAAACGCCGGCCGTAATTGTGCTAGATGTAGATGAAACCGTGCTTGATAACAGCCTTTATCAAGAAGAGCGTGAGTCAAAAGGCTTGGGTTATTCAAGCGAAAGCTGGAATGCATGGATAAAAAGAGAAGAAGCCACTTTGGTTCCCGGTGTAGATAAGTTTCTAGCAACGGTGATTGAAAGAGGTGGAAAGATTGCACTTATTACTAACCGCGATAAAACCTTAGACAGCCACACGTGGAACAACCTATTGGCTGTAGGCTTACCGCTTACACCGAGCAACACCTGTATTATGGGCAGACTACCTGCAGACAAAGATGCCGTTGATCATAAGTACATTGTGAACGATAAAGACCGTCGTCGTAATGCCGTAAAACAAGGCTCGCCAGCTTGCTCAATAACTAATGACACTGCAATTAAAGGCTGGAACAAACCACATAATATTATTATGCAAATTGGCGATAACATTGAAGATTTTCAAGGCGTAACGCAAGAAGATGCTTATCTTCCAGCAATACTGCCTGAAGTCGGTACTAGCTTGTTTATTTTACCTAACCCTATGTATGGTTCTTGGTAACTCGCGTTTTGTCACTGCTACCGCATTCCGGCTGTAGCAGTGCTTTTCCACTCCTTAATAAAAATACCTAAACGCAAAATAGACGTTACTGGCGTCTTCGAATTGCGCAAAGAAAGTATGCGGTTCATCACCACTAAATAGGTTTACTCCGCCTCGAACCTGCCACTTATCAGTAGGTGAATAACTTGCGCTAGCTTTCAAGTAACCATCGCTGTCGGTGGGGGAGTAAAACAAAAAGCTATTAAGGGTAAGGGTTTGTCGCCACGCCTGCCATGTAAGGCGAGTAGTTACCCAATGGCGATACGCTTCTTGCTCAAATTCTGGGTAGGCTGAATGGGTCAATAACGCATCATGATGTTGAATGGCTTCGGTATACCACTGCACACCGCCGGTTACGTTCACCATCACTTCTTGGCTGTACCCAAGTAAGAAGCGGCTCTGCGAATTACTCACTGATGGTGACGTACCTTCGCTGTCTTCCACACTCCGGTAATATGCATACTCTGCATTTGCAATCCCTTTGCCCAAGGGCATAACTACGCTGGCGCCAATGGCATTTAAGCGGCTATAGCGCGGCGCACCCAATTCATCAACGGCCGTGGGTTGCTTGGTATAGCCTCGATAGCCATATAACGCAGCCTCAACACTCCCAAACGAACTGCTAAACGTGCGATGCGCCCGCAACGCCACTTCACTACCGCTTGGCGTATTAGCATGAGTTACTGAATACGCTGGCGCTACATTTCCATTTACTTCGGGGCTAAAAAAAGAAAACACCTCTCCTGTAATACCAATATCGGGTTCAAAGTCAGGCGTCACCACAACATCTATATTTAAGGCCTCCCAATAACCCGATAACTTAATAGAGGCACTGGGCGCTTTTAAATACTCATCATCACGGCCTGAGAAAAATGACTGATAATCTTTTGGGAAAAGGTCGTTAAGAAACACATAGTCGCCTGTTCCCCAAGTAAGTACTTGCTGCCCGACTTTTAAGTCAAAAGCATTGCCCCATTGGCCCAAAGCAGCTAGGTTGCCTTGCCATGCTAGCTCACGTATCTGAAATTCTCGTTGATGTTTAACACCGTCATACCACGCATCGCCACGAAAACTGAGTTTCGATGCTGCTAGCGTATAATCGGCGCGCAGTTGCACTCTTGCATCTCGTAAGGTGCTGCTAGAAGCAATGGTAGTATCATTCGCCACTCGGTTTCCTGCCGCTAGCTCGACAAATCCACTAAAGGTATAAGCGGTGGCGTTATTGTCCTGCTCGCCCCAGTCTTCGTTGTCCCAATTATCGTCACTCCAGCTGTCATCGTCCCAGCCTTCATTTTCCAAATTATCGTCGCTCCAACCTTCGTCTTCCCAATCGTCCTCGCTAATAGCCTCTGGGTTATCAACTTGTTCAGTTTTGACGGGTACGTCTTTCGCAATTTCATTCTTGAGTTCTTGTGAATACACTGGAAGTGAAACACTTGTTTCCAACAACGCTGCTGCCAGTAGCGCTAGTCCACGTAATTTCTTTCCCCGCATCACAATTACTCCACAAACTCTCGTGGTGGCACGCGTAAACTACGCTCACTAAATACGCTGTCTGGCAACGCAATATCGTATTGAATACCGCGAAATTCCAGTAGGGTATAGCCGCCTGATGCTAAATCAGACACCTTGCTTCGCACTACCGTCGGGTAGCCTTGAACTGTTTCTACTGACACGGCTTCGACTCGGCGGTAATTATCATCCCCTTTGAAAAAGTTGATCAGCGTGGGCAAATAGGTTTGCTTATCTATCTCTACTATATAATGGGAAAACTCTACGCTACCTACATTTTTAGGCGTTGCGCGCAACACATAGTGAGTGTCGGTAGTGTTTTGCATTGTGAAGTTGTCTTCTGACACTGCCCGACCCGACACATCTTCATAGAAAAAATGAGAGCCGACAAACGAGGTGCGTTTATCACCCGCGGCTATTCGCTTCACCAAATCAAGGGCGGGTAAATACAACCAACGATCGTCATCAGTATTAATGTTGGTGCGCTTTTCAACTCTAAACACCGTACCTTTTACTTCGGTTGGACGGCTGAAAAACACCAGCATTTTTTGATCGCCCGTTTCAGTGCCTTCATTGTCTAGCACGTCTTTGCGCAGAATCGTGAATTGGCGCATTTGCTTGCGGCCCTGGCTGTCTACGATAATCATTCGAGCCATCGATTTACCGTCACCACCAGCGTAATAGGCGGCCTTTTCTGACTTTGCAATAATACTGGCGATATCCTCTTCAACGGCAGATGCACTAGCACTTCCAAAAATACCTAACACCATCATAGTAGCGGCGAGTATACGAACTGCCGTCTTGCTCGCCGTTATGTGAGAAGAAACATAACTAACTTTAGCGATTTGAAGCATTGAATTACGCATATTAAGCTCCTTTGAAAACCCAACGTTTTAGAAATACCATGGCCGAGGGTAAGACCAACAAAGTCACCAAGGCAGATACCGCCATGATGCTCGCTAAGAAAACACCCACCGTTATGTAAGGCACTAACGGCGCTAGCAATAAAGGCGTGAAGCCCAGTGCTATTACCAACGCATTGCGCGTTATCGCACTAGCTGGCTCATCGAACATAGCGTCTAATGTGTCTGACACACTGCCCGTTTCTTTATAAATTTCCCGCGCCCTAGCAAGGAAGTGAATAGCAAAATCGACAGATAAGCCTAAGGTGAGCGCCGATAGCACGGCAATAGGCATGTCGTAGTCCTTGCCTACAATGCCAATAAGGCCATAAATAAAGGTAATAGTGATGGTAAGGGGGAGCATCGCAAGCACACCAAAAACAAAAGAACGAAACAGCAGTACCATCATCACAAACACAATGACAAAAGCGCTAAGCAAACTTTCCAACATGCCTGTTACCATGCTTTCCTGCCACACCACATTTAAGTAAGCTTTACCTGCCCAGTCGTAGCTTAGCCCTTGTGGTAATGGATTCTTCGCAAAGTAATCTTCTACAAGCGAAATTACATTCGTCATATCTTGATTATCACCACTGGTTAGCTGCAACCAAATCAGCGTTTGGCGATAATCCGGCGTAACAAAATGCCACAAGTCTTGCGGACGATGGGAAGACTGATATTGCATTAAGGTTTGTGCCACGCCTCGGTTGTTGGCGGGTAATGCATAGTCTGTTTCGTTGCCTGAGCGTAACTCACGGTTCACCACTTTGACGACATCAACCAAAGACTGGGTTTTACCAATTAAAGGTTGGGTAGCCAAGTACGACTGCAACCCTTCAATATGCTTAAGCACCTTGGGCTGTTGGAAGGTATTGGCATGCCCATTTGCGGTATCAACGACCTGCAATAAACTTTCTAACGCCGTTTGTTCATCATCGTTGAGGTTGCTAAACAGCGCATCATCAATACGCATGGCAAGTTCCGACATTTTGTTAGCATCGTCGCTCTGATTTATCGTGGCTTGGGTTTGCTCAACCCACTCATCTAAACTAGCAGGTAATTTTGCCTCGTTTAAGATCTTGCTTGCATCAGTGCTTTCATTGGTGTCTGTAATCACCAAATAGGCGTTATATGTGCCCGCAAACTCTGCATTTAAGGCCCTGTCTGCCACTCTTATTTCATGGTCTTGCTTAAACCAACGCACAGGGTTGTCGTTGATATTAATTTGCGTAATACCCCACGCTGATACAAGGGTGATAGCACCAAATACAGCAATAATTAGCGCTCGGTGGTTCAGCGCAATATAGCGCAGTTTATTCACGGTACGCTTTAGTAAAGTACTACTACCCTCACTATTGCCTACTTCTTCACTTTGATGCAGCGCTACTTGAAGCTTGTTTAATGCTGCGGGCGACATTCGAGATATATAAGCAGGAATAAAAGTAAGGGTAATCAAAAATGCCAGCAAAATACCAAACCCAATATAAGCGCCAAAGATTTGCACAGGAGGAATGGGCGTTAGCATTAAGGAGAAGAAACCTGCTGACGAGGTGAGCGACGTAAACAGCATGGGCTTAAATAAGTGCTCAACTACTTGAGTGATCACTTTGCCCGCGTTTTCACCAGGTTTATAACGGTCGGAAAATTCAGACAATATGTGTACTGAGTCGACTACCGCGATAGGCATTAGAAAAATGGCGATCATGGAAGACATGATGTGCACGGTGAACCCCATACCAATGAGAGCCCCCATGGTAATGATAACCGTGCCCATCGCCACTATCATGGGTGCCGTAACAAGAGACCAATTTCTAAAAAATAGGAACAGAAGAATAAAAATCATAGCACCAGCTGCAGGCGCAGCAATGGCCATTTGCACAAACATTTCCACCCCAAATTGATCTTCAGCCACAGGTAACCCTGTGATGTGCCATTGGCCAGCCGTGTCAACATTCGCTAAATAAGCGCGAATATCTTGGGCAATGCGATAACTTTCATTTTTATCGGCAATGGGAATATAGATAGCAGCAGCGTTGCCTGAAGAGGCAGCAAGTGTATCGTACAATAAAGGCAGCTTTTCGATAGAATCTCGTAGTTGTGCACTTGCACTTGCGGTTTCAGGTGGGCTGGCCATTAGCCATGAGAATTCCAGGCTACCGTCACTACCTTGCTTAATATTGTCTACCGTTGAAAACGCCATGACGTCTTGGCTAATAACACCCTCTAAGGCGAGCACATGGTTGGTCACTTGGTGAATGGCCGCCAAGTTTTCTGGCGTGTATATGCCATCTTTGACCTGATCGTCTTTAGCCTCGTCGTCTTTGGCCCCGTCGCCTTTTGCAAGATCATCCGCTACCACCAGACCAACCACTATCGCATCGTGCATGGCGAAGGTTTGTTTTACCTCATTGTGAAAGGTGCGAGCACTATGAGATTCGGCCAACATGTTTTCGGGGTCGGTATCAATCTGAATCAGGCGCATTTGAAAAGCGGCAAATGCCGTTAAAACGGCGAGAAAAAAATAAACCCATCGCCCTTTGTGCGTGCTTACATGCAAAAGCACATCAATTGCTAATTTCATATCAAAGACCTCAATATATTAGATTTTTATTATATTAATGGTTTGTTCAGTAAACAAGCACATATTTAGGCAAAGTAACCTTAGGTGTAATTTTGCGTGTACATGTCGGTAAGAAACGACATAGCGGTAGGAAAAATTTTCCCACCCATTTTCTTAAACATACGCTTATAAAGTGCCAACATGTAGAAATAAAGCAAAAAATAAATATATATCAATTATTTACAAATTAATTGAATTGCTTTTGATGATTGGCACGAGTTTAGCATTAATTAGACTAACGGATAACAACAGATGTAAACATGATGCTAGGAAGGCATACCGTTACCACGAAGGTAACCATGGCATTACAGACTTTATCTGCGCAGGCTGACAACATTGGACGTAAAAGGAAATTCGTCGGCCAAGGATGCAAGGATTGATAGCAAGGTTAAAGTCGCTCTGTTGTTTATCGGAAAGTTAAATACGTTTAACACCAACACGGATGTTGAAAAAGGATACGTCTCAATGACGCGCAAGGTTGACATTGATGTCGACAAAGCAATCACCACGGAGTGGGTTGATTCGCTTAAGGAAGTTGTTGACGTGAATGACCGATTATCTGTTTTTGCGCCAGTTGAGTGTGATGGTGACTTGGATTAAGTCACAAAGGCCTGCAGGATGCAGAGTTGCAAACGCTATTATCGCGATTGCTGCTGGATACCCACATCACTGGCACAGACATTGATGTCCATGTGCAACAAAGGATTGTAACCTATTTGGCTCTGTTGACCCGGCATTATGCCTTCAGCAATGGCCATATTGAGGAACACTAGTAATGTCATCGATATTATTAGTGTGCTGTCACCCGACAGCATGCCTCTCCCCTCTAAGGCCCTTCCCGGCCTTTTATATACCTCTGATTTTGGCCCGCCTTTGGCGGGCATTTTTTTGCGTGTAGCTTTATTTACTTACTTATTTTTTATTCCTTGCCCTTCTTTTGAAAACAATGAGATATAAGGTTAAAGAAGCCCTAAAAATCATTGTTTCAAAGTTTTTTTATTTATTTTTCTATTTTGCTGAACTTTTCTTTAATTCCCCGCTCTTACTAATACATGGAGTCATTTAGTGTGTTGGCTTTGTGAAGTGTAAATGTGTTTTCCAAGTTATGTTGTGTTTTTCTTAAGGGGCTCTTTAGCCCCTTTCTTTTTGCCTGTAATAAAATCCTCTCTTGCGTATTACTGCCTACTTTTCTAAAAACCAGAATTATTAGCTAGGTTTCATCCCAATCTTAGAAATGGAAATGAGAACTATTATCAAATAGAATCTTGCCACTGTCCTATTTGGAGAAAATCATGTCTAAACCCGCACCTCGAGTTGTTGAAGTTATCGATTCCTTCCGCGTAACACCCAACATGCAACGTATTGTCCTTGGCGGCCCTACATTAGAAGACTTTCCAGAAACTCGTCCTGGCGCCTACGTTAAATTACTTTTTGATTTAAATGGCAACCCTATAGTAAAGCCTGCGAAAGATAGCCCCGTTGCGATGCGAACCTACACAATAAATAGCTTCGATAGACAAAAAGCTCAAATGACCATCGATATGGTAGTGCATGTTAAAGATGGGGTGACTGGCCCCGCGGCAGCATGGGCGCTAAGTGCAAAAGAAGGCGATAAGCTAACGATTGCAGGCCCCGGCAGCAGTAAAGCGTTAGCTGAAGACTACGAGTGGGTGCTCTTCGCAGGCGATATGACTGCACTGCCTAGTATTCGCAACTATTTACAAGCGCTTCCCAGCCATACTAAAGGCATTGCCGTTATTGCTATTGAACATGAATTGGATGCCACGGTGCTAGAAAAACCTGAAGGCGTATCGATTCAGTGGGTATCTAAAGAAGAAGCAACCTTGTCTGACGCCTTGCAGCGCACTAACTGGCCACAGGGAACGCCCGCGGTATGGGTTGCGTGTGAATTTTCACAGATGAGAAAAATTCGTTCGTGGCTAAAAGACGAAAAACAGGTACCTCACAGCCAAGTTTATATCAGTAGTTATTGGCGTGAAGGCCGCAGTGAAGATCAACATAAGATAGATAAACGCCAAGATGTTGAAGCCTTTGCGAAACAGCTTGCCTAATTAGCATTAAAGCAACGATTTTGCTGTGCCGCGTAAGCATAAAACCCTGTACGACTTTCAGCGCCCTGTAAATAATGCAGGGCGCTGGCAATAGCTCCTTTATAGAAATCAACGAAAGTCCATATTGATCAAGACGTTAATCTTTGGAACGAGGATTGCTACTTATTAAGTGCAGTTCACAATAACCACTCGGTTATTCTTTTTAAAGGAGCAACATATGAACAATGATCGTATCGAAGGCAACTGGAAAGAAATGAAAGGTAAGGTACAACAGCAATGGGGTAAACTTACCGATGATGACCTAGACGTAATTGACGGTCGTCGTGAAGAGCTAGTAGGCAAGATTCAACAAGCGTACGGCAAAAGCCGTGAAGAAGCCGAAAAAGAAGTGGACAGCCATTTCAATTAGGCACTTCACCTAAGCCCCAATGGCTTGTAATACAAGAAAAGCCCCATTTGGGGCTTTTCTTATGTATAAAAGAACCTAGCCTTCAGGGTTAAAATCCTTTGTCAGGACTTAGCATCAAGATTCCGTATCAGGCTTTAAGTTGTTGCTGATTTCTCTCGCATCAAAGCTGGTAGCCGAGGTGGGTCGAGTACCCTTTCCCATCTCAATATTCAAAATACTTTCGATTTCGCTTTTTTGTGAGCCGCCCACAAAGATACCAGATTCAAACAGGGTTGTAGGATGGTAAGACGTTCTACAAGTAATAACGCCACACTCAGTTACCCTTGCATAACGTTGGCTAAAGCCAACCTGAGGTGATGTTTGAACACGCTCTTTATCTACCATGGTTTCCCGGTCGGTTACTACAAACCAATCGTAACCTTTTAGTAAGGTCAATTCCGCCGAGCGGTACATGGCATAATCCATGGCTTTACTCTTATCCGACCCTCTGCCTTTGAAGTGAACACGGTATTGGGTTTCGCTTAATTTGCTTTCGGTATACCCAAAACCGCCGTTAGACGCCTGTCGGTAATCGGGTTGGCTCGCACACCCTGTCATTACTATCACTGCTAGAAACGCTATAAATTTAGTTTTCATTAACTACTCCTTCGGCAGCCTTAGACTGCCATCCATGATTAATAGCTTGCTTCTCTTGCTCTCTATTTAATGGTGTGGACACCATTAACAAATCTATCTCTTCATCAAGTACTTTGTTGGCACTTGCTGTTTGATACTCACCTTTATCACGACCCGCTGTTATCAGCTTACTGGCGTGAAGTTGCCAAATGCCCTGACCATTTTTACATGCAATCATGATATTCAGTTCATCTTCACCTTGTATCTGCGCCTGCCTACACAACTGAGATTGATTATTCATAAACGACAATTGTGGCACTATTTCCATACCCGCATCGGTCACCATCATCTCGCCCGTTAAATTATTATCGAGGGCTTTAGATACATTCGCCCAATGGCTATTCGTTGACGAAGTGCTTGCTGGGTCAAGGGGGGCTGTCTGCTCCGATTGCATCAAGGTTAGTCCTGCCACTAACGCCACACCTGCCGCTAACGATAAAGGTACTTTCCACTTCCCACTACGTCTAGATTCTTTGGGCTTGCGATTAAGCGAGGTTACGTTGCGTGGTATGCGCTCACCTGCATGACTTGAACTTACATGATCTGAGTCGAAGTCCGCTTGCTCAAGATAGGCTTCTGAAGAAACATCGTCTGCAAGCATAGCCACTACGCTATTAGGCAAAGGTTTTTGCGTTGCCGCATCAGCTGCCGCTTTCACCATCATGTCTACCTGTGCCAAAGACGCTAAACGGTCTGACAAAGCAAGATCACTGGCAATCGACGCTCTCACGTATTCCATGTCCTCATCGCTAAGTTCTGCATCTAAAAATGCTGAAAGCATTTCGTCAGATATAATCATAGCACCACCTCCTGTTGTGGATTTAGCACATTACTGAGTTTGCTTCGTGCCCTAGCAAGCCTGCTCATAATCGTCCCCGCCGGTACCTCAAGGACCTCTGAAGCATCTGAGTAGCTCATGCCTTGAATCGCAATAAGTGACAAGGTCTCTCTTTGCTCTGGGGGTAATTCCCCCATAGCTTTACTCACTTGCTTTAACGTAATGCCGCCTGAAAGCGCTTCATCCAAGTGCGCCTCATCCTGCGCCTGCAATTCAGGGTTAACCGCCGCACTTGCTCTTACTTTTTGCGCTCGATATTCATCTATCCATAAATTGCGGCAAACTCGAAATGCCCATGCCATTAACGTGGCATCTTGTGGCAGAGGTTTAGTCAGTAGTTTCTCAATTGTATTTTGCAGTAAATCGTCAGCATCATGTATATTGCCCGTAAGTGAAAACGCAAACTTTCTTAATGATGGAACGAGTTCAGACACTTCTTCTTTCATACATTTTCCTATGAAATTACGCTTTATACATGGTTAACGTTTGGCGCCGTGATTTATTCCCAACGGTAGGGAATTTTTTTTACCAACAAACGTTAACTAAGTACTAGAAAAGGGTTATCCATCGATAAGGGCACGTTTTATGCCAGCTTTATTTATCGATTATGTGAGTCACGCGTGGTGAGCAATACGCATGCAAGGCTGTGAGTTGCCTGTATAGACTCAGCCGCAAAGCAAGTGAGGTAAAATGATGATGTGCAGATCGCTTTGTCAGTTAATAGTAAGTGGCTTAATACTTTCATTAAGTAGCATGGTAAGCTCGGATGCCTGCGCCCAGTTAACTATTGGTCGTCAAATAATCGAGCCTGTTAATCCTATTATTGACAAAGTACCCGTTGATGTTGGCACCGTGCGAGATGTGCTTGAAAACCAGGTAGAACAAGGTGTTGGCAATACTTTTGAAACCTTAGCCAACATACCTGCCCCGCAATTTACTGTTCCATCTCCCCTTAGTCTTACTTCGCCTGCGGGCAATCTTGTACTAAAAGAAGTAAAAGCCCCTGACGGATTTTTAGCGGTAAAAAGCGAGTGGTTGGTTGTGGGTAGCGAGGCTGACAAAACTCACTTTTCTCACCCCGACATCACGATTGAATCATCTCACTATCTAACCGCCATAGACCAGTGGGTTTACCGTTTAAAGGTTAGTACTAACCTTGATGAACTGTCTCAAATAAGAAACAGCTTACCAACATCACTAAAAGAACAAGTAGGCCGAAATCACATCTATTTAGCGCAAAACATGGGCGAACTACAGAGCCCAGAGACTTACGAAATCCATGAAAATCCTGCTCCCCTTGAAAACCAGAAAAACAGCCAAGACAAGCAAACTAGTATTGCAACTACTGGTAAGCCAAAAGTTTGCCAAGTACCTGTTCGAATTGGAATGATAGATACCAACATTGCGCACAACCACCAGGCACTAAAACACCTTGTTATTGAACAGCAGTCTTTTCTTCCACAAGCGTTGCCGACTACCCAGTTACACGGTACATCAGTGGCCAGCTTATTAGCAGATAACATGCTCACAGGTAGTCATCTTTATAACGCCAGCGTTTTTTATACGCGTAACAGTATTAGTCAGGGCGCGACCTTATTATCATTAATTGATGGTCTTAATTATTTAGTCGCCAAGCATGTTGATACTATTAATATGAGCTTAGCGGGGCCAGAAAACCCTGTACTTGCTAACGTTATAAAAAAAATTAGCGAACAAGGGATACAAATTATTGCAGCCGTTGGAAACGAAGGACCAGCCTCACCACCTTTGTTTCCGGCAGCATACCCGTCAACTATTGCGGTAACAGCGGTAGACAGTAAACAGGCTATCTATCGATGGGCCAATCAAGGTAACTATGTTGATTTTGCGGCCAGCGGCGTTTCCGTCGAAGTCGCACATCCAGATGGTACGATTAGCCGTGAGACCGGCACATCGATGGCAACGCCTTTCGTTTCAGCCCGCTATGCCTGCCTATTTCGTGCGAGCTCAAATCAGGCCCAAGCGTTGGCCACATTACGCGACCAAGCCATAGATGCTGGAGCACCGGGACGGGACCCGGTGTTTGGAGTAGGTATTCTCCAGTAATGAAACCAAAAGTGAGTGCCAATGCGCGATTAGAAGTGAAACCTAACACCAAGTTCAGCTAGTGTTTCTTGATAGTCTGCTGACACTAGGGTTGATCCATAGTCTTTGTATTGCGTGCTTACGATAAAATCTACGTTTTCCATAGCCGCATATTCTATGCTCGCTTTGAAGACATGCCTATTGTCCTCTCGTCGCCCATCTTCTTGTTGTTCAAACTCACTAAAAGGTGCGCCTGAAGCGGCAGGTTCACTGCTCTGGCTACCTTTACTATAATGCCTACTCTCCATTTCATAGCCGAGCTTGATGTCGAGCGCTTTACCCCACAAATTGGCCGGGTAGGTATAGCTGGCGTCAATACCATGGCTGGTATAGTCGAACGCTTGAGCCAACGCATCTTCATGTTGATATTTCGCGCCTACTTGG
This sequence comes from Alteromonas stellipolaris, assembly GCF_001562115.1. NCBI lineage: Bacteria > Pseudomonadati > Pseudomonadota > Gammaproteobacteria > Alteromonadales > Alteromonadaceae > Alteromonas > Alteromonas stellipolaris. Next base: position 4,410,840 of record NZ_CP013926.1, read on the forward strand.
ATAAAGCTTTGGTTTTTAAAAAACCAAAAACCATCAAAGCGGCTAGATAGCGCCTCAGCGTCGCGCTCTGGCACCGATTCAAACGACTTATCAATGGTATCTACACTTAGACGCCAATAACCTTGGATATACGCACTGTTGGCCAATGAAATACCGCTTTGTTGATAAGTAAGAAAGGCATTGTTATTAAGTTCGGCGTTTGCATAATAGTGATGAACACCAATTTTAGCCCAGGGCGATTGATAGCTCGCCTCACCCGACAAGGTCGTAATAGCTAGGTCAAAATCCGGCAGCTCGTTGTAGCGAGTTTCACTATGCTGTGCAGACGCAGTGATTTGCCATTTATCGGTAGGCGTTATGGCTACCTTCAGCTTCGCATTTCCTTTTATTGCTGAGTCTGATGTGTCGGTATTCGTATCAAGTTCACTAACGTTAACGTTTGAGTCGTGATGAGCACCAATATAGGCTTCTCCATTCACTATTATCATCTTGTGCTCGACAGTTTCTGTGCTGTTTTCTGACTGACTCGCCATGGCAATTTTGCCAATCAAGCTCAAGGCAATAGATACACTTAATAATGGTATGGGGGTTTTAAGGCTCATGCAGGTTTCCTACTAAATCGAATAATCGCGGAATTAACGCACGGAATTAACGCATGGAATTAAAGGTGGGGCTGGGAATAGCGCCACCCTCCTACTTTTATAACCTTCATAGTGGTAGGAATAACGAGGATGGCGGCTGTTCACGGTGCGTCGAACACGTTAATCTGCGTGATTGTTACTGGTTTAGAATGCCAGCAATGTTTCCGCTTACTGTGTTTTCAACAGTGGTTGAAACCGTATTTTCGATTTGCCCACTTACTTGACCAGATACTTGGTTAGCCACACTATCTTCAACCTGTGATTGCGCTACCGCTTCAACCGACTGGGTTAATATTGAAGACACCATGCCATTGACATCAGCCGCTTGCGATACACTGCTATCAACTACCCCTGATACCACGTCAGTGGCGGCAGAAGTAGCGACATTTAAGGCTCCTGAAGCATTTGTAGCAATGCTCTGTGTTGCCGCAACACTACCTTCAAGAGCACTTTGCGTACTGGTGAGCTGAGTGAGGATTTCACCGCTTGTTTCATCAGATGCTTCTGATGTGTCGTTAGTAGTGGCAATAGCATCAGCTTGGTCTGCGTTTTGCGTTTCGTTGCCAGTTTCAGGGCTAGCCTTAGTGTCGGTAACCGCATTTGACTGTGCGTCTACATTTGCCAAAGCGGAAGTTTGTGAAGACATTGACTGGGTAAAACTTGCTTGCTCACCAGACCCATTGGTTGAAGCTCCGGTGCTATTAGACACTGAAACAGATGCAGCTACAGTCTGAGCCAACGCCACGTTTGAAGTAACACCTAATGCAACAATTAAAGCAGTATGTAGTTTGTTCATTCGTTTATTTCCTGTTTTCATCAAAGACACTTAAATAACGAATGAACCTCATCGTTTATTCCAAAAAACAATTAAAAAATTTTTCACAAACAAAAACACCCCGCTTTAAGCGGGGTGTTTTATTCAATTCATTATATTTTAATCATTATATAAAACGACGCTATAAGGGGTTTTTAGTCACCAGAAGCATTTAATCCAGCTTCCCACCAAGGCGATGAATAATCGATATTTTCTTGTGGCAGCACATTAGAGTAACGCATTCTTACCGACTCCCAAAAAGCCGCTTTGAATACAGGATCGTAAATAACAAACTCGCCTTGTGAGCGATATTGCTCAAACAAATCCTTATAAGCACCAACGGGGGTAAGCGGGTTACTTTGCTGGAATACAACATCTCCACCAAAGGTTTCATACAGTGACTTAGACACTTTCCAACTTTTAGCCATGCCTTCTGCCATGGCTAGACGGTAACGTTCAACTTCTTCATCTGAGTATTCAGCATTGTGGCTTAAATCGACTGTCCAAGTTTTAATAACCGCATAAGCGGATTCAACTTCGCTTTCTGAAGGCTCAATGTTGTTTTCGTCGGCAAAGTCAGCAATAACAGATTCACTAATTTTTGTGCCTAACGCACGCTGAGCTAAAAGTTTTCGGATCTCAACTTCAGATTTGTCACTAAGAATAGACTGGAAGCGATCTACATCACTTTGGCTAGGTTGTAGTTCGCTATTTGAAATAGATTTACCGAAGAGTTTCGCTATTATTTCGTTAGCCGCTTGTGGCGTATTTATCCCAAGCGAGACAACGATGGCAGCGAAAAGTACCATAGGTATAATGTCAGACCGTGTCATTGAAGAAATTCCCTTATATCCATAACAGCTTGAGCGTAAAACGTATTCTTTAATCGTATATTTTTCGTATTTAACTCATTAATACGTAGAATGTTCCATTCATTTTACGAAACGACGTCGCTGAAGACCTATACTTTAGGCTAAAGTAGGTTAAATATCCACTTTTTTCCGCATAGATTTTCTCACGCTTTGTTGCTTTTTGGCCTCGCCACGCCTCGCTTTTACTGCTCGACTCATGCGGGTTGCCTTCCTTGGTTTTTGTTTTTTAGTGGCACTGACTATCCATGCTTTTAGACGCACAATGGCATCTTCCCGATTCTGTTCTTGAGTTCGAGAATTTTGCGCTTTCAGAACAAACACACCCTCGTTAGAGATGCGGCTGTCTTTTGTATTAAGCAGCGTATCTTTTACCTCTTGAGGCAAAGACGAGGCAGGTATATCAAGGCGCAGATGGATAGCACTGCTCACTTTATTTACATTTTGCCCGCCAGCACCTTGTGCTCTGATGGCTTGCATTTCAATGTCGCTATCTTCTAGCGTGATAGTAGGGGTAATCGTAATCATAACTTAACGGTTATATTCTTCACTTGTGAGTTATTTGACAGTTTATAAATTGTACTTAGCGCCATAGAAAAAGGCTTACATTGACTGTCTATTCATTTCTTATTAGTTTACTAATAACGCTAATAAAGGGAACACATTGTGGTGGTCATTTACATTGTTGTCGCACTTATCTTCTGCCTTTTGGTGGCGTCGTGGTTTTTCACTCAGCATATCGATAAGAAAATCGAAAAAAACTTCCGTCCACCAGGCCAATTTTCAAACGTACAGCAAGAAAAAATTCATTACACAAAACAAGGACAAGGCCCCGCCCTTATTCTTATTCATGGACTTGCGGGTAATGCACTTAACTTTACTGCTTTAGCGAATCAGTTAGCCAAGCACTATACTGTGTACAGTATTGACCGCCCTGGAAGCGGCTTTTCTACGCGTCATCGTAACACATCGGCAGATTTTAGCGTTCAAAGCGCCACCATTTTAGCCTGGATGTCACAGTTAAATTTAGGCGAAGCATTTGTTGCAGGGCACTCTATGGGGGGCGCAATTGCTTTGCGCATGGCACTAGATGCACCAGATAAAATAAAGTCTGTCTCGCTGCTTTGCCCGTTAACGGTTCCCTTAACAAAAGGGCCTGGTCCTTTATCTGTACTGTACATTCCCTATCAAAGGTTGCGCAGTTTAATCAGTAAAACGTTGGCCGCGCCGCTGCGTATAGTTTTTGGTAAGAAACAGGTTGCTCAAGTCTTTTTTCCAGAACGTGTACCCTCAAATTTTGGAAGTGAGAGCGGTGGTGCACTTGCGCTGCATTCAGAGAGCTTTTATCAAGCTAGCTGTGACATGGTAGCTTCAACAGAAAGTTTGTATAAACAGTTTGAGCACTACAAGACTATTTCGTGCCCGGTAGGTATTTTATATGGTGAACAAGACGCCATCTTATCACCCGATGCGCATATGTCTTATATTGCTACGTCGCTTCCTAGTAGCATGGCTGAAATTATTCCTAACGCTGGCCATATGATTATAAATACTCAGCCTGAAGCTTGTTTTAACTTCATAAACAAAGTGAACAAAGTAGGCGTTCAGCTAGGGCTCGCTTAACAATGTTATGCATTTTGTCTATTTATGCACCGAGTCATTCCTTAATGCGTAACCACTCTGGTAGCAGAGCTTGCCTTAGTATTTCGTAAATGCGATAGACTTGGTCTTAGTTCAACAGTTTGCTTTAGTTCTCGTAAGTAATCAGTGACCTTTTCAATACCATCTGAAGTAAAACACAGGTTTTTAGGCGAGGTTTTTATTTCACTTTGATATTGCTGAAACCATGTTTGCATGGCCTCACTGTCCCCTTCTGACAACGCAATGAGTAAATGATACATACGTATGAAAGAAAGCTGTCTACGGTACTCGGTCGTGCCATGCTCGAACCCAAGTAGGGTGGTTTGCGATAGGGATGTTTCAGAAACGCCAAGTAAATCAGCAGCCTCTGCTTGATTCAAGCCAACTTCTTGGTAGGCCCAAGTGAAAGCTTTTATAACAACACTGGGTGGATAGGTGCTATGGATCATAGTTTGGCCTCGATTTCAGTTGTTTAAAACATCTTACTTATCGAGAATATTGCGAGAATCATTCCAACTTGCTGAGCTTCACGCAACTACTGGCAATGTTGTTTAGTTTTCACAAAATGGGCGCGCTCTGCGTCTTCATCAAGAACATAACCAAGGTGAGTTAACCACGCCCTTGCTTCTTCGTAGGTATCAAAGAAAGAAAAGTCTACACCGGTTTGACGATATACCGCTTCAAGTTGATTTTGGGTGGTTGATTTTACTAATGACGATTCAAGTACTAACGCTAAATGACTTAACCCAAGATGACGAACTGCAGATATACGCTCAGTCAGAAGACTCTCAGCATCGGGAATAAGCAGGGACTCCCCTTCAAGAACCACAATATCACCCCAGTTACTGCCATGCATATCGATAGACTTATCCCGATAATCAAGCACTAAACCATCAACACACTCACAATTCCAGGGGCCGTAAGCTTGGGTAAGCATAACGTTACCGCACCGAGTAACTACAAATGAGCCATGTACTGGTTTCATAAATCTCTGTTCTTCAATACTCCATAATCAAACTATAGACAATGATTTCGAAATTCGAAATGTAGTAGGCCATCGCGCCCTCAATGCTGTTGAGGGCGCGATGGTAACGCGGAGCTATTTCAAGTGTGATACTGGCAAAGTTAACCCCCTCTACCGTGGCATTGGCAGCGGTAAATAGAGTAAGCTATGCAGCTAACACCCGAATTAATTGTGAAAACGTAGGTTTATCTTGAACATCAAGAGGGGCTCTTAATTCACGAGCAATATCACTCACGCTAATAACACCGCGTACCTCGTGGGAATCTCTGTCGAGCACCAAGCAATGATGCTGCCCATAATCTTTCAGGGTTTCTACCACATCCCCTACCGACGATTTTGTCAATTCAGTGAAATCAAATGACATTAATGATGTTTTCGCCTGCATGAAGTCACGTACCACTAACCCATCTCTAGGCACTTTTAATTCAGCAATTCTTTGTACAATATGCTGTTCACTCACGTCTTGTGACGTAATTATGCCGGTGAATGCATTATTGGCATCTACCACCAACATCATACGAACATGAGATTGGCGCATAATTTTTTCGACTCGTGTCGCTGGTGCATTTTCGTCAATTACATGTGGCATGTATTGTTTGAAGTCTGTAAATACCGCCATCGCTGACGATGTGACAGACACTTTATTTTCAACAACAGGCCAAGCTAGACGATCGGCGGCATCGGTTTTATGAAGTTGTAAGGTATGCATTACCTTCCCCTTAAATTAGTTAACAAATTAAATAGATAAATGAATATTTTGTTTAACTAAGGTGGGGTGGAGCGCGAATGGGATGTGCTGCATTGTCTGCATCGCTGGGCAGGGTGTAAGTAAAAAAGCGAGTATTGGGAACAATGCTACTCGCGAAGAAAGCACTTAAAAAGTAGGCGCCATCATCAAGCTCGTCTTTATCACTGGCTTGCTCTAGATTTGATGAGGCTAAATATTGAATGCTAATGTCATTCGATACTTGTGAAATCTCTTTGCTCAATACATTACCAGCACCATTTTCAGGTACTAGGAATGACATTGTGAGTAGCAACAGCAAAAGATTCAAAAGAAGAACTCCAGCGACATTTAAAAAACGGGTTAACTCACCCTTACTTAATACTATATGGCTTTTTTATTCACTATCACTTAAACCCGCCTCAATTTTTAGACGATTTATCGCTTATTTTCTAATTACTAAATTTAAGTACCGTTTCAACTTGCATATTCATTCTAATAAATAGAACGCACTGTAATAAGCTTTGAAATATTCACTTTTTAATTGTTCCAGTAGACTCGTTTTAAAATTTGGTTCTATTGCTTAGTTCACTTATGAAAAAACGCTGGCCTCTTTGGCTGATCTTAATCCACTGGCTCACCTTACTGGTAGTAATAGGTATGTTTGCCTCTGGGCTATGGATGGTAGATTTGACCTACTATAGCGATTGGTACAAAACCGCACCCCACTGGCATAAAAGTGTAGGGCTACTGTTGTTCGCAGTGACTTTACTTAGGCTGATTTCGCGCGCATTTACCCAGAGACCACCGACTTTTGGCAGCAAATTTGAGAAGTTAGCGAGTAAGTTAGGACACAGTGCTATTTATCTTGTCCTTTTAGCGCTTTTTACCTCAGGCTACCTTATTTCAACCGCCGATGGCAGAGCCATAGAGGTATTCAATTGGTTTGCTGTTCCTGGGTTAGGTGAGTTTATTGAAAACCAGGAAGACCTGGCCGGCGAGGTGCACTTTTACCTAGCTTGGACACTAATCGTGCTGACTTCTTTACACGGGTTGGCGGCATTGAAACACCATTTTATTGATAAAGACGACACACTGAAGCAGATGTTAAGGCTTCGCTAAATACTTATATTAAGGAGATTTTATGAAGAAGTTAACTCTTGCAATCGTGACGGCTATAGCACTAAATTCTGCGCTAAGTTCAGCTCACGCGGCTGATTATATTATTGACTCAAAAGGTGCTCATGCATCAGTTAATTTCAAAATTCAGCATTTAGGTTACTCATGGCTGACAGGGCGCTTTAACGACTTCAAAGGTACCTTTAGCTACGATGAAAATAACCCTGCTGCTGCGTCTGTTTCGGTGACTATCGAAACCGATAGCGTAGATTCAAACCATTCAGAACGCGATAAGCATTTAAGAGGCGACGACTTTTTGAATGCAGATGATTTTCCAGAAGCCAAATTCGTTAGCACTAACGTGGCTGACAAAGGCAACGGCTTGTTAGACATTATGGGCAACCTTACGCTGCATGGTGTGACTAAACCCGTGACTATTGAAGCTAAAAAGATTGGTGAAGGTAGCGACCCGTGGGGCGGTTACCGTGCTGGCTTTTCAGGCACCACCACTATTGCATTAAAAGACTATGGTATCGACTACGACCTAGGCCCAGCATCACAAACTGTTGAGCTTTCGCTTCATGTTGAAGGCGTTAAACAGTAACCCTGTAAGCTTAATAAATAACAAAGCCCGCTGATGCGGGCTTTTTACGTTAATAGGTTGAATATACTTACCTAAGCATGACTCATACCTTATAAATTAATGTAGCTTTAACTTAGGGCTAATGGCATAACTCAGCTTCTTGAGTAGCAGCTTTAGTGCGCCCCTTAGTTTTCCGTGCACAGCAAATTGGTGCATGTTGTACAAGGAGATATAAACTATCTTCGCTAAACGCCCTTCAATAAACATGCTTGAATTGGATAACGAGCCCATCAAGCTGCCCACCGTGCTGTAGTTACTTAAATGCACGAGTGAACCATAATCTTTATAGACATAGCCTTTTAATTCTTTACCCCGACGCAATGCAATAATATTGTCTGCCGCCGTGTTTGCCATTTGATGCGCAGACTGCGCTCTTGGTGGTACCCACTTACCATTTTCTTGCTTGAATCCACAGCAATCGCCAATGACCCAAATGCTACCGTCGCCAGTGCTTTGCAAGTGTTCATTAACAAGAATTTGGTTTGCGCGATTCGTCTCAAAAATGCCCATTTCGGTGACAAAATCCGGCGCTTTAACACCTGCCGCCCACACCATCAAATCAGCATCTACGCGGCTGCCGTCTTTGGTAATAAGGCCATTTTCGTCAGCCTCAGCTACCATGGTGCGTTCTTTAATATCTACTCCAAGCTTATGCAGCGCCTTACGGGCTGAGTTGGCGATACGCTCTGGCAATGCGGGCAGTATTCGCTCACCGGCTTCTACAATAGTGATTTTTAAACGAGACGCTGACATGCCTGGCATGCCGTAGGTTTTCGATAAGTTAGCAACATGATGAAGCTGAGCGGCTAATTCAGTGCCCGTTGCACCCGCGCCCACAATAGCAACTCTAATAAAGCTATTCTCATCTTCTTGCTGATTAATACGAATAAGCTGATTTAACAAACCACGATGAAATCGCTCGGCTTGCACCAGTGAATCTAGAAAATAGCAATGCTGTGCAACACCTGGCGTACCAAAGTCGTTACTGACACTACCAATTGCCAATATCAGTTGATCGTAGGGTATTTTACGTTCGGGTAATATCGCCACGCCCTCATCATCGAATAATGGCGCGAGAGTGATAGTTTTGGCCTCTGCGTCAATGGCACACATGCTCCCTAACTGAAAGCGATAGTGATGTGCAGCTGCGTGAATAGCGTAATCAACGCCATCTGAGTGCTTGTCTATAACGCCTGCAGCCACTTCATGAAGCAGGGGCTTCCAAATGTGAGTGCGACTTCTATCAACTAGGGTTATTTCTGCTTCGTTCTTTCTCCCGAGGGTGCGGCTTAAGCGGCTTACAAGTTCAAGACCTCCAGCGCCACCACCGACAACAACTATTTTTTGCATGGGTTTACCTATAATTTAATCATTCCACGTATCTCATCTTTCATAATCCACGATTATTGAAATGATATACCTGGCGCGACTAAAGGTATTCGCTGCATATATGGGGTTAACAGTACGCCTGAACGCATTTTCTCGCAAGCCTGACAGGTTGGTTCTAGCAGGGCATACGATAAAAAAGGCAAAAAAAACGGTAACCGTGAAATACACGCTACCGCTTTTTGTACCAGAGTAGATAATGCTTTTAACTAATACTGATAATCAACGCTAAACATTACGTTTCTTGGCCGCCCTGGAAAGTACCTATCTGCGGTAAAGGTTGTGTAATCGGCCCGTTCAGCATAGGCGGTATCGAGCAAGTTATTCACTCTTGCGTACACTGATACTTCTGGCGAAATTGCCCAAGAGGCTCGTAGATTCAATAAATCATGACCTTCGTACTCGTTAAGGTTTTCAGCATCGGTATAGTATTCATCAACATGCTGCCACTCAATTTCAGCCTGGGTGTTTTGCGTAAAGCTGTATCCTAGGCGAGCGTTGAAGGTGAGGTTTGGCGCAGTATCAATATCGTTACCCTTAATATCGACTTCACCCAAAAGCTCACTGTGCTCATACGTATGTTTGGCATAGCTGCCTGCAAACGCAAAATTCAGACCTTGGCTGATTTGATAGTTAAAGGTTAGCTCTACCCCTCTGTGCCAAGTTTCTCCATTGCTTACATTGAAAAAATCACTATCACGATAAATCACATTGTCTTTAGTTAAGCTATAAGCAGATACCACATAGCTAAAGACTTTGTGCTGCCCTTTAACACCTACTTCTACGTTGGTGGCGGTGACAGAGTCTAAGTCGGCAATTTGTTGACTGCGCTGAAGTCTGTAAAGCTCAGTTGCTTGCGGGGCACGATAGCCTCGAGATAAGCCCGCATACCATAACGTTGTTTCACTGCATTGAAAACTCACCGAGAGTTTAGGGCTAAAATTACTGTAGTCGTTAGTACCACTTTCAGGTCTTGCGTATCGACAGCCACCAAAGCCACATTCAGTGCCATCATCACGAGTACGACCCGATATCATGTTGTTGGTGTAATCGTAATCCATAAACTCATACCGCCCACCCAGTGAAACCGCCCACGCTGCTTGTTGCCAATTAAGCGCAATAAATGGCGCATAAAGGGTAGCGTCTACTTGGTAGTCGTAATGAAGCCCTACAGGCACGGTTTCCACTAGGAAAGCAGAGCCCACAGTTTCGCTATCTTGGGATTGTACCAAGCTTCCTCGGGTATACTCAGCATCTAACCCAGCATCAATACTTAACGTATTGTTCACCACATGATGATATTGGGAAAGTACACCAAAGCCTTCTTGGTCGTTTTGTTCAAGAGGTGTACCGGGTAAAAAATGCATGCGAAATTCCATGCTTTGGTCGCGGAAGTATGGCGTAACTGACAGTGCATTGGCGCCGCTTAATGCTACATCTACTTTACTCCACACTCGCAAACTTTTCGCTTTTCGAAAGGCTTCAGGGTTGTCGTTACCTTGGGCGATATCTTCATCTTTATAGCTTTCAAACCCAGTAATGTAACCAGCGGTTTCTTGATCTAAGTGGGTGTACGTCAGCCCACTGGTTACCTTCAGGTTATCAACTTCGTAGCGGTGGCGAAGGTTAACCTTTTCTTGATCCACACTTTCTTCGTCTCGATACCCGCCGTCGCGGGTAATGCTCGCGTTTATACCTACACCCGAATTACCAAAGTCTTTACCTTGCCTTAGCTTCAGTCTGCTATAGCCGTAAGAACCATAATCAATTCCGTATAAAGCGGTGTCTTGGGTAACATCGGGGGTAATAACATTTATCACGCCGTGAATAGCGTTAGAGCCATAAAGGGGTGAAGCAGGGCCTTTTAAGACCTCGATGCGTTCAGCCATTTCGCCATGGGCTTCGAACAACTCGTTAATATTACAAAAACCGGCTGCGCGTAAAGGAATGTTATCTTCAGCAGCCAGTATACCGCCACAAGCCCCAGCGCCTGTAAGCACTGGCGAGCGTAGTGCAGGCAAATATTCCTGCCCATTTCCTCGCTGAACACCCGCGCCTGCAATAAAGTTTAACACTTCTTGTATATGGCTTGGTGATACAAAGCTTATGTCATCGCTTGAAACACTAGATACCACATATCCTGAATTTGAGGTGGAATTAGCAATTCGGCTTCCTGTTGTCACTACACGTTCTATTGATTCTATGCTTTTGGCAGTGTTTGCGCCTTCTGGGATTTGCGCGGCAGCATGAGAAGAAAACGACACGACAGTCACGGTGCTAAGGCTATGTAAAAATAACCTGAATGTGGAGCTCATTGCTTGTCCTTTCTATAGATTTGGCGAGATTAACATACGTATAATATGTGTCATTTGACCACAATATTAGTGCTTGCTATAACGCCAATTGTATCGCTAACTATTTAGCGATTAATAGTGAAAATAATAACTTACCCAGCAAAAGCGTGCATTGCTTAAGTATGGATACGGGTTAGAAGCCTTAACTCACCGCCGGCACTTATACACGACACTTATAACCAATACTTATAAACAACACCCGCGTTACGCAAGTGGGCTAAGCTGTATATAAATTACGTATAAGCTTCGTAAAGGCGATAGCACAGCAGTAATACCGGAGGAATTTTTGGATACCTTAATACCTAGCCTATCTCAACTTATTGAATTTGCGGTGGCCCCTGTTTTTTTACTTACGGGTATAGCAGGTTTTTTGAATGTTATGTCGTCTCGGCTTGGCAGAATATCAGACAGAGTAAGGGTAGCAGAAAGGCAAATTCATACCCTCTCAGACCCTCATATTGTTGACCGTTCAAAACGAGAAATAAAAGTACTTTGGCGCAGAGTGAAGGTCATCAACTGGGCCATTGGCTTGTGCGTGGCCTCGGGACTAATGGTGTGTACCGTCATTGTGGCTTTATTTGCGGGCTCTCTGTGGTTTGTTGATTTAAAAACACCCGTTATTTCACTGTTTATATTGGCAATGATGTTTCTAATTTGTGCCCTTGTTGTCTTTTTAGTGGAAGTAAAACTGGCTACTACCACCATCAATATGGTGCGTACTATTCGCTAAAAAGGTATTGAGAAAAAAGCGAGGCAAACGCTACAACTTAATAGATTTGCCTCATTTTTTGTAGGTTGGGCGATGTTATTCATCCGCAGCTACCAACCTGTGTAGCCTTCTGATTAGATCAGAACCTATCTATTCAGCCAACTCATCAAGCACAGCAAATAATACGTTAGCGCCTACTCGCGAGACTTCTTTATCGTACATGTTTTCTGTATTCACACCCTCCTGGCCACCCGCTAAATCACTGATAGCACGAATGATTACCCAGTCTACATCGTTAATCGTGCATACTTGGCCAATCGCCGTAGATTCCATTTCGGTGACTTCAGCCGTGAAAACATCCCGTACCCATTTTCTGTATTCTCGGTTATCCATAAACACCGAACCGGTAACACCATTTCCGCCAACATGCAGCTTGGCATTACGTTCATTCAAAATACGTTGGGCAGGCATTTCTGCCATTGCTGTTTTTGCCGCATTCAACAACCTGGGTGATGCGGTGAAATAAGGCGTATCTTCTGGTTTATCCATACCATCTTTTACAATAAGCACTTCATCTGGGTGGATAAACTGGAACGGCTTATATTTAGGATAATGTGGGTCTTCTGCTATTCGCGCTGGCTGCTCTTCCATAAACTTAGCGTAGTACTCAGGTAGCACGTACTCACCTGGGTTTTCAGCGTCTTCATTGGTATAAACACTTTCATCATGGTAGTACCAACGCTCTGGCACTATAACATCACCTGGTTGCCACTTGGGATTTACCGCGCCAGCAATGCCCATATAAACCACCTGTTTAACAGGGAAATAATCTAGCGCCATTTGTGTCGACATGGCCGCATTGGCAATACTCATACCGGTAGCGAAAACAAGAATAGGTTCATCGTGATAGGTCCCAATACGATAAGTAATACCTTTGATTGTGGTGGTGGTGTGTATTTGTGCATCAGGATCAGAATCGATTTTGCCCAAAATACCTTCCATTTCTGGAGCGTAAGCAACCATCACAGCGGTAAATTTATCGCCAGTAAAAGACGCCGGACCATATTGAGGCTGAGTGACAGGTGAAGTGTTGGCACACCCCGTTATCACCACAACAAATGACATGCACAACAGAAACGAGATAACACGAAGTTTCATAATCACCATTCTTATTCAGTTTTTATTGGGAGGAGCAGAGGCAAAAGCCTGTGCGCTCTGCGTTGTTTAATTCTTAACGTACCAGCTTTCGGAATGAAAGAAAGTGTTATATCGGCATTTTACAAATATTAAAAACACTGGATACACCCCCCTAACAAATGACATTCAGCGAAGGTTATCTTATTTTGCTTTTTAAACTAATTCTTTCTCCTCTATAGAATAAAACGCGCTTAGTTGCAGTTTCATAAGCTGAACACGGATGTGCGGCTACCCTTATTGGATTACATTTATAGGAGATAAAAGCGCTTAAAAAAGCAACGCGAGACCAACTGACTCGTATCGATGAGGATACAATTACCAATGAACATGAAACTACTTCGCTCTCTGCAAATTTTTGTTGAGGTCGCTGAAAGCGGTAGCATGAGTATTGCAGCCCGAAACCTGCATATGACCGTTTCGGCAATTAGCCAACAACTAAGAAAACTTGAACAAGACATTGGGCTGAGTTTATTTAACCGTAATACCCGAAACTTGAGCCTTACCGAGGCTGGAAGGATCTATTACGACACCAGCAAGAAGATGTTAGACACCGCTGTTGAAGCACAGGAACGTATTGAAACGCTTCAAGACGCGCCTTCAGGTAAAGTAAATATTATTGCTCCAGAAGGTTTTGGTGGTGGCTTATTGAGTCAGCCCTTGCAGAAGTTATGTGAGGATTTCCCGAAAATAAATGTATCGCTGACGCTAACCGACCAACCTACAGACATTATTGTTTCAGGTGCCGACTTACTGCTTGGCTTTACTCCAGTGTCTGATACTAATTTCAGCAGTTTAGAGTTGGCCACATGGCGACGAATTCTGTGTGTATCGGCTGAGCATCCTTTGGCAAAATCGCCTCTAGAGTCGCCCGACATTCTTCAAGAGTATTCCTATATTTCTCACCGCCATATAGAAGAATACGTCATGAAGCACGACAAGCTTGATAAAGTCCCGCTGACGTCTAGCCGTATTGAGCTTGATTCAATGCAAACCTTAATCCAGCTTACGCGTGATGGACTTGGGTATGCAGTGCTGCCTGAACCAGAGGTGCGCCACTTACTTAGTGAAGGCTCAATGAAGCAGCTATTCACTGACTGGTCGTTACCTGATTACACCGTATATGCGGTTACCCCTAAACGTGAATTGGTGCCTGCTAAAATCAGTGCGGCTATTACATGTTTGCAAGACTGGTTCTCTGAAATCTAAGTTATCCGAATTAGTCGCTTTTTGAAGCATAAAAAAAGGGCATCATGATGATGCCCTTTTTCTTGTCAAACTTGCTTAGAAGCTTGTATTAACCTGCAAACTAAATACGTTCGCTTTAGCATGCTCAGTAGCCGTAAGGTCACTTACGATAGTACCAATAGAGCGCTGCTGGCTAACTGCCGCTTCACGACCTTTAATATAGGCATAAGCCATATCAATGCTGGTGCTTTCAGTTAATGCGTATGTTGCACCTACCGTGTACCAATGACGATCGGTATCTGGAATACTCAATGAACGGTGCTCGTAGCTCACTGCGCCATCGTCGTACGCATAGCCAGCACGAAGCGTAATCTTGTCGCTATAAAGGTAAGTTCCACCCACGCTTAAGCGTAATGAATCTTCAAAATCTTCTTCTTTAAGTAGTAAATCATCACCACTATCAAGCTCTGCATTCAACTTATCAAATGCGCTCCATTCAGTGAATACAACACTGGCTTGCACTGACCATTCATCGTTAAGCTGTTGGTTAATCGCCACTTCAGTGATTGCAGCTAAATCTAAATCTAGTGAACCGCCTTGGTTGTATAGCTCTGCCACTGCAGGAATGATAGCGCCTAGGTCTGATTCAATTTCACCTTCAAGATTTAGCTCTGTTTCTGCACGGTAGCTAAACGCCAACTTAGTGGTCTCTGTGGCTTGCCATAACGCGCCAACATTCCAACCAAAGGCAACATCGTCACCAGACATTTTAACAATAGTTGCATTACCTAGTGCATCGCTACCAAGTAGCGCACCAAATGCTTGAGGAATAGCAGTACCAATTTCGGCTTCTGCGTAAGTCACGTTAAGACCAAAACCTAAGCTTAATGTATCGTTTACTTTGTAAGCCACAACAGGGTTTAGCGTAAATGAGGTTACTTCGGCGTCATCAGCAAAGTGCAAACCGTTATAGCTATCGCTGTAGTCGGTAGCAAGGCCGTAGTTAGAGAATGCGCCAATACCCCAAGATACTTTGTCATTCACAGGTGCAGTGTAGAAAAAAGAAGGCACAGCTGCCGAGGTAGCAATATCTTCTTCACTGGCGTCATATGTATTTGCAAACAGCACTTCACCGCTTTCGTTGTACACAGCAACATCCATATCACCACGAATATCAACCTGTGGATTGATGTAGCTTACCTGCGCACTGAACTGAGCCGTTTTAAACTCAGTAATTGCAGCAGGGTTAGTAGCAAGAATTGATGCATTTTCAGGCGTTGCCGCTTGGCCCGCCATCGCGCGACCAAAACCATTTGCGCTATGCTCGTTTACTTGGAAACCAGCAGCTAGCACAGAAGAAGATGCCATCGAGGCTAGTGCTAAGCATACAGAGGCACGTAAAGAAAAATATTGCTTCATAAAAATACTCTTATAGAACAGGAAATATGCAGTGGCGCATTCTACGGATACGGTAAGTTTTGTTCAATGCAAGTTAACGCCATTTACGCTGATTTATCGCATTTTTTACAACTTTAGCGGCATAATTAAAGAAGATGTAAACATTTTGCAAATAATAGATTGCAAATATTGGCGCTATTTGTAAATTCTGACATTTGCCATTCACCATAAATAAATGAGGAAGGCTTGATAAAACACGCTATTTTTGACCTTTCTAGTGATTATGCTTGTATAAGCAGTTTCTAGCCCCACAACTGTAGTACAAGATAATTTCAACAGCCTAAGGAGAGATTCACATGTCTAGCAATAAAGAAATTCTATTGGTCAATCGCCCAAACGATAGAAAAATAGGCTCCCATTTGTTTGAAACTCGTGAGCAATCCATTCCTTCTCCGGGTGAAGGTGAAATACTGATTAAACAAACTTACATGTCACTCGACCCTGCAATGCTAGGGTGGATGAGTGAAGATCGTGAAAGTTATATTCCGCCTGTCGAGCTTGGTGAAGTCATGCGCTCAAGCGGTGTAGGTGAAGTAATAGAGTCGAACAACCCTGATTTCTCTGTTGGCGACAAAGTCATGGGGATGACTGGCTGGCGAGAATACTTGGTAAGTAATGGTGAAGGCTTCAATAAGCTGCAGCCAGGTGTTACCGAAGAAATGGCGCTTTGCGTATTCGCCCTGCCCGGTTTAACTGCAACCACAGGCTTATATAACTTTGGTGAGCCTAAAGAAGGTGAAACCTTGGTTGTCACTGGCGCTGCTGGTTCAGTAGGCTCAATCGTAGGTCAGCTCGCAAAAGCAGACGGCCTTCGCGTTATTGGCGTAGTGGGCAGTGACGAAAAAGCAGATTGGATTGTTAACGAGCTCGGCTTTGACGGTGCAGTAAACTATAAAACTGACGATTTAGAAGCGAAATTAACGGAGCTCACCCCTGACAAAATTGACGTGTTCTTCGAAAACACCGGCGGCCCAATTCAACAGCATATCTTCAATCGTATGAATACACATGGACGTATTGTGGTTTGCGGTATGATTGCCGACTATCAATCAGAAAACCCGGCTCCTGGCCCAAATTGGATACCGTTAATTAAAAAGCGCATTAATGTTCGTGGGTTTGCAATGCCTGATCATTGGGGAGAAGTACCTCAGCTTATTGCAAAGCTGTCGCCCTACGTACAACAAGGTAAGATTCAATATCGTTCTCACATGGTTGAGGGTATAGAGTCAGCGGTAGAGGGTTTACAGATGTTATTTTCTGGCGACAATAAAGGGAAAATGATCGTTAAACTTTAAGCCTAAGGCTTATATTTTTTTACGCTAACTATCGACGCTGATTTAACTTAGCGTCGATAGTAAATAAGTGCCCTTCCCCGCAGCCTTTGCTTGATAAAGTTCATTATCAGCTTGGTTAATTAAGCCTTCTAATGTTTGCCCTTTAATATTGGTTACTACCACGGCACCAATAGAGCAGGAGACGGTTTTTGCTGATGCATTTGATGCATGAGGTAAGGCTTTTTTATCCCAAATATCGAGTATTTGCTGGCAACTTTGTTCTACTTGCCTTGCTGAAACCCCACTGACAATAACCATAAACTCTTCGCCACCATAACGACCCAGAATATCGGTTTGTCGTTGAAACACGGCGCGCATCACATCAGCCTGCGCCACAATGGCATCATCCCCTTGTTGGTGACCAAAGGCATCGTTGTATTTCTTAAAGTCATCTAAATCGAGCATAAATACTGCGAAAGATAGGTTCTGCCTTTTGCTGAGCGACAGTAATCTCTCGCCTTCTTTCATCAGTGCACGTCTATTAAGGAGATTGGTTAGCGGGTCTTCCCGACTTAAGGTGTTTAGCTTTTTGTTCGTTGATTTTAAGAGGATCACTATTCTGTCTAAACGGTATTTTGCATAAGCGCATATAAATAACGACCCCACCACAAATGACGTTGAAATCATGACGCGATCGCCATACACAGGCGCGATTACCATCAAACCAATAAAACCAGCAATGCTTATTATCGATGCCACCAACGCCAGCTTATAGGTAACACCTAACGCAAATACACAATAGAATGCATATAAAATGGTACCCTCGTAAGGAAAGGCAAATTCGTATAGCACCCAACTTTGGTAAATGAGCACAAAATTGGCAAAGGTTAACATCACCATAAGCCCTGCAAAAATCCAGCTTCTGGCAGCATAAAAGAATCGAGAAAACGAAAGGGCGATAACCAAAAAGATAACTGGAATTTGGTATATAAGGCGGTTTTGAAGATAAAACTCGTACAAGGGGGAAGGTAACAACGCCATATCTGCCAAGATGAAAGAGGCGAGCAACAAAGCACCGATAAGAAGAGCAACACGAAGTCTTAAAATCTCTCTATGCTTTCCTACCACTTCCACCTTCTTCTCCCGACATGGGTAACATCTTTCAGTAAGTATAGACGCTTCTATAAGGCTAGCTTAAGTAGACTACCTTTTAATGCTTCAATGGTGATAGGTTTGGTGACCACGTCGTTCATACCGTCCTGTTTAAAGGCATCATGGCGCTCTTTAAAGGCTTCTGCTGTAAGCCCAATAATAGGAATTTGGCTTACGTCACTTGGTAAATTTCGAATACGCTTAGTGGCTTCAACACCATCCATCACTGGCATATGAATATCCATAAAGATAACGTCGAACGCCTCTTCTTCAACTTTAACAGCCGCTTTTAAACCGTTGTCGACATGAGTAACAGTACACCCAAGCTGCTCTAATAGTGCCTGAGCAACCACGGCATTTATCGCATTATCTTCTGCCAGTAATACGCTAATACCCGGTTTGAGGATTGTATTTTTATTTAGGTTACTTTGCGCTTCTTGCAGTGACGCACTGTCGATAACACGGGCGCTTACAATGGCAGACATCGTAAAACACGACCCTTCACCCACTCGGCTCGTGACTTTGACATCACCACCTAATATCTGCGAAAGCTCTTTGGCAATGGATAAACCTAAACCTGTACCACCATAACGACGTGAAATTGAAGAATCAGATTGCGTAAACTTATCAAAAATATGTTCAAGCCTATCCGGCTCTATACCAATTCCAGTATCTTTCACAGAAATGACCAAGCGATTTTCTTCTACCAACTTCCCAGCGACTTTTTTCAGACTCGCAGTAACCGTCACCGTGCCTTTGTGTGTGAACTTGATGGCATTACTGGCAAGGTTAATCACTATTTGGCGCAATTTAGTTACGTCACTGGTGACCAATACCGAGTCTAAATTCTTACTTTTATATTCTAACCGGGTATGGTTTGCACTCGCATTGATACCTAGCAAGGTAATAAGATCGTTCAGCATGTTATCTAAATTAAATTCAGTAACATCAACTTCTGACATACCAGATTCAATCTTAGATAAATCGAGTACATCATTGATTACATTGGCAAGAATAGTAGCTGAAGAACGTAAATCTGACGCATATTGCTTTTGCTTGTCGTCTAACGGCGTATCTAGCAGTAAAGTAGCAAGGCCTTGAATACCATTTAACGGCGTGCGAATTTCATGGCTCATAACGGCAAGAAAGTCCGTTTTGGCTTTATTAGCAGCTTGTGCCCGTTCCACATAATTTTCGATGTCTGCAGACATGGCTTCTACATCTTGGGCTAAGTCACTTAGTTCATCTTTCCCGCTAACATCGATGCTTACCCGTTTATGATTACCGGCGATACTGCTCGTTGCATCTTTAATTTTTCCAATAGGGGATATCACAAAATACTGAGTGATTTTCCCTATGAATAAACTCACTAAAATGACCGTAAACAGGGTAATAGCAATGGTTAGCCACGCTATTTTTGATAATGACGATTCTAGTTCATCGGTAGATTGGCTAACTGTAAGTTTCCAGTTCCATGGGTCGAACTTGCTACAGGCAAAGAGGACATATTGATCTCTCCACTCAGATTCACCAAATGCAATATCGGTAGCATTAATGGTGGTGATAGTGGCGTTGGCGGTATTGATGGGCGCCCACGCTTCATAGGTGCTAAATAGCTCAGCGCCAGTAGACTTATCACTTACCGCAAAATGCTTACCGGTGGACTCATGAAGCTCTGCTAGCTCGTCAAATACCTCTTTTTGATAGGCATCTCGAAATACCGGCACATTCTCTAAACCCGAATCCACCAGCAGTTCGTGCCGCTCTCGCACAAACTCAATAAAAGTGAGTGACAAGGTTTGGGTAAGTAACTGATACTCTCGCTCTCTCACTGAGTCATAAGCCGTCAAATAGGCCCAATAGCCCGTTAGCGCCATCCCTGTAAACAGAATGGGGATATATATAGCTAAAAGCTTCGACTTAATTCGCATAGATATCTGGTACTACTCTTTGTTGGTAAATTAGGTCTTTATTGATAAACGTGATTTTTCGATAACTTTAAATACGATGACGGAATAGGAATATGCATCTTTATGGCGGTAGATACATTCACCCCTATGGTGTATTTATCCATTCTAGTGACAGGCATGCTATTGGCCTTCTCGCCACTTAAAATTCTTTTGGCCCGTAAGGCACCTGATTTCCCAATACTTTTTTCATCTGCTACAACGCCAAGTAACGCACCTTGCTGCACTGACTCTATACTTTCGGCAAAAACCGGCAATAGTTTAGTTTCTTTGTAAATAACATTGATGAGATCGTTGGCTTGAAGCAAGGGGCCAGTGGAAAGCCAATAGGTATCAACGCCGGATGTTTCTACTTTTTCTTTGAGCGCTTCCACAACACCATCACGCATAGTGTCTAACCCTGAGGTACCTTCAACGTAGGCGGTCCTTACAGCCACGAACTTCACGTTATCATACTGGCTCTCGAGTGCTAATAGGCTTTCTACAGAACTTTTTGAAGACGGGTAGTCAGAATGCACTAACCCAATAGTAATCGGCTCTTCCAGTGCCGAGGCTTTTAGTAAGCCATCAAGCATATCCAACTTTACTTTGGCATCTAATACGTGAGACTCACCGGTTATGTTTGATACGCTACGTTCGCCAAACGCAGTGACTATGCCCTCTTTAACTGGGTCTGCCACTGTCATGAATAAAGTAGGGAGCTCAGAAGCCGCTGAAAAGTTGTAAACCGCTCTTGTGGCAAGCGTTGCGATTGGCACTAGCAGGTCCGGCGCACCGTTTTCCGTAACAGTTTGCACTATGGTTCTCGCTTGCTCTTCTAATCCCTGAGCGTTATATATTTCTATGTCTATTTCATGTTCAGGCATAATCAATGTAAGTTCATCGATAAATGCATCTCTTGTATTTGTCACTATGGGCAAGGGGCTTGTTTCAATGATCGCCACCCGTAATGGTTGAGCTTCTACTTGAGCGTGAAACATAAAACAAAGGAGTATACTCGTGATGAGTAGTGACATTTTTTTCATCTTTAATTAGCCCAACTGTTAAGCTAGTGAGTAGGTGATTAGTTTGAAATATCATAGTGTTAATCGACTCCGCTGCATAGCCGAAGTTCGTATAATATAGGCTTAAAATACCCATAAGTTTGTTTTAGATAGTTTATGCTAGGTAAGCGTTAAAAATTGCCCTCGCTGACTAAGCTTTCTATGATTCAGACTCACTATGATTAAAGGGCCATGCAACATGGCTAATCCGTTACGGCCAAGTCTATTAAGGATAATAACCATATTATGAGGCGAATAAAATCTCTTATGCCTAGTACTATACAAAATACATGCAGTAGCAATAAAATGACAACGTTAGGTCTATGTTTAAGCCTGTATCTGGCAAGCTTTTCGCCTTTAGCTAGCAACGAAATTATGAACGAAACATTAAAGGACGGGAGAATGACAGACCAGACAGTGACGAACAAAAAAATGAAGACCTTAACGAAAGAACAAGTCATTGAACAGCTCAACCTCTCTCATCACTTTGAAGGTGGTTATTTTCGCCAAAGCTTTAAAGCAGATCACAGAGACAAAGTAACAACGTCGCGTGGTGAACGCACCACCATGACCGCTATTTATTACATGCTTACCAACGACAACAGTATTGACCACTTTCATACTAAGTATTCCGATGGTATTGAGTTTTACCACATGGGCGCGCCCATTACTTACCATATGATTTACCCAGATGGTCATTACGAAAAAGTGGTAGTAGGGCCTGATATTGCCAACGGCCAGCAGTTGCAGCTTGCTGTACCTGGAGGCACTTTTAAAGCGGCCGAGTTAACTGATGGCGACTATGGGTTGGTGAGCGAAGCTGTATCCCCTGGGTGGGAGCCTGAAGATATGATTGAAGTTTTTCAGCATGAATTGTTAGAAAAATTTCCGCAGCACAAGGTGCTTATCGAACGCCTTGCGAATAAGAAATAGAAACGCCAATTCAAATAAATAAGCCTGTTAGAAACAGGCTTATTTATTGTTACTCAGGTTTGCTTTAATCCCTATTTCAGCTAGATGTTTATTTCAGCCAAAAGTGCCACGCTTTTCAGCCTAGCTTCTAGGTTATGAATTGGCATTGAAACAATCACCTCATCCACTTCAGTTGCCTCTACAAATTTAGCTAACTGTGCGGCAACCGTGGCTTTTGAACCCACCAATGCATAACGCAATACATGAGACAACATGGCGTAATCTGCTTCGCTGCAAATTGCCGATAAATCGTCTACGGGTTTAGCAAACGGCTTGTTAAGCCCTCGGCGCATATTCATAAACTGCTGTTGTACCGAGGTGAAAAGATACTGTGCCTCTTCATCGGTATCGGCCACTACCGCCATTACCCCTGCCATCACATAGGGTGATTCTTGGGTATCTGATGGTGTAAACATAGAACGATACACATGCAAGGCATCGAACAGCTGGTCTGGCGCAAAGTGTGACGCAAAAGAATAAGGCAAGCTTACCGATGCAGCCAATTGCGCACTGTATAAACTTGAACCTAACAACCATAACGGAATATGTGTGTTAGCACCCGGCACGGCGATAATTTTCTGCCCAGGCTCTGGCGTACCTAAATAGTGTTGAAGCTCTTTTATGTCATCGGGGTAAGTGTCGACATGGGCGTTACCATTAAGATTGCGCCGTAATGCTTTTGCGGTAGCCATGTCGGTACCTGGCGCTCGGCCAAGCCCTAAATCAATACGCCCAGGATATAAAGTTTCAAGCGTACCGAATTGCTCGGCAATCACTAAAGGCGCATGATTAGGCAACATGACACCACCTGCACCTACACGAATATGATTGGTAGCGCCGGCAATATTGCCTAACATAATGGCGGTAGCAGAACTTGCCACGCCATGCATGCCGTGATGTTCAGCCAACCACACACGATGATACCCACTACGCTCAGCTTGCTTCGCTAACTCCCTAGAGTTACTTAATGCATTGCTAATGCTCTGCCCTTCACAAATAGGGGCAAGATCGAGTAGTGATAGGGGTAATGACATGGCTAACCTCATAAACGTTTTTTGCAGTGTATCGCAAACTCAATATACGCCGAAGTGCTTTGCCATGGTTCACCCCAGATTCGCGATATCAGGCATTACTTAGCAAATTTTCAGACCCAGTACTTTGCACACCCAGTTACTTTGCCAACCCAATTACCTTGCTGAAAGTGAACTGTGAAGTGCATTTTTATACGCTTCAAATGCCGGTATCGCCGAGGTAACAATAGCTGCTAAGGTGATCACACTTACCACTTTCAGCGTTTCTACCGTCAGCAAATTAGCACTTAAAAATAGACCATATTGCGACGCCAGCCAATCGCTCGATAAGGTTAACGTTACGCTAAGTAAAACTATTGCTGCCACAATAGCTAACAACACTAAAATGAGCGCTTCTACTAATACCAAGGTAAAGATAACCCTAGGGCCTGCACCTAATACACGCAAAACAGCAATCTCGTTTTTCCGTTGCTGCATAGACGCTAGCAACATGGTCGATAAGCCAAACAATGAAGATATGAGCACCAAGATACTGATAACGCGCAGTAGGTTTTCTACCGTGCCCATCATTTGCCAAAGCTCGGTCAGTGCCACACCAGGAAGAATAGCCATAAGCCTGTCGGTTTTATAGTTGTTGATATCGCGCTGAAGTTTAAACGTAGCAAATTTTGAGGTGAGCCCAAGCATGACCGCCGTTACACTGTCTGGCGTGGTATTTACCGAGGCTGCATCGTTGAGTAATTGGTTTTGCTTTGATGCCGACAAATGAATAGCTTCAATTGCGTTTAAGCTTACGTGCACGGTTTTATCCACCGGTGTGCCAGTGGCTGCAAGTATGCCGGTAATAGTGAAAGGGGTGTTATCATGATTGGTAAAACTGGTGTTACCAATACCATGAGATATCACCACACTATCTCCCACTTTATAACCCAGCACTTTGGCCACATCGGCGCCTATCACAGCTTCAAATAAGCTCGCGAAGGCCTGACCGTTTTGAAAACTGAGCGCTTGCTTGTTACCAAACTTAAAATGCTGAAAATAGTTATCGTTTGTTCCCATTACCCGAAAGCCGCGATGAGAATCCCCTAACGAGATAGGAATTGCCCAGTCCACTAATTGACCTTCTTGCAGTGCTTCATAGCTTTCATATTTGATGTTACTGGTGGGACTTCCCATCCTGAACACTGAATACAATAAAAGATTTAGCTGACCGCTTGGGGCGCCAACGATAAGGTCAACATCTGAAATAGTTCGGTTAAAGCTCTCTTTTGCCTGCTGGCGAATGTGCTCAACGCTTAGCAATACGCTAATACTAATGAGCAGCGAAAGAAACGTTAATACCACTGATTTTCTGCGACTACCTAAGCTACTCCACGCTAACGACACTAACATTACTTGGTCTCCGCTGGCTGTATTAGTGAAGACTGTTTTAGCGAAGACCCTTTTAGCGAAGACATCTCTACACTAGTTTCAAAAAACTTTTTCAAATACATATCGTGACTTACAAATATTAGTGTTGTGTTGTGCTGCTTACACATGTCGATGAGAATGGTCATAAAGGCGTCTCGTGCGGCAGCATCCAAAGCAGATGTAGGTTCATCAACAAGCAATATTTCGGGCTTGTTGATTAACGCTCGGGCAATGGCTACACGCTGCTGTTGACCTACACTCAACGCATTAGCAGGCTGCTGCAAAATAGTAGCGGGCAAATTAAGCCCGGTCAGTAGCGCTTCGGCTGCATCGGTTATATTGGTTTTGCCCGCTTTTGCAAAGTAAGTGGCCAATTCAATATTTTTAAGCACGCTTAGGTAAGGAATTAGATTGAATTGCTGAAATACCACGCCAATATGCTGCGCGCGAAACTTATCTCTTTGCCTAGCTGATAAAGCTGAAAAGGGCTTGCCAAGTAATGATAATTCGCCGCTTTGTGGCGTTAGCACCCCCGCTAGCAAGTTAAGCAAGGTAGTTTTGCCAGAGCCTGAATGACCATGTAAGAAAACACGATCACCGTAATTCACCTTCCACGTGGGTATATGCAACCCACTGCTGTTTGCATCTGCATAATGATAATTAACGTCATTTAGCGCAATAGCATTGCCTTGGTTAGGCGCTGCTTTATTGGAGTCTGCTTCATTTTTCAAAGGTTGCTCTGGTGCTGCTGACAATGTGAATCATCTCCTTTTTGCATTACGCCATGTTTGCGTAAAAGTGGATATAGCGGCCTCTCATTCTATTAGGCCGCCATTTAAGCCGAAACTAAGCCTAACTTGGCGTAAGAGTATGCTTAGCTAGACTTCAAATGTACAATCTAAAACCGTTATGTTATAACGTTTTACACTAACTGTTATAATAATTCTTGGCTAAATAAAATGATGAAGTTCTTCTTAAGCGCCCGCATTGGTATTTTTGTCGCGATAGCAGGCATGCTTTTTTATCCTACAACATATGCAGAAGATATCGAAGCGCCTGACTATCAAGAGGTAGAATGGACACAGCTAATGCCTGAGGAAGATTTGGCAGCACTGCTCAATCCGCCAGATTATTTAGCCGGTATTGAAGATGGTTCTCAAGAAGATTCAGTGGAAGCCTTTGGTAACCAGGAATTTGACAACGAAACCACTAACCGTTTTCAACAGGCACTGACATCTACGCAAGTTGTTAAAACCTTTGAGAATAAGCCTATCCGTATTCCTGGTTTTATTGTTCCGCTTGAAAGTAGCGAGTCGAAAATGGTCACAGAGTTTTTTATCGTACCTTACTTCGGTGCGTGCATTCATATGCCGCCACCACCGCCCAATCAAATTATTTACGTAAGTGTTGAGGAAGGTGTTGAGCTAGAAAGCTTATACGATCCATTCTGGTTTGAAGGTACCTTGGCTATCGACACTACTGAAAATGCAATGGGCACCGCAGCGTACCGTTTAGAGCACGTTAATGTGCAACCTTACGAGGGATAAATGATGACACGATTTAATAAACTATTATCTACCCTGCTTGCCTCTTTAACGGTTGTTTCTGCCGCGCATGCGTGCGACCTGCATGGTGGTGGTAATATGGGTTTTGGCTTTAACCGATTACACC
The DNA here is from genome assembly GCF_001562115.1 of Alteromonas stellipolaris. Lineage (NCBI taxonomy): Bacteria > Pseudomonadati > Pseudomonadota > Gammaproteobacteria > Alteromonadales > Alteromonadaceae > Alteromonas > Alteromonas stellipolaris. The sequence continues at coordinate 4,437,124 of NZ_CP013926.1, forward strand.
CCCTTGCTCAGCAACATTATCAGGCGTCAGCTTTCAAAACCCTGTCGGTTAAACACGCTAAACAGGTGGATGTTGTTGTTGATGAAGCCGCCACAGCCAAAATATCTTACGTAATACCGCTACGCTATCGTGATGTAAATGTGAGTTTTATAGGTAGCGATGACGTAGAAATAGTGGGCGAAAGCGCGGTATTGCTGGAACAAGATTCTGGCGTTTACAACTTAACATTTACGGTAAAGCGCCCAGGCTCGTCGCACATTTCAATTCAAATAAATGGATTGAGTGACGGTAAGCCTTTTTCACTAAATCAGAAAATTGAACTGCGCTCAGCATAAAAAGTGGATAAAGGTGTGAGTAAAGTCACGGCTAAAGATAAGAGGCAAGCTGCAATTAACGCTAAGCGCAAGCCACTTAAGACCGTACTACTCCTTTTACTTTTCTTAGTGGCTGGCAGTGTGTTCGCTAGGCTAGTTCAACTTTATTGGCCCAGCATAAAACACCAATTTACCACAAGCGAAGCGCTGTACCAGACCAGCACCCCTAAGTTACAGGCCTTATTCAGCCAAGAAGTTGAACAAAAAAGTGTGCTACGTTTAGGTTGGCAAGACTTACTGCCTGAACAAGAAGAAGCTACGTTACGTCAATATCAATCGGGTAATGCTGCAAGTGAATTATCGCCGGCTCAAATCGGCACCGTTCAGTCTATAACGAATCAGCTGCTGTTATCTATTCAAGCCAGTAGTGATGAAAATTACAAATCAGCCCTTCACTCAACCAACATAGTACAAACCGTTTTAGGCAAAGTAATTTCTATTTCTGGCTTTATTGTTCCGATAGAAGTGAATGAAGATCGCACATTGCAGAGCTTTTTCGTAGTGCCTTACTACGGCGCCTGTATTCATTTTCCACCTCCCCCACCCAATCAAATTATTTTTGTACAACTGCCCGATGGATTTGCTCATCACAATTTGGCCGATGCATTTACCTTAACGGGTATTTTAGAACAAGGCATGTTTGAAGACCCTCTTGGAACCTCAGCTTATACCCTAAACGTATACGACATAAAGGCTTACCACGGTCAGCCCGATGACTTTCGTGCTCACTAGGCTTATTCAGAGAATAGGCGTTATTTTTCCAAAAACGCTGATAAATATTTGTTAGCTATGTTCATGGGTGTTTATAGCGTCTAAAGGGCATTTAGTAGGTGTTTTGCGAGCTTCTAGTTTTCATCTAGCTGGCAAGCAACTAATTGTTGCTCCCACATACCACTAATGTCATCAGCGCCCGCCTTAGAAGCAACCTGTTCATTAATAATCACTTCTATACGGCTTTCTAAACAATCATCCAATTCTTTTTCTGATATTGCATCATCTACAATGTTGTAGCTGAAAATACCTTCATTAGTGATCATAATTGCTTTAAGCCTTTCCACTTTTAGTTTGTCTAGACGGAGCTTGTCTAACCAACCATGCAGCGCGCTTCGGTTAAATACAATGTAAGGCGAAAAACGCCACCCCATACTTTGAAAGCCTTCTCCGCTATTTTCAATTTTAACAAAGCCGCTTTGTGGTAGGGGCATATCGTTAATATTGCGCGCTTGATTGTGCTTATGGTGGTGATGATCATGATGCTCGCTATCAGTGTTTTCATGAGTATGATGTTCGTCATCATAAGAATGGTGAGGTATAGGTTGCTTCATTGCTTTAACCACATCAGAAGCACCGTCTAGCAACGATGGCGCTAACTTTCCATGTTGTGCAAAAACAATATCAGGCATGGGATTGCGGCGGTTAGCAACATAATCAATGAGCAGCTGCTTAGATTCCTCTTGGTACAAATCTTCTTTATTACCTACGACAATATCCGCAACATCAATTTGCTGATTAAACGTCTCATGCAGGGTGTAGCGTATATCTGTAAGCTTTCTGGCATCAACCAAAGTGATATTCTTTTGAATATTGAGCACCTCTTGATAATGCTCGGCAGATAACACTTCTAATACTTCTCTTGGGTGCCCTAGCCCCGTAGGCTCTATTAATAAACGATGGGGTCGAGATCGCGCAAGCAACTGATTAAGCGCAATTTGCATAGACAATCCTGATGCACAGCACATACAACCGCCGGGTACTTCACGCACAAACACACCGCTTTGTTCGGTATGAGCGCCCTCAAAAAAGCCGCCATCTATACCAATTTCGCCAAACTCATTGACTAAAACAGCCCACCGCTCATTCTTTGGCTTAGCTTCTAGTAAGGATAAAATGGCGCTTGTTTTTCCTACACCCAAAAAACCACTAATAATATTAGTTGGAATAGCACTTAATTTTTCAGGCTTACCTGTTGTCATACACACCCTTCCTGTACGCCGTTATTTATGTGTAATGATGTGCGGATAATCGGTTTCATTATCTGTTTGGCTGCGTAGCCTAAGATTTCGAATATGACTAAATGCGATGAAGCTAGAGCCTATTACCGTTAACACCACTTCGCCGTATTCGCCTAACACGTCATGTCCTAATACGACGGCTAGAATAAGCAAAGAGAGTCCCATACCACCGATTAACAGCATGGTATGATTTCGGTGATAAAAGTACCCCATCATGAGTGCAATGACACTAATGGGCACAACAAAGAATAACAACGTTTTATGAAATAACTCATCATCAAAAGCTAAAGCCCCTGCTAACGGGGGAAGCAGAATTAATAAAACAGGCAACAATAAGCAATGCACCACGCATAACATAGACAGGGCTATGGCAGCTTTATCGCTTATTTTTTGAAAATTCATTCAGTATGGTTCCTTATCTTTAACCTACCCGATTTTTAGCTTACCAGCTTAACGTTGGCTTACCGGCAGATAACTCTGAAAGACCTTGTCCACGCTCGGTGATCCACTGAGCTTGAATAGCGCTTAGCGATGGCATGGATTCAAATAGGGCAACAGTAATGCCCGACACCGCATCATCACAATGAAATTGATATTCAACTTCTATATTTTGATGATTTTCTTCTTCGTGTTCTTCATGATCTTCGTGCTCGTCATGTTCTTTATGCGAAACGTGTTCTTTATGCGAAGCATGTTCGCCCTCGTGAGCTTCGTCGTGGCCGCTTTCATGATCATCATCATGCGTTTCTAATGTGTGCTCAACATTCACTAATTCGCATTTACCCTCTACATCAATCACATTGGTATTTAATGTGAAACGTTCGGCAAGCAAATTTTGACTATTAAGTTGTTCAGTGGTTTCAGGCTCGTGCTCAAAACCAAGGGCGTCTGCTGCAGGTAATACAAGCTGAAGGTGAAGCATGTTTCCCTCTTGAGAAACCAAAAGCTCGCCTTGTCCGTGTACATGCTGCTGCGCATTTACTGTAAATCCTAAACTAGAAAATAAGAGTAAAGAGACCGCTATATGGGGCTTTTTCATGAATCTACCTTCTTATATATTTTTCAATGATGAGCGACGACTTTTGACCGAAGTAGTATGTATACACGCTAGTCCAGTATTGTGAATCCCTGCATAGAATAAGTCAGTTAACATACGTGAAATTTTCACGCTTCTTGAACTATTTCTGAATTATCTATTGATTTCATTTTGATACATTATAACATAACACAAAATAAGATTGAAATTATAACTTAGTATCGGGGTTAGGAATGATTAGGGTCACCAAGGTAGCAGCATTAGTAAGCGCGTTGTTATCAACAAGCGCGTTAGCACAAATTATAGAAGGCACTGTGCTCAATAAAAATGGCAATGCCGTAGCAGGAGCAAAGGTTGAAGTAGAAGGAACTAATCAAAGCACGGTAACCAACAGTGATGGAAAATTCTCGCTACGTGATGTGAGTAACGGCAAAGCCGAGTTGCATATTTCGGCACCCAACTTTGCACACCTTCATCAAGATATTACGCTGGTAGAAGGCGAGCCGCTGCAACTTTCATTTACGCTAAATCGTTCTCCAATTGAAGTGGTGGACGTACTTGCTACGCCCATTCATTTGTCAGTGATGGAATCTGCATCACCGGTTAGTGTGTTGGCAGGCGATACGCTTCGCCGCCAACAAACATCTACCCTAGGCGATAGTTTAGAAAAAGTGGCCGGTGTACATACTAGCTTTCACGCAAAGGTAGCCAGTACACCTGTTATTCGTGGGTTAAGTGGCCCAAGAGTACTTATTGCGCAAAATGGTTTAGATGTGAGCGATGTTTCACGAGTAGGCCCTGATCATTCGGTGGCATCAGAGGCATCAACGGCCCAGCAAATTGAAGTTCTTCGTGGCCCAGCAACCTTGTTCTACGGTAGTGGCGCAGTTGGCGGTGTTGTGAATGTAGTAGATGGTCGCATACCTACCGATAGCACAACGCGAGGCGAATGGTTACTTGAAACCAACTCGGTTGATGACCAGCAGCTTGGCTCTTTCAATGTAACCACGGGGAATGAGTCTTTCGCCTTTTATGCCGATGGGTATTGGCGCGAATCTAATGACTACGATGTTCCTGTTTCACCTGAAGCAGAGCACGACGATCATGACGAAGAAGAGCATGATGAAGATCAGGCGAGAGTAGTAGAGAACAGCAACGAAGCGTCGAGTGGCTTCACCGTTGGCACCAGTTACTTGTTTGATAAAGGCTATGTAGGGCTTTCAGTTGAGCAATTTAATCGTGAATACGGTATTCCTGGTCACACCCATGGCGAAGAAGAACATGATGACGACCATGAAGAAGGCTTAGAAGAAGAGCACCATGAAGAAGAATCCGTTTTTGCAGACCTAGAGCAAACCCGAGTTCAACTTCAAGGTGAGTACAATGTTGAAGGCAGTTGGGTAAAACAAATTCAGTTACGGGGTGGGTTTACCGACTATGAACACGCTGAAATTGAGCACGGTGAAACGGGCACCTTGTTTGAAAATGAGACCCATGAATTAAAACTCGATGTTTTACACGCGCCAATGAATGACTGGAACGGCGCGGTAAGCTTTCATTACAAAAACAGCGATGCATCAGCCCAAGGTGAAGAAGCCTTTACTCCCCCTTCGGTTACTGAAACCTTTGCGATGGCCATCATGGAAGAAAAGCGCTTTGATGATGTACTTGTTCAACTCGGTGCCCGTATAGAACATGTATCGCTAGAAGCTGATAACGTTTTATTGCCTTCTTTGGATACACATGATCATGACGAAGAGCATGATGATGATGGCCACAATGAAGATGCCCACGACGACGAGAATGACGACGAGCATGAAGACACTCTAGTATTTCCTATCGATGAATCCTTTACTGCATTAAGCATCTCGGCGGGTTTGGTATGGGACTTTGCACCAGGCTACAACGTGGGTATCTCAGTATCTCTTTCAGAGCGTGCGCCATCAGCCTCTGAGCTACTGTCATTTGGCCCACATATTGGCACCAGTACTTATGAAGTCGGGGCTTTATTCGCCTTTCATGAAGAAGAAGGCGAAGCGCATATAGAGCTTGGTGAAGGCAGTATTGAACTTGAAACTGCTAATAATATCGACCTTACCTTACGTAAAACCGAAGGTAACTTAGGGTTTGTATTAAATGCGTTTTATAACCAAATCGACAACTATTACTACCAAACCAATACAGGCCTTTTCGCTGAAAGCGGACATGACCATGATGAAGAAGAAGGTGGTGATGATCACGACGAACACACTGATGAACTGCCAGTTTATATTTTCAAAACTGACGATGTAATATTGCATGGTTTTGAAGCACAAGTTGCATGGCAAACCACAGATGAATTCAAAACCACGGTATTTGCCGACTACGTGAGAGCACGTTTACAAGATGGCGGCGATTTGCCTCGCACTCCACCGCTTCGGGTTGGTACGCAGTTTAGCTACCAAACTGAACGATTAAGTGCCCACCTCGATATTACACGTTACGAAGAGCAAGACCGTATTGGTGAAGGTGAAACAGCTACCGATGGCTACACCCTAGTAGATGCCAGTGTGTCTTACGACTTAGATGTACTTAATCAAGATATTTCAGTGTATTTGAAAGGCACAAACCTGACCGATACCGAAGCCAGAGTACATACTTCATTCTTAAAAGATATTGCGCCACGACCTGGCCGCAGCTTTGCACTTGGTGTGAGGGGGTATTTCTAAAAGTCGTTTTTAAAAGCAGCTGTTAAAATTTGACGTGTAGAATGGCAGTATAAACACTGCCATTCTTGTTTTTGCTAACGTGTTTAATCGCTTTTTCTTCTAAACGCTAGTTACCTTTGCTCTCGTTGAAAATGTAATACAGACATAAGTCGGAAATATTGGCTATTCTGTCGTGCAAGCTAAACTATACCTACACGGCAAGGTATAGTGATTAACGTGGTATTTATTCAATTAATAACAATGAAAAGAAAACGCGATGAACTCAATAAATTCAACAATTAAAAGCAAGGCATTGTGGTTTGTTTTAGTGACATTGTTCGCTATTACCGCGAATGCAGCAGAAGACACACATGAACGTACTATCGATATCGATAGCCATGTAGTGACCGAACATGAAACCAAAATATTAGGTAAGCGCGTGAAATACAGTGCCACAACAGGCACACAACCGGTGTGGAATAACAAAGATGACGCAGTCGCTACATTGTTTTACACCTATTACCAGCGCACCGATATAAAAGACAATGGGTCTCGCCCACTTGTTATTTCTTTTAACGGCGGCCCTGGTTCAGCATCAGTATGGATGCACGTAGCGTATACGGGCCCTCGAATTTTAAATATTGATGATGAAGGCTACCCCGTACAGCCTTATGGCGTGCAAACCAACCCGTATTCAATACTAGATGTGGCAGACATCGTATTTGTTAACCCCGTCAATACTGGGTACAGCCGCATACTGGAGAATGAAGATGGTGAAATGCCGTCAAAAGAAGCACAGAAGAGCATGTTTTTTGGCGTCAACGCTGACATCAGCTACCTTGCAGATTGGGTCAATACCTTTGTGACTCGCCATAACCGCTGGCGTTCACCGAAATACCTTATTGGTGAAAGCTATGGTACTACTCGGGTATCGGGCTTAGCCCTTGAATTACAAAACCGCCAGTGGATGTATTTAAATGGTGTAATATTAGTATCGCCTACCGATATTGGTATTGAACGCAATGGGCCAGTAAAAGCCGCAAATCGACTACCGTATTTTGCCGCCACCGCGTGGTATCACAACAAGTTAGCCCCTGAACTTCAAAACAAAGACTTAACCGAACTGCTTCCTGAAGTAGAAGATTTCACCATCAACACGCTTATTCCAGCGCTGGCGAAAGGTGGCTTTATTGGTACTGAGGAAAAACGTAGCGTGCTTGCAAAAATGGCGCGTTATTCAGGGTTATCGGAAGACGCAATTTCACAAAACAATCTTGATGTAAGCACCGCCTATTTCTGGAAATCGTTACTTCGTGATGAAGGTAAAACTTTAGGCCGATTAGATAGCCGCTATTTGGGTATCGATGCTAAGCAAGCGGGTGATAGACCCGATTACTGGGCCGAACTAACGTCGTGGCTACACTCGTTTACCCCCGCGATTAACTACTACTTGCGAGAAGAGTTAAATTACAAAACTGACACCAAATATAATATGTTTGGCGATGTTCACCCATGGGACAGAAGTGGCAATAAATCTGGTGAAAATTTGCGCCTTGCCATGGCACAAAACCCCTATTTAAATGTGATGATTCAAGCAGGTTACTACGATGGCGCCACCAACTATTTTGATGCCAAATATACCATGTGGCAGCTTGATCAAAGCGGCATTATGCAAGACCGCCTAAGCTTTAAAGGCTATAGAAGCGGGCATATGATGTACTTGCGACGAGACGACCTAAAGCAGTCTAACCAAGACTTACGCGATTTCATCAAAAACAGTACACCTGAAAAGGGTGAACCCGCGATGTATCGCCGTTAAAAGGCGATAAAAAAATGGGGTCAGTGTACTTTTAGCCTTAATTAACACTGCCCCTATTTACACTCTTCTCCTATTAACATCTTGGCCTATTCACATTTGGCCCCTATTAAGTCGCTAACCCCATCAATGCTCGGCAAATGTGCTATTCTGCGCGCCTAGAATCAGTTCAAGCAAAATATTCTGTTAAAAGGACAAACCTTCCGATGGTTCCATGGGTTAAATTGGGCACAGCTCAAATTCCAAATAATGGTGGTGAACTAACGTTCTCTCAACGAGACGAAGAGTTCAGTATTCGACTTTCCGGTATTCGTGGCGAGTTGATGAATAGCCGTGTGTACAACTCAGAAAAAGAGCTGTCACAAATGGGCTGCGAACACCTTAAATCCACACCTAACGCACACGTTTTAGTGGGCGGTTTAGGGATGGGATACACCCTTGCAGCAGCGCTAAAAGCAGTGACGCCTAGCTCACAAGTCACCGTGGCAGAGTTAATTCCTGAGGTTGTGGAATGGAACAAAGGCCCACTGGGTAACTGCGCTAAGAACCCACTTCAAGACCCTAGAACGAATGTTAAAGTAGGTGATGTAAAACATCTTCTGAATACTAAAACGCCAACCTACGACGCCATATTATTGGATGTAGACAATGGCCCTGAAGGCTTAACCCATTCTGACAATAATTGGATCTATTCAATCGAAGGTTTAGAAGATATCTACGAGGTGCTTAAGCCCAATGGCATGTTAGCCATTTGGTCTGCGGGGCCTGATTACTTGTTTTCCGTTCGCCTAAAAAATGCAGGCTACGTAGTAAGTACTCGTATTGCCAGAGCACGGAAGGGTAAAGGAAGTAAGCACACCATTTTCTTGGCTAGAAAACCCGGTTAACTCACACATTTAATTAGCCCCTTTAACTCACACTGGCCCCATAATTTTTGATTTTATTCATTTGAATCAGCAAGCCTCCACGGGTAATTACGCTGGCCCCATTAAGTAAAATAAGGGGCCAAGCTACTGCAAACGGCATGGTAAACGCGAACGCGAGTGTTGTGACATCTTTAATTAGAATACTGCGGAATAAGGCTGGCGATAGCGCGCCTATAATCCGACTGCGCCTTAGCAACATTATTTGATGTAACGTACCTTGCACTAATAGCACGGTTACTGCCAACATTAAGCTGTTTGCTCCAATCTTGGCAAGATTAGGGTAAGGCCGAAAGCCTATAGAGCATAGTCCTATTACCAAAGCACCAGCACACAAGCTAACTACAAAACTCGTTGATATTGACCGCCTGTCTCGCCAAATTTGATAAAGGATGGCCAATATCAGAAGAAGCGCACCGAAACGAGTCCACACTAAATAATGACTAAGCGGCTCTATCGCAATACCGAAAATAAAATTGGCATAAAACGCAAAAAAGCTTGAGGCAAACTGGTTTACCGACAAGCTTTGAGTTGCGCTCTGATGACTTTTGCGAAGCGCCTCTATATTAGAAATTTGCTTCGCAAGTCCATACCAGGTCAGCAAAAAAGCGACTGCGCTCACGGTACCTAAAATATGGTACAACACCACAATTCCTCAGCCGCTTTATCTAAACCCTACTCTACCGTAACCGACTTCGCCAAGTTACGAGGCTGATCCACATCGGTACCTTTAATTAACGCTACATAGTAAGACAGTAGCTGTAACGGCAAGGTATAAATGATAGGGGCAATAGGTGCTTCGCAGTGCGGTACATTGATTACGCGCATGGTGTCGTCACCTTTGAACGCGGCGTCTTTATCGGCGAACACATACATAATGCCACCACGAGCGCGTACTTCTTCTACATTCGATTTAAGCTTTTCTAGCAATTCATTATTAGGCGCAACTACGATTACCGGCATTTCATCATCGATAAGTGCCAGTGGGCCATGCTTTAATTCGCCTGAAGCATAGGCTTCTGCGTGAATATAAGAAATCTCTTTTAGCTTAAGCGCCCCTTCCATAGCAATAGGATATTGGTCACCACGGCCTAAAAACAGGCTGTGCTGTTTATCGGCAAATTCTTCGGCTAAATCTTCAATACCTTGGGTAATGGTAAGGGTTTCTTCTAATTTCGCTGGCAAGCTTTGAAGAGCACTGATGATATCTTGCTTGTCACTCTCAGCCATACCGTTTTTCTCGCCCAATGCTAGGGTTAGCATTAAGAATGCAGCTAGCTGCGTTGTAAATGCTTTGGTAGATGCCACGCCTATTTCAGCGCCAGCCCGTGTCATAAAGGCTAAATCTGATTCGCGCACTAGCGATGAGCCCGGTACGTTACAAATAGCTAAACTTGCGCTATACCCAATTTCTTTTGCTAAGCGTAATGCCGCTAAAGTATCGGCTGTTTCGCCCGACTGTGAAATGGTAATAAGTAGGCTATTTGGGTGCACTACCGACTTGCGGTAACGGAACTCAGAGGCAATTTCGATATTGCACGACACATTGGCGTATTGCTCTAACCAATAGCGGGCGGTCATACCTGAATGATAACTGGTACCACAGGCTACAATTTGAACGTGTTTAATTTTACTGAAAATATCATCGGCACCGTTTCCAAAAACATCTGCCGCTAATCCATTTTCGGTTAGTCTGTCTTTTAGTGTGTTACGCACTACTACCGGCTGCTCGTGAATTTCTTTCAGCATATAGTGGCGATAAGCGCCTTTGTCGCCGGCGTCGTGTTCAACGTTCGACTCTATAATTTCACGTTCAACGGCATTACCGTCTTTGTCATAAATAGCAATGGTGCGGCGAGTAATGTCGGCAACATCGCCCTCTTCCAAAAAGATAAAGCGGCGTGTTACAGGCAATAACGCCATTTGGTCTGATGCAACAAAGTTTTCACCCAACCCTAAACCGATGACTAACGGGCTGCCAGAGCGCGCTACAACCATACGGCCCACATCTTCTTTGTCGATAACAACAGTACCGTACGCGCCATGGAAGGTTTTTACTGACGCTTGAACCGCTTCTAACAAGTCTTTACCAGCATCTAAAGCTTCATGCACGGTGTGGGCAATGGTTTCGGTATCGGTGTCGCTACTGAACACGTAGCCTTTTGCTGAAAGCTGTTCACGTAGGGCTTGGTAGTTTTCAATAATGCCGTTGTGCACAACAGCAACACGATCGCTAGAAAAATGTGGGTGAGCATTGGCTACCGTTACGCCACCATGAGTGGCCCAGCGCGTATGCGCAATACCGGTAGTCCCTAGCGCTTCGTCGTTGGCAATAATATCTACCAGCTCTTGTACCTTTCCGGTACTTCTTATGCGATTTAGTGTGCCATCTTGTTGCAACAGAGCTACACCTGAAGAGTCGTAACCACGGTATTCAAGCCGCTTTAGCCCTTCTAATAAAATTTCGACAACATTACGTTCACCAACAGCACCGACAATTCCACACATAATTACTCTCCGTTTTGCGCAGCGACCAGCACCGTTACGCCTTGTTGTTCAATTAGATATTTATCCTCGTCACTGATGCCATTATCAGTCACAAGAGTAGAGATATTTTCCCAGCCCAACTCTAAATTGGGCATTTTGTTCGACAGCTTATTCGACGTTGCCATTACAACAACTTCATGAGCAGCTCGTGCCATGGCGCGAGTAAGCCCTGTTAATTCATTAAAGGTCGTAGTTCCGCGATTCACATCAATACCCGCTGCACCAATAAACGCCATATCAAAACTATATGCCGATACCAATTGTTCGGCCATTGCACCTTGGAATGAACGAGATGCGGGATCCCAGGTGCCACCTGTCATCAAAATAGTGGGTTCGTTATTGCTTTTGGTCAGCTGACTCGCTGCATCTAAGGCATTGGTCATTACTACCAAGTTGGGTATATCACGAAGGCAGGGTAAAAGCGCAGCGATGGTACTGCCGCAATCCAACACTATTTTTGAGCCTTGTTGAATGCGACTAGCAGCAAGCTTACCTATATTCTGTTTTATTGATGAAGGTAAGTTCACTACATTGGTTTCGCCTTGAGAAGCAGATAGGGGTGCGGCACCGCCAAATTGGCGAATAAGCTTTTTTTGGTCTGCCAAGGCGGCTAGATCTTTTCGAATAGTCACTTCAGATGTGCTGAACTGGGCCGCGAGCAATTCAACTTGCGCGTAGCCGTGAGTATTTACCCATTTAATAATGCCAGCGCGGCGCTGATCTACAGAACGACTCGTTTTCAAACTCAATTCAACCCCAGCATGACGGAAACTACAGTGCTTCCTCTAAATCATTTCTACACTATTCCTAAATCATAACTTTCAAAACGAAAGTTATGATTTACAAAGTGAAAGAAATGTAAGCTATTCGCGGCTATTTCGCAAGTTTTTCGTACAATTTTTACTAGTAAGCTATCAACGTATAAACCGGTAGGCACAAAAAAGGACAACCTTGGTTGTCCTTTCATTTAGCACTAAACCGCGCTAAAGCTATTACATGCTAGTTATTTTTTTGTCGGGCGAGGCCAGTTCGCAATATTGCGCTGCTTCCCTCGTGCTACTGCTAATGCGGCGCTTTCTACTTCGGTGGTAATGACCGAGCCAGCACCTACCGTAGCATTGTCACCAATGATCACAGGGGCCACTAATGAAGAATTCGAACCTACGAAGGCATTCTGACCTATTACGGTTTTAGATTTATTCACGCCGTCATAGTTACAAGTAATGGTGCCAGCACCAATATTAGCATTAGCGCCCACTTCAGCATCACCGAGGTAAGTAAGGTGATTAACCTTAGCGCCTTCGCCTAGCACGGTTTTCTTCATTTCCACGAAGTTACCCACTTTAGATTTTGCGTGCATAACCGCGCCAGGGCGCAAGCGACCAAATGGCCCTACAGTGCAGCTTTCACCCACTATGGCTTCTTCGATAATAGAATTTGCTTCAATAACCGCGTTATCGGCAATTTCACAATTTTTCAAAACGCAGTTTGGCCCAATAGTCACGTTATTACCTAAAATAACGTTACCTTCTACCACCGCGTTAATATCAATGGTGACGTCTTGCCCCGTGGTTAATGTGCCTCTAAGGTCAAAACGTTGAGGGTCGGCCAGTGCCACACCATTGGTCATTAGTTCGTTTGCTTGGCGAAGCTGCAGTGCGCGCTCAAGATGTGCTAATTGAATGCGGTTATTTACCCCTTCAACCTCAACCACCTCTTGTGGTTGTGCCGATTGAATACGCTTGCCTTCTTTAGCAGCCATTTCAATCACATCAGTAAGATAATACTCACCTTGTGCATTGCTATTACTTAACGCACCCAACCAACGCTTTAAATCGCTTCCGGACATCATCATCATGCCGGTATTGATTTCACAAATTTGCTTTTGTGCATCGGTAGCATCTTTGTGCTCAACAATGGCGGTGATGTTGTCGTCTTTACGAATAATTCGGCCCATTCCTGTAGGGTCGTCTAATTCAACGGTAAGCAAGGCTAAATCACACTCGGCTTTTACTGCTTTTAGTTTCGCCAAGGTTTCTTCGCGAATAAGGGGGGCATCGCCAACTAATACAAGTACATCTTCATCATCGTTAATGTGCGGCGCGGCTTGCTGCACCGCATGACCCGTGCCTAATTGTTCTTCTTGCAAACACCAATTTAAGTTTTCGCCAGTTATTGTGGCCTTTAGCTTGTCGCCTCCATGACCATAAACTAAATGAATACTATCAGCCTCTAAGGCTTGAACGGTGTTGATAATACGCTGCACCATGGGCACTCCGCCCACTTTGTGAAGTACTTTTGGTAACGAAGACTTCATGCGCGTGCCTTTACCTGCGGCTAAAACTACCACTGAAAATGCCATGCTATTCCTTTACGAAAATCGATAATACGAACTTTTGCCTAGTGTATCTAAGGCGTGGTTATATGTCAGCGATTGATTTTTGAGGGCTCATTCTTAAGTCTATATCTGAGTTAAACAGCCTAGTAGTTCATTAAATCAACGGGTATACTTTGTTTTCAACTGAATTGGATTGGAGCAGCAAAGGAGCTTGCGTAGTCAGTGAATACTTTTCGAACACTTCACCGAAGTATATTGGTGCTGTTTGCCGTCGTGGTTTTGGCTATTGTTACCCTGGTACATTTTAGTATTTCTAAAATTGTAGCGGAGCAAAGCAGAGCACAGCAACAGTCATTGTCGCCAGCGGTGTCTCTTATTGTCGAGCAGTTATTAAAGCCTCTTCACACATCTGAAGCGTTAGGCCATTCCACTGAATTAGTTACCTTGATGGAAGGCGACGAGGTTGACGAAGCCGCAATATTTAACACCCTAAACCGACTTGAAAGAGAATTCGGTTTATCTTTTTTTATTGCCAGCGAAAATGCCAAACGCCAATTTAATTCTGATGGTACTACCATCGATTTAATTGAAGGCGAAGTCAGTTGGTATTTTAAATACCGTGACGGACCACAAGATGCGGTGGCAGATATTGGTAAATGGGAAGACACTCATTTTTATATCGACCTGAAGGTTTTTGATGACGATGGCCGATTTTTAGGTTTCTTCGGCGTAGGAAAAAGCTTACGCAGCTTCATTAATGTCTTCGATTCTTATAAAGAGCAGTACGGCTACGATTTTCTTTTTGTCGATGAAAAGGGAGACATCATGCTGTCTTCCGATCCTTCTCTTGTGGCGTCGTATTCTGATTTTACCAATCTTTCAGAGCTACCTTGGTATGCCAGCCTCCCGATTACGGTACAAGACGAGCAAGCCCTTAATAACAAGTTGGTGACTATCGATCAAAAAGACTTTTTGATTGCGGAAGTTAAATTAAACCAGTTTGGATGGACGGTGTTTTTGCTAAGTCCTTTAGAAGACCGGCAAACCGAAATATCGCAAGCCTTTATCTTCAGTGTAGTAACTTTATTGGTAGTGGTTTTCTCGCTCTTTTTGCTTATTTACAACTTACTTTACTATTTCAGACGAGACATGCAGCCCGACTTAATTGTGCGTCATGCTAATCGTTTGCCCGACCGCACTAACCTAGAACTTATCTATCAATCGTTATTAAAAGAACAGCGTTCTATTAGCGTTATTTTAATCAGCGTAGACGACTTTGGGCATATTATTGATGCCCATGGCCGAAATGCAGGCGATGACGTGTTAGATAAAGTGGTGGCGTACCTTTCTGATCACTTACGTGAGCAAGATGTGCTTGGTCGCTGGAGCAGTGAAGAGTTTATTATATTGCTGCCTCAAACAGGGCCGCACGAGGCCTTCGATACTGCACAAAACTTGCGTCATGGTATTGCCACATTAACGCCCTTAAGTGAGTCGCCGCAGCTTCAATTGACTGCCTCTTTTGGGGTATCATTTACTGCTACCACTCGTAGCATGAACGAAGTTACCGCCCATGCAGAAGATGCGCTATATCAGGCGAAAAGAGATGGGCATAATTTAGTGCGTATGCAGCTTATTGAATAATAAGCTGCTGAGCTTTTATTTTTCTATTTGAAATTTAACGGACAGATTTCTATATAACGCTTAGCATCACCACTGTATCAGTCGCTCTTAGCTATTTTTAGCTAAACGGTGGGCGGTGATGCTAACGTCCTTTCGAACCGAGCAAACAAACTTCTTACGCCGTTTTGGCTGCCCGGCTACGTTTTATCATACCTATCACACCGGTAGTGAGTGCCACACCTGTTAATATCATTACCCCACCAATAATGGTTTGTAACGACAAGTGTTCTTGCAAAAACAATACGCCCCAAATAATGCCAAATAATGGCACCATGTAGGCCACTGATATCGCTTTTGCTGGGCCCACATTCGCTATTAGTTTGAAATACAAAATGTAAGCAATAGCAGTACCTAAAATGGCTAGCGCCACGGCATTTAACCATGCGTTAGTACTTGGCATAGTGGCTGGTAATGTACTTAGCGCGAAAGGCGCTAACATAATAGATGCCATTGCTTGGCTTCCAGTAGCCACCACTAAAGGCCGCACGCCTTGCAGCCACCGTTTCATCATGCTGGCCGCAATGCCATAGCAGGTAGTGGCAAGTAAAGCGGTTAGAATAGGCACAAAGCTAATATCACCTTCCCCTAACTTTTGCTGGCTTATAACCGTTACCCCTAAAAACCCAAGCGCTAATCCGGCGATAGCAGTGGGAGTAAGCTTGTCACCCAGCCATAGCCACGCCACTAACGCGCCGAACATTGGTGCAGTCGCGTTTAAAATGGCATTAACCCCAGCTTCTAAATGCAAACTGCTGTAGTTAAATAATACGAAGGGCACAGCAGTATTCGCTAGCCCTACTAATGCAATGGGGAACCAATACCTAAAAATTTGGTTCACGCCACCGGTCAGCATTAAAATAGGTAATAGCACACAGGTAGCAAGCACGGTACGAATGGCTACCAGTACATAAATACCAAACTCTGGTGCCGCCACCCGCATAAAAATAAATGAGCCGCCCCAAATAGACGCTAATAATAATAGTGCAGCAATATCTCTTAAGCCCATAGTACGCCTTGCGCCCCTTCTAATTTCAATAAATATTGCTTACGTTCAAGCCCACCTGCGTATCCCGTTAGGGTTTTATTGCTTCCAATAACTCGGTGACATGGTACCACTATCGCAATAGGGTTGCGCCCATTGGCCATACCCACGGCACGGACCGCTTTAGGATTATTTAGCTTATTGGCAATATCGGCATAACTGGCGGTTTCGCCATAAGGGATATCGCATAAAGCCTTCCATACCGCCTGCTGAAATGCAGTGCCTTTGGTATCAAAAGGTAAGTCGAATTGGGTGAGGCTACCATTAAAATAAGCCGCTAACTGTGCTTTCGCTGTTTCAGTAAGGTCATTACTGTGAACGCCGCCATCAACGTCAGCATTAACGCTATCAACAAAAGTAATGGCACTAATTCCTTTGCTAGTAGCTGCTATTTCAATAAGCCCTTGTGGTGACTCAAGGTAGCTTTTGCATACTGTCATGACTTATTCCTACTGATAAATGTATACCCAAAAACACGTTAACTATTACTCAACTGCCACAATTGTAGTGTTAAGTAGCTTTGCCATGGCGCCGCCTCTTGCGGCAACACCGGATACTTCTCGGCCATTTTTCTTATAATAAGATCGCCAGCCAAATACACATCAGGATCACGTTCACCTCGCATCTTAAGGTAATCTAGTGTCCATTGACCAACGCCTTTGATTGACAATATTTCATCATAAGTAGGCTGGTTACCGTTACAAAATAGCACCGCAAAATTACGAAGTGCATGCCTACGAGCATTTGGCATGCGCAAAAAAGCTAAATCACTGTTTGCCACCGCTTCGGGTTCAGGAAAGCAATAATGTTGGTTTGGCTCAACAGGCTCCTCAGTGACTACCGCCCCTAAATGCTGTGCAAGCAGCCCCGCTTGATTGATTGCCGCTTTTACACTGACTTGTTGCCCTACAATAGCTCTGCATCCACTTTCAAATACGGTCCAGGTACCAGGAAGGCGCAGCCCTTTAGTCAATAGATTTTCAGGCAAGCCCGCTGCTAATAGCGATTTTTCAATTAACTCTGGGGCGGCATGTAAATCGAGCAGCTGCTTTATTTGTTCAACCGTTTTGTACACGTAAGCTAAATTTGGCAAACGCATTTTTACATCGAAGCCATTTGCGCGCTCGTTGAAAGTCGCACTGATAAATCCCGATTCGCCTTTAACACTGATATATCGGCTATAGGTATTTTCGAACACCATTTCTACGCCCCGAATAGCCCGCAGGGCAAGAAAATCTCTGACTTGCGGCCAATGGTAAGGGGGCCTGAAGTGTAACCTAAGGGATATTTCAGGTAGTGCAGAATGGCGTTTACTTCGTAATTCGGTAGGCGTTTTTTTACAATAAGTTTGCACTGCCCGCTGAAGCTGCCTTGTAGAGGCGTACCCCGCGCTAAAAGCAATATCAGTAAGCGTCATGGTGGACTGCTGGAGCAGCTGCTTTGCAAATAACACCCGTTGCAAATCTTGATATTGTTTAGGAGACAACCCCGTATGCGACACCATGAGTTTATTTAAGTAACGCTCACTTATACCCAATCGGCTTGAAATGGTGGATATAGACTGCACGGGTATATCACTTAATAGCGTTAGCGCTCTTGTCACTGTTGTGCCTACACCTAACCATGCAAAAGAAGACGGGGCGCTATCTGGCCTGCATCGTAAACAGGGACGAAAGCCATCACTCATGGCTTTAGCAGCATGGTTATAGTAGGCCACGTTCTTTTCATCAGGCAATTTGGCAGGGCAAATTGGCCGGCAAAATATACCCGTGGTTTTCACCGCCACAAAAAAGCGGCCATCAAAACGGGCATCTCTACTTACCCTAGCTTTAGCGTAAGTATCGCGGTGCTCATTGTCTACATGCGCTGAATCTTTTATGTCCATGTTCATACTATCGCTCGGGTTGATGTGCGGGTTTAAACCGTCACTGCGCTATTACGATTCAATTGTATCCTGTTCCCCTGGTAAGGGTGCGACAAAATCGGAACTGACAGTAAAATATCAGTAGAGTTGATAATCGCCACTAGCAACCGCATAATGGCTTAAAAATAATAGTGCCTGCCACCTTTGGGGTGCGCCCTTACTGAGCCCAATTCATGTTGCAAACCACGCGCAATTTAGTACCGCGCCTGATTAGAATTAGCCTATTCTTTTTCACGCTTATCGTGACATTTCCCGCATTAAGCGCCGATTGGCTTTCTGATTACGCCAACTATGTGCAGCGCGAAGCCGCAAAATATAATGTGCCCGGCTATACCTTTGTTTATTACGAGCAAGGCAAGACACCACAAGTATATGTTTATGGCAGAACTCACAAAGGTGGAAAGCGCATTACTGAAGACACGGTCTTTCGCCTAGCCTCGGTATCAAAAACTTTCACCGCCCTACTTTCTGCCAAACTGGTTGAGCAACAGCGCTTACATTGGGATACCCCCATTTCTACCCTATTACCTGACATACCTTTCAATGTAGAAGGTATGGAAACATTGCAGCTTCAGCATATTGTGGGGCAATCTAGCGGCTTTATGCCCAATGCCTACGACAACTTAATTGAAGCTGATTATTCATTGCAGCGGGTGTTAACCTCATTGAGTGAGCTCGACCCATTATGCATACCTGGCGAGTGCTACACCTACCAAAATGCGCTGTTTGGGGCGCTCGAGTATTATCTAACGAACAACTACTCATCTTATTCTCGGGAAGTACAAACACAGCTCTTTACTCCGCTGGGCATGAATACAGCAAGCGTAGGAAAAGGCGGATTGCTTGCGTCTGCTTCATGGGCGCGCCCACATATTGCTATTGCCAGAGACAGATGGCGTGAAGGCGCAGTTGAAAGCAACTACTACCGTTTTTCACCCGCTGCGGGTGTAAACGCCAGCATAACTGATATGACTATTTACTTGCAGGCTTTGCTCGGCGAATTCCCTACGGTGATCTCACCTGACATGATTGATGAAGTCACTACACCACGAGTTAAAACCCAGCGGGAAACGAGACGCAGGGGTTGGCGTGGCATGCTAAAAGACGCCCATTATGGACTAGGCTGGCGAGTTTATAATTTTGACGGCAAGCGTATTAACTATCATGGTGGTTGGGTAAAAGGGTATCGTGCCGATGTGGCATTTGCGCCGGATTATAAAACCGGATATGTGATGCTAATGAATGCCGAGTCGAACATGATTAATTCCACTACGGCTGAGTTTTGGAAGCGGTATTTTAAGCAGGCTGAAGCTAAAGATTAGAATGACGCTTAAAACCCATTTTCTATTACGGGTTAAAAGCGCCATCATGCGTAAGGTTTACGTTAAAGCGCCTAAGTTACGGCTTTAAATAGGTATAGCCGCTTAAACAATTTTCGTAAAAATCAGTCCAGCGCACACCTTCTTTCGGGTTAATTTTTCCACCTGACACTTGTCTGTCGATAAGACGTTTCACATCAGATGCCATCGCACGTGGGTTGTATTGCATAATATTTAGCACGTCTTCCACTGAAGAACCTTTTACCACTTCTTCAATGTAAAAGTCTTCTGGATCGTCATCGTAACTAAAGATATGAACTTCATTCAAACGACCAAACAAGTTGTGCATGTCGCCCATTACATCCTGATACGCGCCAGTTAAAAACAAACCGATGTAATAAGGCTCATCTTTCTTAAGTGGGTGCATCGGCAATACATCGGTAATTTCACGGCCAATCGAAAACTGGTCAATCTTACCGTCACTGTCACAAGTAATATCTACCAATGAGCAGTTTACCGTAGGCTTTTCGTTCATTCGCGTAAGTGGCACTACTGGAAGTAATTGGTCGATAGCCCATGTATCAGCGGCAGACTGAAATACCGAGAAGTTACACAAGTATTGCGACGACAAGCTGTAATCTAATTCTTGCAGTTCTTCCGGTACATATTCTTCTTTGCGATACCATACTTGCAAACGCGCCATGATATCCCAGTAAAGGGTTTCAATTTTTGCCAATTCTTCCAATGACAATACGCGCAACTTAAAAGCACCGAGCGCCTGTTCTTTATATTGCGATGCATCGTTATACACTTCGTGCATATTGGTTTGATTTTCGAAATCGTCTGACAACTCACGCATATTTTTTAGAAATACATGTTCGTTTTCATTTTCAGATGTATCGATTTGTGCCGCATTCGACTTAATTTCGCCTACAATTTCTGTCACTACACAACTGTGGTGTGCGGTAATAGCTCGGCCACTTTCACTCACTAAATTAGGATGCGGAACGCCTTCTAGGTCGCACATCTCTTTCATGCCGTAAACCACGTCGGCGACGTATTCTTGCATGCTGTAGTTGCGTGAAGACTCGTTAGTAGAATTGCTACCATCGTAATCAATACCTAAGCCGCCACCTACATCAACATAATCTAGCGGGAAGCCCATTTTATGTAAATCGGCATAAATACGCGCGCCTTCGGTCATCGCTTCTTTTACCGCACGAATATCGGTTAGCTGACTACCAATGTGGAAATGCAGTAGCTTAAGGCAATGAGACATGCCTTGTTCTTCAAGATAACGGGCAGTTTTAATAATTTCCGTAATGGTGAGCCCAAATTTGGCTCGTTCGCCACCAGAGCTTTCCCATTTACCACGGCCTTTTACCGTCATTTTAGCGCGCACGCCGATAATAGGGTCTATTTTCAGTTCTTTAGACACTTTTACCAACAGCAGTAGCTCACTGTACTTTTCAACCACCACTACTATTTTGCGACCAAGCTTTCGACCTAATAATGCTAGGCGCATAAACTCGTCGTCTTTATAACCGTTTAGGATGGTCAGAGAATCTTCGTTGGTGTTCATGGCCAGTACGGTAAGCAGTTCAGCTTTTGAGCCCGCTTCTAAACCATAGTTAAAAGGTGCACCTGCCTCTACAATTTCTTCTACCACTTCACGCATCTGGTTTACTTTTACCGGATACACACCTTGGTAAAGGCCTTTGTATTCAGCTTCTTCAATAGAGCTGCGAAATGCTTTGTTCAAACTAGCGACTTGAGAGCGCAGAATATCGTGAAAACGAACCACTACAGGGAATTGAACCCCTTCTTTTCGAATCTCTTCGACAACCGATTTAAAATCGATACGAATACTGGGATCATCAGGAACTGGAGTCACATGCACGTTACCATTTTCACCAACTTGAAAATAGCCGCCACCCCATTGAGACACGCCATAGACGCGCTCTGCTTCTTCAATGCTCCAATCTGACAATGTAGTCACCTTTTTAAAACTATGCTGAACGCTGTGGTTCAGAAATTAATGCGAAATAGGGCGGTATTATAGACAACGTATAGTGTGGCGCTACGTAAAATATCGATTGTCTCGACTAATTTTGTTTATCGACAGCACTCGCCGCAACCCAATCCTGAACATAGGCCTTAGTTTCAATATCAAACACCAAGTCTACCCGTGACATAAACGAATCATGGTCTTTGGTACGGTGCAATGTGAAGTTTTGCTCATTAAAGAATTTTGCGGCTATGTGGTCGGCTACCGTTTCGCCATCTTCAAGCCATGTTTCACTAAGTTGATTGCGCCTATCTAATTGTATGGGTGCTTTCATTTTCGCAAAAGACACTGAATTAGGCACTTCCCACGTACGCATATCTACGATGATATGAAAGGCTTTTCCTCGCCTCGCTTTAAGTGTGTCACCAAAAGCTGCTAGATATTGAATGTTGGTATTCATATCCCAACGCCCGCGCAGTGTTACCAAAATAAGATCTTGAAACACTTCAATGTGATAATGCTGTTTTGACATCTGACTAACTGCAATCCCTTTCAATAGCTCGACTAAAGTAGCATGTGCAATGGTAAAGGTGATTATTGTCGTTGTACAAGAAATGTCTCATCTTTTTCGCTGAAAAAAATGGTGCTTACTGGCAGGTAAATTTAGTGGAAAAAAATAAACTAAATAAAAAAGAAACAAAAGCTTATATGTAGCATCTATCACTGAGAGCATAAACAGTAGCAGGCATTTTCATACCTGCCACTGATATTTTATACCTTAATCGTCACCAAACTCTCTCACGATGCTGTTAATGGTTTCTTTTGCATCGCCCAATACCATACGGGTATTATCTTTAAAGAAGAGCGGGTTATCTACACCAGCAAAACCAGCATTTGCAGAACGCTTAAGCACAAACACGGTTTTAGCCCGATACGCTTCAATAACCGGCATACCGTAAATGGGGCTACCTTTCATTTCTTTCGCGGCAGGGTTAACCACATCGTTAGCCCCAATAACAATAACCACGTCGTAGTTTTCCATACGCGGATTAACGTCATCCATTTCGTACAATTGGTCATACGGAACATCGGCTTCGGCGAGTAGAACATTCATGTGGCCCGGCATACGCCCTGCTACCGCGTGAATGGCGTAATCTACCGTGCATCCGTTCTCTTCCAATAATGACTGCATTTCACGAACTGCATGCTGTGCTTGCGCTACCGCCATACCGTAACCTGGAACAACCAATACTGACTGTGCCGCTTCTAATACATAAAATGCATCTTGGGCAGACAAAATCTTAATTTCGCCTTCAATTTTTTCACCCGCTTCTACAGGCTTCGAAAACCCAGATAACAACACGTTCATTAACGAGCGGTTCATCGCCTTACACATTATGTTAGTGAGAATAAGGCCTGATGCGCCCACCAATAGACCAGTAACAATCAAAATCGTGTTGCCGGTTGCTAAGCCTGCCGCCGTAGCTGCTACCCCTGAATAACTATTCAATAAGGCAATAACCACTGGCATGTCAGCGCCACCAATAGAGATAGTTGCCCACAGGCCGAAGCTTAGCGCCAGCGCAATAGCGCAATACAGCCACAGGGTATTTTGAGGTTCTGTGGTAAAAAAGTACCCTACAACCAGCATAGCAATAAGATGCAGTACGCTAAGCTCGCGAAGACCGGTGAAAATAACGGCTTTAGATGACATTTTGCCTGACAACTTACCCCACGCTACCACGGAGCCAGAGAAAGTAACGCCCCCCACTAAAATAGTGAAGAACAAGGTAATGTACGTAAAAGCAGTAGCGGTTTGAAGTGCAACCATGCTCATGCCAGACAACGTAGCCCAACCAAGCAATAATGAGGCTGCACCACCAAATCCGTTAAACAACGAGACCATTTCTGGCATGGCTGTCATTTCAACCGACTTGGCCTTCCAAGCACCAAAGGCACCACCAATCACAACGCCTAATATAATCCATTGGTAAGTGATAATTTGCTGGTCGAGCAATGTCACTACCACGGCAATCAACATACCTACAGCAGAAACAAAGTTACCTCGTTTTGCTGTATCTGGATGGCTAAGTAATTTTAGACCTAAAATAAATAACGCTGCGGCTACAACGTACGCAAGATTGATTATGGTTTGGATATCATTCACTTGCATACTCCTTATTTTTTATCTTTCTTTTTGAACATGCTAAGCATGCGATCGGTTACCAAGTAACCACCTACAACGTTTATGCTGGCAAGCGCCACAGCTGCGGTGCCTAATACTGTGGTCAACACATTGTTGTCGCCACCAGACGCGGCCAATGCGCCCACTAACGTAATACCTGAAATAGCATTAGAGCCCGACATTAATGGCGTGTGTAAAGTCGCTGGTACTTTGCGAATTAACTCAAACCCTAGAAAACCAGCAAGCAGCACAATAAACAGTAAATAGATAATCTCCATGATTACGCTCCTTTGTAGGCGTTGGTTAACATTTCGTTGGTAATTGCGCCGTCATGAGCAATAACACAGCCTTTTAAAATATCGTCTTCTAAATTCAAACCAAAAGTGTTGCTTTCGGTGTTGTAAAATTCATCTACTAAGTTATAAATATTGTTCGCGTACATATCGGTGGCTGCGCGGGCAACCGCTTGGCTCCAGTTACCTGTGCCTATCACTGTTACGCCATTCACTTTTGCTACTTCACCCGCCACCGAACCTTCAACGTTACCGCCAGATTGGGCCGCCATATCAACTACCACACTACCTGGCTTCATTAGTGCCAAGGTATCTTTGCTAATTAACACCGGTGGTTTACGACCAAATAGCTGTGCCGTGGTAATAACAATATCTGAATCAGCAATAGCATCACGCTGCGCGTCTTGCTGCTTGGCTTTTTGTTCATCGGTGAGTTCTTTGGCGTAGCCGTCTTTAGTTTGACCGGTTTCACCAATATCAATTTTAAGAAACTTGCCGCCCAAAGATTCCACTTGTTCTGCTACCACTGGGCGAGTGTCGTAAGCCAACACATTTGCGCCTAAGCGTTTTGCAGTCGCTATGGCTTGCAAGCCAGCCACACCGGCACCAATAATAAACACCTTAGCGGGCTTTATTGTGCCCGACGGCGTCATCATCATAGGTAATATAGAAGGTAGGTAGTTCGCCGCTTGCATCACCATCACATAACCAGCAAGGCTCGCTTGTGAACTTAGCGCGTCCATTTTTTGGGCTCGAGATGAGCGAGGGATCATTTCAACTGAAATAGCCGTTAAGCCTTTGTTTGCTATTGACTCAACCAGCGGTTGCTCAAAGAAAGGGTCAAGATGGCCAACCACAATGGCCCCTTTTTTCATCACCGACAGTTGGGATCCAGCCGGCTTGTTTACGCTTACAAGCATATCGGCTGTTGATAATGCACTATTCACATCATCAATAATAATTCCACCTACATCCACATATTCTTTATCGGCATATCCCGATAATAAACCCGCCCCACTTTCTATGTGAAGCTCAGCCCCTTTTTTAACCAAGCGTTGCACGCTTGATGGGGTTACTGCACAGCGCTTCTCCACATTTGATAGTGGCATCGGTATTTTCGATTCGTTTAATACTATGATTTTCACACGCTTCTCCTCACGTCCAGGCTCCACGAGAATGACATCCTTTATAGATGAACAAGCCATTTTATTCACTTATGCTTAACATGCCTTTTGGAAATCAAAACTATTTTCATCCCTCATTTACGCTAAAACATTATTCTAAAAAGCCATAAATGTTGCATCAATCGATGGCCACTTTTATGACTCAGCAAAGGAACTTACGGCATTTGCACATACTCAACTAGTATTATTTAGCTACGAGTCATAACTAGAATTTATATAGGATTGGCATAGCGGGAATTAATACAGTTTGGCTAGAGTATTAATTTTATGAATTAACAAGTATTGAATTTAGTATTAGTAGGCAGTGGAGCTAGATTTTCATTACAAATATTTAAAACATGCCACGTGATCGCGCTACACTCAGCTAATGTAACAACCCTATTCGTTTATAAAGAGAAGCTCCTATGTTCGGCATGTTTAAATCGAGTCCAACTAAGAAGATGCGAAAGCAGTACGATACTTTACTAGAAAAAGCCATGCTGGCACAACGCAACGGTGATATGAAAAGCTACGCTAAAATAACCGAAGAGTCGGAAACCTTATGGAGTGAAATACAAGCTATAGAGAAAGGCGCCAAATAAAAATAGGTTCGCTATCGACCGTGCTCTCTTACAGGTTACAATAGCCACATTATTTTACGGTATTGCATAGTGCGATTTGTGTGATGCCTAGCTGTTGCGGATTTGTGTTATGAGTAAGTGTTTTCTTTTTTGTTTAGCAACTATGGTTAGCCTAGCAATGTTCCAGCCTTCTGCGCATGCAATGAATGCTGGACGTTACTACTATTTCATTTCTGATAGTTGCATACCTAAAGGCCCACAAACCCCGGAAGAGCGCGGTGTTGCTACCCCTGATGTAATGCTTTTTGAGGTGCTACCCGCCGGCATCAGCGATTACATGATAAACATGAATACCGCAGCCTTGATTAACTACAATGAAGAAGGCCAAGACTACCTGACAGGGCTAGAAGAAGAGCAGGTATACACCGCAGGCCAAGTAGCGCAAAACACAAAGTATACTCAACACGATTTTATGTTGCAGCGCGAAGCCATTGGACTAAAAACGCTAATTAACATTCTTAATGCGTTTTCTCAGCATCAAGCTGACAAAGGCTATTTTTATAAAAAACTGCTCTCAATTACCGACCCCAGTACTCGATTTAAAGCCGTTACCCGAGTGCGCCTTACCGACGTAGCTCAAAATAATAAGATGCAATTAACAGAGTATGCCTCACGCTACTACGTATTAGATAACCAAGGTACAGCGTCTAGCACTCCATTTATTGAAGTAGACCACGGCAAAGCGTTACGTGAAGATATTCATAGCACTAACAGCCCTTACCGTATATATACCAAACATGGCGTTTGCGGCGAGCGCTGGGTGCCGTAACGTAGGATGTGAGTAGTTGGGTTTAGTTGCGATACTCCTGATTGCTATAAGCCTAGTTTCGATAAAGGGTTTTTATTAAATGGTAGCCAAAGCGGGTTTTAACTGGCCCGTGTACCTTTAACACTTCTTTTTTAAACACCACATCATCGAATGCTTTTACCATTTGGCCACGGCGGAACTCACCTAAATCGCCGCCTTTCTTCCCCGAAGGACAAGTAGAATGGCGCTTTGCTAAGGTACTAAAATCTTTACCTTTTTTAAGCTGCTCTAATATCGCAAAAGCTTCTTTTTCAGTTTTAACCAGAATATGTAACGCGGATGCAGATGCCATGAAGATGCCTATTATTTAATTGCTATACGGCGCAAGTATACCGCATTCGCTACCTTGCGTTTGCACGAGCTAAAAAGATACTTCTATAGATTAATAATCGCGCTTCACGCTGCCATGTAACCTCATTGGGCAAGCAAACTGCCAATACCACGCTAAAATTGTATTAAGGGTATTACTTACGTTAAGGCAAGAGAGGCATTGTGGGCCAACAAATTGTATTGCGATATACCTGTATATGCGCCTAATTGTTTTCCTATTATTTTTCGCTTTGTTTTTTGCGCCTTTAATCGTGCAAGCTGACAAGTGCGGCGCAACAAGCTGCTTAATCACACGCCCCAACCCCAACGGCATTGAAATAAGAATACGCCCCGTGAACCCAGGTTCACATGCCTGTTTCATTCGCTGGGAAAACTACCAATATATCGAGACCATTAACCTAGAATCTAAGCCTTACCTTTTAAAAGATAAATATGATTTAAGCGGCGTGAGATGGCGCTGCGACGATGCCAACACCTGCCCAAATTGGATGAAATACGCCGGTTTGTGTCTTAGTAAATAAGCAGCCTCTTGTTCAGCGATGCTTAGACGATAACTTTTTAGCTAAACCAACTAACTAAAAACACTTAATTCGCGTTATTCAACTGCTTCAGGATCGCTGCATTTATAATGCTTGTAGATATCAAACTCACTAGCAGGCACTGGCTTTTGGAACAAATATCCCTGCCCATATTGGCAGTTTAGCTTCTGTAGCATTGCGTAACATATATCAGTTTCGATACCTTCGGCTACCACCTCCATATCAAGCTCATGTCCCATTGCAATAATGGTGGTGGCAATCGTGTTATTCGCGGGCATAAAGCTTTTGTCTATTTTTAACACATCAAAAGGTAAATTTTTAAGATAGCTTAAGCACGAGTAGCCCGTACCAAAATCATCGAGTAGTAGCTGAACACCAAGCTCAGATAGCCTGTACAGCGATGTTACGCAGGCTTGCTCTTCCATAATGGCGATATTCTCGGTTACCTCTACATGTATACACTCTGCTGGCAACGATAAGCGGGCCAGAATATCTTCGAGTCTTTGCGCGAAATGCTGATCTTTAAGCTGATGTGAAGACACATTTATTGCCATGGCATGATGCGTAGCACCTGCTTCGTGCCACGCTTTGCATTGTTCACAGGCTTGTTGTAATACCCAATTCCCAATATCGATAATTTGCCCAGAATGCTCGGCAATAGGAATAAACTCATCGGGACCAATGGCTTCATTATCTGGGTTTGTCCATCTTAATAGCGCTTCACTCCCTACAGTAACCCCGTCGACAAGCCTAACAATGGGCTGGTAAACCAAGCTGAACTCATTGTTGGCAATGGCATGATGCAGCTGATTAACCAGTTTTAGTTTGCGGTTTTGCTTAATGGCCGATAATTTATCAAATGCTTGATATTGGTTTTTGCCCGCATTTTTAGCTTGGTACATTGCAGTGTCAGCATGTTTTAGCAGCAATGAAGAATTAGAACCGTTTTGAGGGTAACAGGCTACACCTATACTGGCAGTGATATAGCAGTCGTTATTCGCAAGCTTCACCGGCTTACTGATAGCATCTAATATTCTATGAGCAATGAAATCAATGGTTTCAATTGATTCAAAACAATCAGTAACTGCCACAAATTCATCACCGCCGAACCGAACTACCACATCGGTAGCGCGAATTGCATCAGAAATTCGCTGCGCCATAGTGACTAGAAGCTTGTCGCCTAACGCGTGACCTAAGCTATCGTTTATATCTTTAAAGCGGTCGAGATCGATAAACATAACTGCGAAGGGCAAGTTACTACGCTCCGACATATTAATGGCTTTATCGATGGTGTGTTCAAGTAAGTTTCTATTCGGCAACCCCGTTAAGGTATCGGTATGCGCCAACGCTTTATTACGCTTTTCGCTTTGCGCCAGAGCATCCATTGCCTCTTCCCGGCTGGTTAAACCTGCAGATACAGCGCGGGAAATAAATGCAGCGAATAACAACACCACTATTGATGATAAAATAATAATTGAAAGGGTAATGTTGGCTACAAAATTTACGGTTTTTTCGACAGGCATCTCAAAATCAGAAGAGTTTGTTCTAAACTCCCTAAGCGATTTTACTATCTGATCTTGTAATGTTTTTCGACTAATATCACCCGCTTCATAACCAGCCAACGCAGCCAATGAGTTGTTAGCACTTTGAACGTCGCGAGTACAAATATCAATAACCGACTCAGTACCGATGATATTCATGATAAAACGTTCGGTATTTCCAATCATCGACAAGCAATTTAAAGGTTGCTGACGAATGTTGAGAATGGTTTGACGAATATTATCTAACTCAACAGAGTCTGGCTCTGAGAAGAGTTCTGCGGGCACAGAAATTTGATCACTTAATTCAGACGTATATTTGAAATGCCGAACATTTAATTGATGAAAGAAATTGCTGTGATTGAGTGTAAAAAAACACCAGACGAGTATTAGCGCAAAAACAAAAAACGTAAACGTCAATACAGGTAACGCCTTCCTTATGCCACTGTTTTTCACATCCATTGTTCAAACTGCTCTTTTTATACGTGCTCGCTGCAAGCAAGTCACTGTTCCATATATGTACGCTAACGGCGAACGATTATTTTTCAGAGTTATACTACCGAATTTATAGCAGGTAATCGTGCTTAAGCAAACGTACAGTAAGTTTTAAGATTTTTGTTATAAAGCATATATTAAATATTAGATACGCAGTGCATGTAAACAAAGACCAGTATCAGCTATGGAAGTTATGATAGAGAGCAGCAAGAAGAGACGTAGTAGAGTTATCGATAGAGTGAGTGGGTAAGTAATTAACTCGCTTTTTTTACGTATAAACAAGAAACCCTCCGAAATGGAGGGTTTCTTTTATATCTAGGTGCTTAAACAAACACCCTTCAAGCGATTAAGCTTGGGACGATTACATCATGCCGCCCATGCCGCCCATTCCGCCCATATCAGGCATTGCAGGTGCTGCTTCATCTTGAGGTACATCTGCAATCATGGCTTCAGTCGTGATCATAAGTGAAGCGATTGATGCTGCGAACTGTAGTGCAGAGCGCGTTACTTTAGTTGGGTCAAGAATACCCATCTCTAGCATGTCGCCATACGTGTCGTTACCCGCATTGTAACCGTAGTTACCGTCGCCATTTTTCACTTCGTTAACCACAACAGATGCTTCTGCACCGGCGTTGCTAGCGATTTGACGTAGAGGCGCTTCCATTGCACGTAGTGCAAGCTTAATACCTACTGTTTGGTCTTCGTTTTCGCCAGTTAGGCTAGCAAGCTTAGCTGCTGCTCGAACTAGCGCAACACCACCACCAGGTACTACGCCTTCTTCAACCGCGGCGCGAGTTGCATGAAGTGCATCTTCAACACGGTCTTTCTTCTCTTTCATTTCTACTTCGGTAGCTGCACCAACTTTAATTACTGCAACACCACCAGAAAGCTTAGCTAAACGCTCTTGAAGTTTTTCTTTGTCGTAGTCTGAAGAAGAGTCTTCAATCTGACCTTTAATTTGAGCACAACGGCCTTCAATTGCTTCTTCGTCGCCGTTACCATCAACAATAGTGGTATTGTCTTTGTTGATAACTACGCGCTTAGCAGTACCAAGGTCTTCTAGCTCTACTTTTTCTAGGTCTAGACCAATTTCTTCAGAGATAACCGTACCACCCGTTAGGATAGCGATGTCTTGAAGCATTGCTTTACGACGGTCGCCAAAGCCTGGTGCTTTAACAGCAGCTACTTTAACAATACCGCGCATGTTGTTTACTACTAATGTAGCTAGGGCTTCGCCTTCAACATCTTCAGCAATAATCATCAGTGGCTTACCTGCTTTCGCTACGCCTTCAAGGGTAGGAAGCAACTCACGGATGTTAGAAATTTTCTTATCAACCAATAGGATGAAAGGGCTGTCTAGTTCAACAGTACCGTTCTCTTGGTTGTTAATGAAGTAAGGAGATAGGTAACCGCGGTCAAACTGCATACCTTCAACAACGTCTAGTTCGTTTTGAAGTGCTTGACCTTCTTCAACGGTAATGACGCCTTCTTTACCTACTTTTTCCATTGCTTGAGCAATGATGTCGCCAACTTCTGAATCAGAGTTAGCAGAGATAGTACCAACCTGAGCAATTGACTTGCTGTCAGCACAATCAGTAGAAAGCGCTTTAAGTTCTTCAACCGCTGCAATAACAGCTTTGTCGATACCGCGCTTAAGATCCATTGGGTTCATGCCTGCTGCTACAGACTTGTGACCTTCTGTGATAATAGCTTGTGCTAAAACAGTTGCAGTAGTTGTACCGTCACCCGCTTCATCGTTCGCTTTAGACGCCACTTCTTTAACCATCTGCGCGCCCATGTTCTCAAACTTGTCTTCAAGTTCGATTTCTTTAGCTACAGATACACCATCTTTAGTGATGGTAGGAGCGCCGAAAGACTTATCTAGTACTACGTTACGGCCTTTAGGACCTAGTGTAACTTTCACTGCGTTTGCGAGCGTGTTTACGCCTTTAAGCATTTTTGTACGAGCGTCGTTACCAAAACGTACTTCTTTAGCTGCCATGATTAAATTCCTCTCTTAATTCGTTTAACGTTAGTTGTAATTACTCAACAATCGCAAGAATGTCGCTTTCGCTTAGGATCAGAACTTCTTCACCATCCAGCTTTTCAGTTTTAACGCCGTAGCCTTCGCTAAAAATAACGGTGTCGCCAACTTTAACGTCTAGCGCTTTAACATCGCCATTTTCTAGGATGCGGCCGTTACCTACAGCGATGATCTCGCCACGTGTAGATTTTTCTGCTGCTGAACCAGTCAGAACGATACCGCCTGCAGATTTGCTTTCTTGCTCTGCGCGTTTAAGGATTACGCGGTCGTGTAAAGGACGAATTGCCATTTTCAAGTCTCCTGAAAATTTCACTATTCAAGTTAATGATTGTCGACACACAATGATTTGTATGTCGTATGCTTGGGTTGCTCGTTACCGAGCAGTTAAAATCGTGTCTGCGAGGATAAATGGGGGAGTAGCCATGCAAGTTCAAGGGTTTTTGAGCAAAAAAATGTAAAAAAATTGATTTTAATGCTCAAAGCTTGCACTCAAGGCCAAAAGCACACATTACTTAAGGCGTTTATCTGCATCATTTTGGGTTTTGTCTGAGAATTCACCTTCAAACACATCGCCATTGTCTGAACTACCTGGTTGACCAGACTGTTGCTGATTAAATGGGTTTTCGAACGGGTTGTACTGTGCGCCGCCAGCCTGTTGATTAAAGCCGCCAGCTTGGGTAACCACACGCAGTTTCATATGCTTACTCAGCTGCGAAGCAATAAGGTGGCGTGAACCTGGCAAGGCAAACATAAATCCAAGAACATCAGTGATTAGGCCTGGGGTAACCAATAAAATACCCGCCACTACCAGCATTAGGCCTTCTACCATCTCTTTGCCTGGCAATTCGTTACGCTGCATTTTGGCCTGTGCGGTTTGTAACGTTGCTATACCTTCGCGCTTAACAAAGTAAGCACCAATGAATGCCGTTAATATCACTAGCCCAATGGTATTCCAGCCACCAATTATCCCGCCCACTTGAACTAATAGGGCAATTTCTACTATGGGTAATATGGCAAACAATAAAAATAAAAACCGCACAACATTTCCTCTTTCATCTAGTCATAGAATAGTATTGGGGTAAAGACCACAATAACAAGCGAAGGTGCAACGCTTTGGGTTAAGTCGCAAACTCAAGCGACCGACGGTAGCTGTGTTAAACTGGGTTTGTGAAAGAATAGCGTATACATCTCGGTCTTGTTTTTTTACCGGCCAACAGCTTTAGGATAAAGAAAGTCGTTATATGAAGTACATCACCCGTTTGTTCTCTTTTGTCGCATGTTGCCTACTTTTAGCCTCGCTTGCGCTGCCTAGCTATGCGCAAACTACAGCACAGTCGTCACCTCAGACTTCAACTCAACCTTCAAGTCAGAACTTGGGTGGGTTTGATGATGTGTTCAGTAACCAAGAAGAATTTTTAAACGTAGACCAAGCCTTTGCCTTCGACTTTAATCAAGCTGACGACACTCTAAGCCTTACCTTTACCATTGCCGAGGGCT
Organism: Alteromonas stellipolaris; assembly: GCF_001562115.1. Taxonomy (NCBI): domain Bacteria; kingdom Pseudomonadati; phylum Pseudomonadota; class Gammaproteobacteria; order Alteromonadales; family Alteromonadaceae; genus Alteromonas; species Alteromonas stellipolaris. Next base: position 4,470,366 of record NZ_CP013926.1, read on the forward strand.
ATTACCTTTATAAAAAGCAATTCAAGTTAGTGGCTAAGCAAGCCGCCATCGGCGAACCGCATTATCCAGAAGGTGTTATCATTGAAGATGAATACTTTGGTGAGTCGGAAGTATTTTATGATGAAGTCACGTTAACCGTTCCTATTACTCAGGCCACCGACGACGGTATTGTAAAAATACGCTATCAAGGCTGCGCCGATGCGGGGCTTTGTTATGCTCCGAATATTAAAACGGTGTATTTAACCGCCATTGCAGATGCTTCTATCGGCAGCACTAACTCAACCACGTTGGATATTGAAAGCCGCTCTCAGGACGTACAGAACACTCCACAAGCCTCTCAATATTCGCTAGCCGATAAGCTTATTAACAAAGAAAACCTAGCCCTTACCTTAGTACTATTTTTTGTATTAGGTATTGGCCTTGCCTTTACGCCCTGCGTATTTCCGATGTACCCCATCGTGTCTGGTATTGTGATTGGCCAGGGTAAAAAAGCCAAAACCAGTAACGCATTTTGGCTTACGTTTATTTATGTTCAAGGTATGGCCATTACCTATTCTATATTAGGCTTAGTTGTGGCGTCGGCGGGTATGCAGTTTCAGGCAGCTCTTCAACATCCGCTTATTTTGGGTATTTTTATTGGCATTTTTGTTCTGCTGGCGTTAGCCATGTTTGGCCGATACGAGCTTCAACTTCCTGCAAAATGGCAAACCCGCTTAACTAATTTAAGTAACAACCAAACGCCTGGCAGCATGGCGGGTGTATTCGCTATGGGTGCGTTATCGGGGCTAATTGCCTCGCCATGCACTACGGCGCCATTAACCGGCATTTTATTGTTTATTGCACAAAGCGGCGACTTAACTCTTGGCTTCATATCGCTTTATGTGTTGAGTATTGGCATGGGTGTTCCTCTTGTTATATTTGGGATCACCGGTTCTAAATTACTACCAAGAGCGGGTCAATGGATGAACGTGGTAAAAGTATCATTTGGATTTATGATGCTGTCGGTGGCCATCGTATTTGTAGAGCGTTTGTGGCCCAAAGCATGGTCTAGCGAATACATTAACTTGCTGTGGGCAGCCCTAGGTTTAGGGGCATTTGGTTATTATTTTGTGGTAAACGAAGCGAGCCAAAAAGGCATTTTGAAGTACGTGCGAACGTTGGTTATTGCGGCAGGTTTGTTCGCCAGTGCGCTGCTAGCCTATAACACCCTTACTTCATCTGAAGACACTGCCACGCAGCACAGCCAGCAGGCTCATCCAACATTTATTGTCGTTGAGAATTTAGATGATTTACGCCAACAAATTGCGACAGCCAATTCACAAGGCAAAACGGTGATGGTGGACTTGTACGCCGATTGGTGTGCGGCCTGTAAAGAGTTTGAAAAATACACATTCCCTGATCCTAATGTTATTAATGCGCTTAATAATACCGTGTGGATGCAGATAGATTTAACCGATACCTCTGCCAATAATACGGCCTTTCAGGAAGAATTTTCTATTCTTGGGCTGCCAACTATTTTATTTTTCGATGAAAGCGGTAATGAGCTAACGCAGTCTCGGGTAACCGGATTTATGAAAGCGCCAGCCTTTGCTGAACATGTTGAAAATACGTTTTAACATTATGATTGGTGAGTGATTACACTTCGCCGTAATTCAAGGGTGAGCTATGCCCCAAATGCCTCAGTTTTCACTCGCGCTTTTGTTCATTCTTACCTTGTGCGTGCCATCTAAAACGCTATTGGCGCAAGAGACCGTGAAGCAAAACCTGACAACCCAGGCGCTTGGTTGCTACGATGCTAATCGATTTTGTATTAGTATTTCGCCGCCCACAAATGGCAACTATGAAGTTTATGCCCAGCGAAAGATACCGCTGCCTCTTGTGCTTACGTTATCAGCCAGTGGGCTTGCGTCTACTTTACCAACCAGTGAGCTTACGCCCGGGTCGACATCCAGCGTATTTTTAAACGACGATGACCCTATTTTAATGGGGGTAGTAAAAAGCCCGCGACGGTTTTGGCACTCAATGAAAGTAAGCTGGACTTCAGGAGTGCTGAATGCTGTGCACAATGATGAAGTGATTTATTTGCCGCCGCTGCGCCCAGCTAGTAATTACCCCGTAGTACAAGGTTTTGGTGGGGGCTATAGCCATACAGGCGCTTCTCGCTATGCATTAGATTTTGCGGCGCCGGTTGGCACTCCCGTGTTCGCCGCTCGTAATGGTGTAGTCATAGATACAAAAGATGATGGTCAATTGGGTGGCGCTTCCAAGCGGTTTGCTAAGCACGCAAATTTTGTTGCCATACTGCACAGCGATGGCACCACAGGCGAATATTATCATTTGAAATATAAAGGTGTGGTGGTAACAAGAGAGCAAAAGGTGAAAGCTGGAGAGCTCATTGGTTATTCTGGTAATACGGGGTTTTCATCACTGCCCCATTTGCACTTCGCCGTGTATAAGGCGAAGTACGAAGGAAGGTATATGTCGGTGCCTTTTACGTTAAAAAATGAACTCGAATGAGCTCCACTATTCATATTAGCATCACATAAAATTTACATACGCACTTTCTTATACACCGCCTCACACCTGTGATCACGCATATATTGGAAAGAGAACTTTGCGTCGAAAACACCTGATTAGACCAGTATTTTGCTGCGAAATCTTTCACTATCTCTATAATCAACGTCTAAATGAATAAACGACCGGATTAATTGTCTTTTTTTCGTGCAACTGTCATAAAATTTTGTTGAAATGGCAAATACACTGACTTTTTCCCGAAGATAGCAGCAACTTTAATGAATATTTTGTTACTGAACGGCCCTAACCTAAATATGTTAGGACAACGTGAACCCGATAAGTATGGCACACAAACGTTACAGAACATCGTTGATGATCTGAGCGCGCAGGCAAAATCGTCTGATGCCACCCTTACCCATTTTCAGTCGAACGCAGAACATGCGCTTATCGACCGTATTCATCAGTCTATGGGTAATATCGACGCAATTATTATTAACCCCGCTGCTTTCACTCATACCAGCGTTGCGCTTCGCGACGCGTTGTTAAGTGTCAATATCCCGTTTATTGAAGTACACCTGTCGAATGTTCATGCCCGTGAATCATTTCGACATCACTCATATTTCTCAGATGTTGCGGCAGGCGTCATTGTTGGCCTTGGTGCCATTGGCTATTCACTAGCCCTGACCGCCGCCATCAATTTACCGCAATCAAAAAATTAACGTAGAGACTGAACATGGATATTAGAAAAATCAAAAAACTCATCGAATTAGTGGAAGAGTCTGGCATCGCCGAACTTGAGATCACTGAAGGCGAAGAGTCTGTTCGAATTCATCGCGGCCCAACTGGCGTTCAAGCGCCAATGAACTATAGCTTTGCTGCACCAGCTCATGCGGCGCCAGCTCCTGCTCCAGCACCTGTTGCGGCGGCTGAACCTGCTCAAGCAGCACCTGCAGCGCCAGAAGGCCATGTGGTTAAGTCGCCAATGGTAGGAACTTTCTATCGCGCATCTTCACCTACAGCAAAACCGTTTGCTGAAGTGGGTCAAACAGTTAATGCTGGCGACACGCTTTGTATTATTGAAGCAATGAAGATGATGAACCAAATTGAATCAGACAAATCTGGTGTGGTTAAAGCAATACTGGTAGATAACCAAGACCCAGTAGAGTTTGATCAACCCATGTTCATCATTGAATAAGCAGGCTTCGTACTATGCTAGATAAAGTACTCATTGCAAACCGTGGTGAAATTGCCCTTCGTATTTTGCGTGCCTGTAAAGAGCTTGGCATCAAAACCGTTGCGGTACACTCCACGGCAGACAAAAACTTAAAGCACGTGTTGCTGGCAGACGAGTCGATTTGTATCGGTAAAGCCTCAGCAACCGAAAGCTATTTGAATATCCCTCGCATTATTGCGGCAGCTGAAGTCACAAATTCTATTGCTATTCACCCAGGGTACGGCTTTTTAGCAGAAAACGCCGACTTTGCTGAGGCAGTTGAAAAAAGTGGCTTTATCTTCATTGGTCCAACAGCAGACACCATCAACCTAATGGGTGATAAAGTGTCGGCAATTAGTGCCATGAAGAAAGCTGGCGTACCCTGTGTACCTGGCTCAGACGGCCCGCTTACTGGCGATAATGATAAAAATAAAACGATTGCTAAACGCATCGGTTACCCAATTATTGTTAAAGCAGCTGGCGGCGGCGGTGGTCGTGGTATGCGTGTGGTTCGCAGTGAAGCGGAACTTATTAGTGCCATTGAAACCACGCAAGCTGAAGCGGGCGCGGCATTTGGTAACGCTACCGTGTACATGGAAAAATTCTTAGAAAATCCACGTCATGTGGAAATTCAGATTTTAGCCGATGGCCAAGGCAATGCGATTCACTTAGGTGAACGTGACTGTTCTATGCAGCGTCGCCACCAAAAAGTGGTAGAAGAAGCACCAGCACCTGGTATTTCTGAGCAAATGCGTAATAAGATTGGCGATCGTTGTCGTCGTGCTTGTGTAGAAATTGGTTATCGCGGTGCAGGTACGTTTGAATTCTTGTATGAAAACGGCGAGTTCTATTTCATTGAAATGAACACCCGTATTCAGGTTGAGCACCCAGTATCAGAAATGATTACCGGCGTTGACTTAATTAAAGAACAACTGCGTATTGCAGCTGGTCAACCTCTGTCTATCGACCAATCGCAAATTCAAATTCGTGGCCACGCTATTGAATGTCGAATTAATGCTGAAGATCCTAAAACCTTTATCCCAAGCCCAGGCACTATTGATATTTTCCACTCGCCAGGCGGTTTAGGTATTCGTTGGGAATCTCATATTTATGCTGGCTACACGGTGCCGCCTTTCTACGACTCCATGATTGGTAAGTTGATTACCTTTGGTGAAAGTCGCGACGAAGCGATTGCCAGAATGCGTCACGCATTAGATGAGCTAGTCATTGAAGGGATAAAAACCAACATTCCTTTACAACGCTCGATTATGGCTGACGAAAACTTCTTTGCTGGTGGAACAAATATTCACTACCTTGAAAAGAAACTAGGCATAGCCTAACAGCATCAAAAATCAGTGCCGTGCTTTGCATAGCACTGATTTTATCTCCCCCCATTCACTTCTGCTCCTCACTTTTTCTACAATATATTCCCAAGCTACTTAAAGTATTCGCTAGTAGCTGTACAGTTTTGCCGTGCGGTTTACTGCCTTCGCTTAAGCTATCAAATTTCACATAGTTCATTCTGTTTTTACGATTAGAACAATCAAGTTTTAAGGTTTTTCAAATGAGGAGTGCGGGCATATACTGAACTCAGTTTCCTAGCCCTCCCTGCTATTGAAACTTTAGTTGTGTTTTATGTGTTTACCCTCATTGGAGTCCACCTCCAGTCTTTAGCCGGCGCCTTTCGCCGGCTTTTTTTTCAGTTTTTTCATCACAAATAGTTACCCTAGTTCCCCTTTATTTCGTATAAGCTGCTTAGGATTAATTTACATATAGATGAATTGGACGCTACTGAAATGAAATGGGTTGATAACGCGGCGGTACTTGTTGTTCTCTTATTTTCCATATCCACCAATGCCTTTGGGGAACGCTTAAGCTTTTCACAAAAGCTTGATATGCAAGTTCGTTTTGACGAGCGCTCAGACCGAGATCATAGAAGCCAGTATAGAATGCGTTATTACCCTTCTCTTTCCCTCTCCTCCGACGATGCGTGGTCGTTAAACAGCTTTGTAGTCACTGGGCAGTCTTTTGCGTCAAGCCACAATACCTTTGGCAGCGACACGTCAGACTACCTTTACGCTAGGCGTTTATATTTACGCTATGAATTTTCCGATGGAAAAATGGAGGCAGGAATAATACCCACTTATAAAGGCCGCGTTTCTTCGTCAGGGCTGTCTAAAGACGGCTGGATCAAAGGCATGCGCAGTGTTTATGCCCTGCAAAAGGACAGCGAAATAGAACTGGTTATTGGCGAGCTTGATAATACCAATGCAAATAGTGCGTTTGATAGCTTCCACCAGCTCAACTATGTTGAATTAGAATACTCAGCAAAAATGGGGCAGACCCACAGCTACGAACTAAGTGTAGAGCGTATGACTGACAGCAACTTCATTCGAGGTGAATATCGCTGGCAATACACGCCATCTCACACCTTGTTCGTTGAGTCTGTGCAACAGCTGTCATCTTCAAGTTCAAAGTTTGTTATTGGTTTAAGCGGAAAAACCAGCATGGGTAACTATCCTTTATCCTACTTTTCTCACTACTCTTATGTGAGTGAAGGATTTGGTCCTAGGGCTGAGTTAACTGAAGATTTTTTAGGAACGGGGCATGGCGCTTCAGCTGAAATAAGCGGTGACATTACGCTTATTGATGACACAGAGTGGTTTATTCGTGCAGATGTGGTAGACAGCGTTAGTAGGCTACTTGCGGGCATAAAGGTGTCATTTGAGCAATAAAAAGGGCCCATCAAAATGATGGGCCAAACAGCAAGAACGCGTACGCACTTTGACAGTGCACTATTTAATACGTTTGTGCCACACACTTAAGTTCAGCAACATCGCATTACGTTTTTTTAATTCGCATAACCGCTTGTTAGCGCGGTCATTTACTGTAGCAGCTTACTGAAGTATGGTAGTGTTTACTAACAGTAAGCGCTATCGATTACCGCTCATTTTTCAATATTTACCACTTAGGTAAAAAGGTTAACAAGGTGCCCAAACGCTACGAAGAACTAAAATCCCAACTTCCTGTTTCACGCCTGTCTATCGACGTATTGCTTGCTTTGCGTGTGCTTTACGACAAGCCCGAAAACGAAGTGAAGTTACAACAAGAAATGGCAGAGCTTTCCCACGACCCTAGCAAGCTAGAACGAGAATACCGAGCTGAATGGGAAGCCTATGTTCTGCGTGAACTGGTATTAGATTTAAAGCAGAACACCCAACGTAGTCCTGCTACTTTTATCGACTCGGTGTTAAGTCGTATTGAAAGCCTTAAAGAAAGCTGCCCTTACTATAAAGCCTATAAACGGCAAATTTCAGAAGCTAAGTCTGCGGAAGACGGCTCTACGGCGTTGTTCCCCGTTCCTTGGCGTCAGCAACTCATGATGCTGCTACTGCCAGTCACAGCCGTGAAGCCGTTGAAGCCAGCGGAATAGTAGGTTACTTATTCGCACTCTTAGGTTTGTATTGAGAAGGGCAATACCCTCTTTCTACGCCAGCTGGACGTAAAATTTTGTGTTTGGTTTTGCGTCCAGACACCCTTGCTCGCCAATTTTTAAATGTCTTATGCTTTAAATTCTGGCGCATCAGTTTGATAACCTCTTTTTCAGACAAGCCATATAAGGTTTCGATTGCCTCAAAAGGGGTTCTATCTTCCCACGCCATTTCAATAACGCGAGATTGCTCAACCTCGGTAAGCCGCCCTTTTGTCTGACGTTCTAAGGGATAAATCTCTGTTGGATGCTCTTTTGACGGGCGCTCTTTTGGAGCACGCTCTTCTGTATGTTGCTCTTCGATATATCGCATGCTGCTGGCTCTTGTTATTTAACACTACTTCTACGCTAATATAGAAAAAATGTTCACCTTCCTTAGCCTTACTTAGCCTTACTTAACCTTACATTTATTTAATCTTCCCAGCAGACATCGTCAGAATGATATCAAGTAAAGCAGCGGCCGCTTTTGCGTCAGAAAGCGCGCGGTGATGCTGCTCCATTTTAATATCGAAATGCCGCGTAAGGTTTGCCAATGAATATGAAGGTAGCCCTGGGTTTACCTTTCGCATTTCTCTTACCGTACACAGCTTAGGCCGTTTGAAAGGAAGCTCTAACCGTGCAAATTCCTGTTTAATGAAGCCATAATCAAAATTAACGTTGTGCGCCACAAATACCGCCTCGTCGGTAAAGCTAGCAATACTTTCAGCGACTTCTACAAATAATGGGGCATCAGCCACCATATCATCAGAAATACCGGTAAGACGTGTGATGGTAGCCGGAATTCTTCGCTGCGGGTTAATCAAGGTTTGATAAGTATCTACCACTTCGCCCGCAACAATTTTCACCATGCCAATTTCAGTAATTCGATTGTAGCTGTTGTTGCCGCCTGTGGTTTCAATATCAACCACCACATAGGGCTGGTTAGGATCGCGATGCCAATTTACTGTAGTAACCGCAACCTCAAACCCAGCACGTTGCAACCCCTGAATAGACACCAATTGATTGCGTCTTAACTGATCACCCGGCGCTTTCACTTCTTCAAAGCGCAGCTTTTCATCAAACACCATAATGTCAGGGAAGCCGTCGCTTAAAGAGGCAAAATCTTCACTCATCATTCGAAGCAGGTTAACGATGGCGCTAAGCTCGCCGTGCTTGATAAGAGCATCGATAGGTTCAAGCAAGTGGCTGCTCCACATGAATAAGCTATTCACTTTGCCATAGTGGGCTGTCGCCATTTTGTGAACGTGATGACGAAATTTCTCTTTGCCATCTAACCGTTCAAATAAAGCTTCTATACTGCTACCAAAACGCGCATAAAAGTTGTTTTGTTTAAGCGACAGTGGCCGCCTGTCAAACTCAGTGACTAACGTATCTTCTTCATATAACTGTGCCCAAAAGGTTAGCCCAAACAAGCTGCGCCATAATCGGTTTTCTGTACGCCACCCCGCAATTCCCAAGCGTTTATAGTGAGCTAAAACGCCGCGCTCTACCTGTTGATTCTGACTAACATCAATATCAATAGTACGGCTGGCATTTCTAAGCATATCGGTCACCGCACTGGTGCGCTTTTTATGGTACTTTCTAGCGTAAAAATCTTCAGCGAACGCAAGCAATGTATCTGATGGCGGTGAGTCGATAATAAGTTCTAGCGCTTCTTTAACGCTGTCCACATTGCCATCTTTATAGCTCTCTCTAATCCATTTTTCTTTCGCTTTGTCGCTATCGGCGCTAGACAATAAAAGAAGGGCCTGCTCTCGATACTCTCCTAATAGCTTCAACGCTAACGCATAGAGAAATTGATCGCGATAGAACATGGCCGATACGCCATCGCTGTTGGGGAAGGTTTCTTGGGCTAATGCACTTGCTTGCGAATTAGAAAGGAAGGGAAGCTTTTCCAAATGATTAGCAAAGAACCACGCCGCTTCAGCATCGGCTTTGCTGTCAAAACGGGTAATGTCTGACACCGAATCGCCCCGCGTACGCATGACGCCTAAGTCGCGCATAGAGAATTGATTTAGCCTACCTTTGGTATTGCCAAAATAAAGGAATAATAAAAATTTTAGCGGTGCATCAAACAAACACACTAAGTAGGTATGCTCATTTAGCCCTTCAGGCCAGCCATGCTGATTGATGCAGGCTTCTAAGCGCGATACAAGTACAGGTTTGGTTAATGAAGCCAAACCTTGGGTAGCGCCATATTCACTTAGCAGTTTTAGAATAGCTTCTTTGGTGAGAACCCCTGCAATATCTTGCAATGAAGCATGCTGCAAGTCGCCAAACCAGTTAGCATCCATCAACTCATCAATTTGATACTGAGGGTTGGCTATTTCGACGTAGCTAAATTGCGACCTATCAATAACCGCATACTTGCGATTGGCCGCACGCACGATGATGCATTGCTTATCAGCATCTAACTGGTTAAAGCTTTCTATAAAATCACGCGCATTATCGCTTAACAACGCAGCATTCGCCCCTTTAAAGAACGCTAAGAATTCAAAAAAGTGGGCTAAGTAATATCGTGGTGGCAAATCTTTTCGCATTATAAAACCAAACTATTGCATACTTAATTAGTGTATATTTATACAGCCCTATTGTTCAACCTTTTCCCTTTTTATTTCATGCGTGGGGGCACGGGCTTTTGCGTAGTGGCTTGGTAAGTCACAATGCTTAAGTTGGCAGTCAATCCAGTTTTCTACTTTACTCGTAATAACTATCACAACTTAATTCACCTACGAGGAAATCATGAGCTTAACGAGATCGATGGAATTCTCTTGCCCATATTGCATGGCAGCCAATGATGTAGAAATTGACGAGGTTAATGACGTTGATCAGGTGCAGGTACTTGATTGCCAAGTATGTTGCCAACCTATTGAACTTGGCGTCTATCAACAAGGCGAATACTTAAATATTATTGCGGAGCAGGAAAATGCCTGATAGCGGTACCCACTTTTCGTTGCAAGACATCAATGCACTGCCACAACGATATCGCGCCAACTTTATAAATAGCTTATCAGGTTTTAAATCTTCCTCTTTGCTTGGTACTACCGATGGCCGAGTCAACAACTTAGCGATTATTAGCTCAGTGGTCCATGTGGGAGCTAACCCACCATTGCTGGGCATTATTATGCGTCCGCACACTGTACAAAGAGATTCTCTGTCTAATATTAAGCAGCAAGGTATGTTCACGTTGAATCATGTCCACACGAGCTGGACTGACAAAGCACATCAAACCTCTGCGCGGTACGATAATGGTGTGAGTGAGTTTGAAGAGGTTGGACTAACGCCCTGGTTTAGTGACACATTCAGCGCGCCTTACGTTAAAGAAAGCGCAGTAAAAATGGGGTTGAAAGTAGAACAGCATTTTACACTGTGTAATCAAACCGAAATGATTATAGGTGAAATTCAAGAGGTCTTTATTACTGACCGAAGCAATGCCCCGAGTGCTGACTCTGAAAATACCAATCCAAAAAATGCTATCGCCGAAGATGGTTATGTTGATATTGAATCATTGCAAACCTCGTGCATTTCGGGGCTAGACACTTATCATAGTACGCATAAGATAGCCCAATATGCTTATGCTAAACCCAACGAGCCTTTAACAAAGGCGAGCATAACTAAAAAATAATTCATGTTTAGCAACTGGCGCATAGATTAACAGTACGTATATGCCATATAACATTGATTTTGTTAGCTGTTCAGGCGTTGTTCAGGTGGCAACAGTTAATCTATATCAACAAATCTTTATTGCTTTGTGTTAGATCCAAACGCCACGGGTTATAGTATAATTAGAATATTCAAAACCTGCCTTGCGGCAGGTTTTTGCGTTTTAGGCGCTGAGTAAAAAAGAATCATTATCGTTATTATCTCAATTGGAGAGAATTATGAAGTCTGTAAACCGTCGTGACTTTCTGAAATTGTCAGGTACATCTTTGATAGGCCTAACGTTAGGAAGCGTTGCGTTACGTGCTAATGCGCAAGAACAATTACAAGCAGATGATCCAAGCGCAAAAGCATTAAACTACACTGCGGCGTCTACTGTGGACGGTGCTAAATGTAATAACTGCATGTACATTCAAGGTGCCGACGGCGAACAACACCGCCCTTGTGCCATATTCCCTAACAAATTGGTCAACGCCAATGGTTGGTGTAGTGCGTGGGTTAAACGCCCAGGCTAATAACGTGAATTATTGAAAAAGCCCCGGTATCGCTCATGTGTGAAGCGACACCGGGGCTTTTTTTTGCCATTAAATTAAGCTATTTAAACTAACTACAACCCTTTCACAGCCTCTAACAACTCGGGGTTATGTAAGCGGCTTGGTAATAAACCAGGCTTTATATATGCCCCATGCTTCGCTTGAAATATACTGCCAATGCGTAATACTTTTTCGTCGTCCCATTGCTTGCCAATAAAGCTGATCCCCACCGGAAGATTTTTAACCTCACCCGCTGGCACAGTAAGATGCGGATAACCTGCAATAGCCGCCAAATACCCAATACCAATGAAGCCCATTGGGGAGTGATCGCCATACACGCCATCAATCAGAAAAGCGGGGCTATTTGAAGGTGCCACGAGCACATCAACCTTATGCTCTGCCATTAAGGCATCAATACCATTCTGTCTGGCGGTTTTCCTCACTAGCGCTAGGGCTGAGGCGTATTTTTGGCTTTTGGTATCGTCGGTGTTCACGGCTTTTTCGAATATATCTTGATTAAATAGCGCGAGCTCTCGAGTGATTGCTTGATTGTAAGTGATAAGCTCCGACAAGCTGCGAACGGGAATATCAGCGGGGCTACTTTCAAGGTATTCGTTTAACGTGTAATGAAACTCGCTGAGTAACACTTGATAAGAGTCTGCCCAAAAGCTTTCAGGTTGTTTGAAATCGCTAATTTCCACCAGTTCAGCACCTGCGGCGGTTAAGCTACTTAAGGCTTTTTCATAAGTAGAAAGCACATGAGGGTTATCACCTTGACGATATCGCACAACGCCAACGCGCACGCCTTTCAAATCGGTTGCTAACATACTTTGCTGCGGCGCACTAAGCATATGCGTGGTTGCGTCTTTCGTTGCGCTGTCTTTGGGATCTACACCTGCCATCACTGAAGCCATTAACCATGCATCGTTAACGTTTGCGGTCATGGGCCCTGCGGTATCTTGGGTATACGAGATGGGTACAATGTGCGTACGCGACAATAGCCCAACGGTGGGTTTAAAACCTACAATACCGTTCATTGAAGAAGGGCAAATAATAGAACCGTTGGTTTCAGTGCCCACCGCTAAAGATGCTAAACGCAATGCCATAGCAGCACCAGAGCCAGAAGAAGACCCGCACGCACTACGAGATAACATATGCGGGTTTCGGGTTAGCCCGCCTACGGCGCTCCAACCACTAATAGAAGATTCAGACCGAAAATTAGCCCATTCAGATAGATTAGTTTTGCCTAACACAATGGCGCCCGCAGCTTTTAGGCGAGCCACAATAGGGGCATCTCGCTTTGTATCATTATTAACAAGCGCCATCGCGCCTGCGGTAGTGGGTAGCTCGCTGGTTTCAATATTGTCTTTCAGTAAGACAGGCAGACCAAACAGCGGCCCTTTTCGCATTCTATTTTTACGTGCCAAATCAGCCGCTTTTGCCTCTTCAATAGCATTGGGGTTAAGTGCCAAAATACTATTCACATCACCATCAAGCTTTTCGATGCGAGCAAGATAGCCCCGCACTAGTGCCTCAGACGACAACTCACCTTCTGCGATAGCTTGTGCCTGCTCTAACGCAGATTTATCTAACCAAGACGCAATAGATGCAGAAACAGCACCTTTGTCTGAATTTTCAACTGAACTATCAACAGACACATCTTTTGTGGTCGGCTGCGATGGTGCACATGCTGTGCAAAGTAATATAGCGGCGGCGTAAAAAAGCGTAACCCTCATGTGGTTCATCCCCAGGTTCTTAAGATATCTGCATTTTGGTTTTGAATATCTTAGTAGTGCATAGAAACGATTACTACGCAATACGTTGCTAACTAGGTTCAACCCTTCATTTTATTCGTCAAACGCGACATATGAAGACATAACAGATAGAAATACGAGCCTTGGGGCTGTGATTTATGGGCATGGGTTATGGGTTATGGGATTATTTATGAGGCGGGGAGCTTGAAGGTGTTGAGTAGAAAACCGCGAGGAACAAGTATTCAATGTAGCTTAATTCAGATTTTTAGCCGGCTGTTCTTCAATAAAATTAAATAGACCAAATTCATCAAGTAAAGATTGGTAGCGCCCGTCTTTTATAAATTGAGCCAATACGCTATTAAACTCGTTTCTTAATTGCTCGTCAGGAATGGCCGCACTGTAGGAGGAAACAGGAAATAATTCATGTATTTTTGTGTCGTGTTGCTTTTCGAAAGGCAACTGATGCTTAGCGTATTGAAAAATATTTCTATCAAGCACCGCAACATCCACACTGCCAAGCAATAGCAAATTAACCTGCCTTTCTTGTTGAGCAAGCTCCATATAGTTTTTTTGATGGGCTAACGTATTTTTAAACTCTTCACCTAATACCGATATTGCCGTTTGAAAAGCAATCACGCTATGGCCGAGTAAGTCTTCTATTTCGTTAATTTCCAAGTTTCTGTCAGTACGGCTTACCGCAACATTTTGATAATACACGTAGGCATCAGTCAGTATAGCTGGGTCAATATCGTGGCCAGAGTTTAAGGTTAGCCCTATATCCACCCCGCCTTTTTTCACTAGGCTGGCGGTACGGCCAAAGGGAACGTAAATAGGCGACATTTCATGCCCCATTTCTAGCAATATTGCCCGCACTAGTTCTAACTCAAAGCCTGAATCTTGTTCTGAGATAACATAGGGAGGTTTTGTCCAACCCACGACCACATCAATTTGCTTTGCAAATGCGGCGTGTGAAGAGAACAAAATAATTAAAAGTACAACAATATAATGCATAAGGCGAAATGGTAATGGAACACGTATTAACTATAAACACTTGCCAATAAATAACCATTCGCCAAAAGACTTAATGATTTTAAAAACCCATTAAAAACAATAACTAACAAACATGCGATTTATACTTAAGTTTGATGAAAAAAGACGCTTTCACGTAGAAATATTGAATAAAACGTTAAAACGAACGGCTAATTCAAGCGTTACTACCAGCATTATGATTTCGCTTTAATTAGCCAAGCGGTACAATACAGTCAAACTCTTTGAACATGTGTGAATATGGCCTGGCTACAGTTACGAATAAATACCTCCTCAGAATATGCTGAATCGATTGGCGATATGCTTAGTGCTAACGGTTCGCAAGCTGTAACCTACGTAGATGCGAAAGACACACCTATGTACGAGCCAAAGCCCGGCGAAATTATGCTGTGGCCAGACACGCAAGTCGTCGGTCTATTTGAGGCCACTGATGACATGAAAGCCATCATCAAACGATTAGGCAAAGCGCGCATTCTAGGTTCAGATTTTAAATACAAACTAGAACCCCTTGAAGACAAAGACTGGGAGCGTGAGTGGATGGATAACTTCCACCCCATGCAATTTGGCACTCGTTTATGGATTTGCCCGAGCTGGCGTGATGTGCCAGACCCTAATGCTGTTAACGTTATGCTAGACCCGGGTCTTGCCTTTGGAACGGGTACTCACCCTACTACTGCCCTTTGCTTGCGTTGGTTAGACGGTATAGACGTTGCCGATAAAGTGGTTGTGGATTTTGGTTGTGGTTCAGGCATTTTAGCTCTAGCGGCACTTAAATTAGGTGCTAAACGGGTAGTTGCTATTGATATCGACCCACAAGCCCTTCAAGCCACACAAGAAAATGCACGCCGTAACGGTGTTGAAGATAGACTGGATGTATTCTTGCCCGCTGATCAGCCCACACTAGAGGCCGATGTAGTGATGGCGAATATATTGTCTGGGCCACTTCTAGAACTTCAAGATGTTATTTCATCTTACTGCAAACCGTCGGGGTTACTCGTCCTTTCGGGCATTCTTGCTGAACAAGTAACCAAAATTGAAGCGGCCTACTCCCGCGATTTCACTCTTGACGAGAGTGCGATTGATGGAGAATGGGCACGAGTGTCTGGCAAAAAGCCCGCTTAAATGTAAATTTTTTGTCTTTCAATGCCTTTCAATTCGCGGCCTTTAAGAGAATTGCACAAAATTCACTCTGCAAAACAGTGATAGATAGCTAATGTTACAGTTTTTTTTCACTGTCAAGCCCATAGAGTGAAATTTTGTGTGATTTTTAGCCTTTTCAAGTATTGCGAAAACACGTACACTTAGCGCCCCGTTTTAGCCGGGTGTATAAATTCTGTGCAGTTCTAGATGGCGAAATATGCGAATTGGTCCCTACACGTTAGACAACAATTTGATGCTAGCACCAATGGCTGGCGTGACTGACCGTCCATTTCGTCAACTATGTAAACGTATGGGTGCGGGGCTTGTGGTATCGGAAATGCTTTCTAGCAATCCAAAGGTATGGAATACCGCAAAATCACAAGCACGAATGAATCATGAGGGCGAAGAAGGTATTCGTTCTGTACAGATTGCAGGCGCTGATCCAGAGCTTATGGCCCAAGCGGCACAATTTAATGTTGAGAATGGTGCGCAAATCATCGACATCAACATGGGTTGTCCAGCCAAAAAGGTGAATAAGAAACTGGCAGGTTCCGCGTTGCTTCAGTACCCGAGTACGGTGGAATCAATCATTAAAGCGGTAGTTAACGCTGTTGATGTTCCTGTAACACTTAAAATTCGTACCGGCTGGAATACCGATAACCGCAATGGGGTTGAGATAGCCCGCATTGCTGAGCAAAACGGCATACAGTCACTGGCTGTTCATGGTAGAACGCGAGCTTGTATGTACAAAGGAGAGGCGGAGTACGACACTATTCGTCGTATCAAGGCGGCAATTTCAATACCCGTAATTGCCAACGGAGACATTACCTCTCCTGAAAAAGCACAACAGGTACTGAATTGTACCGGTGCAGATGGTGTGATGATAGGTCGCGGTGCTCAAGGAAATCCTTGGATCTTCAAAGAGATCCTGCATTACCTAGAAACTGGCGAGAACCTAACGCCACCACCATTGTCTGAACAGTATGAGATTTTGCACGAGCACGTCGCTAATGTACAAAGCTTCTACGGTGAAGTCGCCGGTGTAAGAATTGCTCGCAAACATGTGGGCTGGTATCTCTCGGAACACGATACGGATCGTCAATTTCGTAAATCGTTCAACGCTATCGAGGATGCGTCAGCGCAACTTGAAGCACTAAACGCTTATTTTGAAGCGCTGCAGAATCGAGAAACCCGACAGATTTCTCCTGCAGCATAGTAATGACTAACTTAAGAGCAAGACAGTATTATGTTCGATCAAAACGTGACTTCACCTTTTACTACTACAGTAACTACGCCTTCTCAGACGCAAGCACAAAAGCCACTTCGTGACTCAGTAAAGCAAGCGGTTAATAAATACTTGAAGCAACTGGACAACGCCAACATCGATAATTTATACGAAATGGTACTGGCCGAAGTTGAGGCCCCGCTGCTGGAAGAAGTTATGACTTACACCCGCGGCAACCAAACCCGCGCTGCCATTATGATGGGAATCAACCGTGGCACGCTTCGCAAAAAGCTGAAGCAGTACGGCATGAACTAAAATCACCGGGCCTAGCCCACCGAAGAGCACCTACAGGTGCTCTTTTTGTTTCACCACTCTTAACTTTGAAGCTTATATTTTATGCAAACACCAAAACCCATTAAACGTGCTCTATTAAGTGTCTCTGATAAAACCGGTATCCTCGATTTCGCCACCGCGCTGCATAACGCTGGGGTAGAACTTCTGTCGACGGGCGGTACTGCTAAACTCATCGCTGAAGCTGGCTTACCAGTAACAGAGGTGTCTGATCACACAGGCCACCCAGAAATTATGGCTGGCCGCGTTAAAACCCTTCACCCTAAAATTCATGGCGGCATTTTGGCTCGTCGTGGTATTGATGAAGCGGTAATGGACGAAAACAACATTGCTCCAATCGATTTGGTGGTAGTGAACCTTTACCCATTTGCTGCAACAGTGGCTAACGACGATTGCACGTTAGAAGACGCTATTGAAAATATCGATATTGGCGGCCCTACCATGGTTCGCGCTGCGGCTAAAAACCATAAAGATGTAACCATTGTTGTTAAAGCTGCCGACTACGGCCGCGTTCTTGCTGAAATGGAAGCAAACGAAGGTTCATTGACTTACAAAACCCGTTTCGACCTAGCCATTAAAGCGTTTGAGCATACTGCTGAATACGACGGCATGATTGCTAACTACTTTGGCGCGCGTATCGATACTGCTGATTGCGAAGATGACTGTGGCCATGAGCACAGCGAATTCCCGCGCACGTTCAACGTTCAAGTTAGCAAAAAACAAGATTTACGTTACGGTGAAAACAGCCACCAAAGTGCCGCTTTCTACGTTGAAAACAACATTCAAGAAGCATCAGTGTCTACTGCTACTCAGCTTCAAGGTAAAGAATTGTCGTTCAATAACATTGCCGACACCGACTCTGCCCTAGAATGTGTTAAAGAATTTGAAGAGCCAGCTTGCGTTATTGTTAAGCACGCTAACCCCTGTGGTGTCGCTATTGGCGAAGACATTTTGTCTGCCTACGACCGCGCGTTTAAAACCGACCCAACCTCTGCGTTTGGCGGCATTATTGCGTTTAACCGCGAGTTAGATGCGAAAACGGCACAAGCGATTGTGGATCGTCAGTTTGTAGAAGTGATTATTGCACCTACCGTTAGCGACGAAGCAAAAGACATTGTCAGCACAAAGAAAAACGTACGCTTATTAGCGTGTGGTGATTGGGCTGGTCAACTAACAGACGGTTACGACTTCAAACGTGTTAACGGCGGGCTGCTAGTGCAAGAGCGCGACTTTGGCATGGTTGAAATGGAAGACCTTCAGGTAGTCACCAAACTTAAGCCTTCAGATGACGAACTTCGCGATTTGATGTTCTGCTGGAAAGTCGCGAAATACGTGAAATCAAACGCCATTGTTTACTGTAAAGACGGTATGACAGTGGGTGTGGGCGCAGGTCAAATGAGCCGCGTATATTCTGCAAAAATTGCAGGTATTAAAGCCGCTGATGAAAACCTAGAAGTAGCAGGCTCTGTAATGGCATCCGACGCTTTCTTCCCATTCCGCGATGGCATTGATGCTGCCGCAGAAGCTGGTATTAAAGCAGTCATTCAGCCTGGTGGCTCAATGCGCGACCAAGAAGTGATTGATGCAGCCGATGAACACGGTATCGCCATGGTGTTCACCGGAATGCGCCACTTCCGCCATTAAGAAAATATGATGTATTAGCTGCGTAAGAAGCTAAATGATGCAGTAAGCGAGTACGAGTTTGGAGCACGCCGTAAACCCGTCCATGGGGGCTCCGCCACGGCATCCTTGCCGTGGAGGGCTCCACCCTCGTACTCACTACTACACCTTGCTAGCTTATTGCGTGCTGTGCTTTGGAAACAGATAGCTGGTTAGAGATAGGTGAAGGCCTCCGCTGTGGTATCCATGCCATCGAGGGTTTAGTACTGGCATTCACTTCCCCCTCTTTTAATAGCTAGGCTCTACAGTTGCAGTTGAATAAAAGTGCGGTAAACGCTAAAAACTCATACTATAGAAGGCATTCGAAACCCTCCACAGCATGAATGCTGTAACAAAGTGCCAAAGTCGTGGTGTACTGCGCTTGCAAATAATTTTGATCTCGAATTTAAAAAGCATGACGCCGGTTGATAGGAGTGAGAGCAGAAGGCATTCGAAACCTTCCACAGCATGGATGCTGTGGCAGAGCGTCCATGGATGGGTTTACCGCGTGTTTTGAATGCCTTCTGCTCTCGCTCTTAGCTTAGAGCTCTTAACTCTGAGCAATAAAAAGCAAAACGGCAGAGTACAGATTTAGCATGTTGGGTGTCGGGTAGGTGTCATAGTTTGTTGTTAAGCTTAATCTGAAACTGGTGTTTATCAGTATTAGCAGTTAACGTAATCGCCGTTACCCTCGATGATAATAAGGAAATAACAATGAAGAAGTTAGCCAATTTAGTACTCGCAGCCACCCTTGGCATGTCAGCAACCTATGCTAGCGCCGATGCTATATCAGATGCAGCCATGAGCGAACACCGCTCAGCACAAGCCAAAGTACGTGATGAATTCCGTAATCCTCAGCAAACATTACGATTCTTTGGCGTTAAGCCAGATATGACAGTAGTTGAAATTTCACCAGGTGGCGGCTGGTATGCCGACATTATTGCGCCTTTGGTTCAAAAAGAAGGTCAGTACATTGCTGCTCACTTCTTCGTTGACGAATCAACTAACGATTATTACCGTAAGTCGCTAGAAAAATTCAATCAAAAAGTAAAAGACAGCGCCCCATACCAAGGCGTGAAAGTTACCGCTTTCCACCCAACCAAAGCGCTTGATATTGCAGAAGCTGGCAGCGCCGATGTGGTACTTACCTTCCGTAATATTCATAACTGGTACATGAGTCAAGGAAACGAAGGTATCGACAATGCATTTGGTGCTTTCTTTAAGGCGCTTAAGCCTGGTGGTGTGCTAGGTGTGGTTGAACATGAACTGCCAGAATCTGCTGACGATTCAGCAATGGAAAAAAGTGGCTACATGAAGCGTTCTTTCGTTGTTGCTGCCGCTGAAAAAGCAGGCTTTGAGCTTGAAGAAGCAAGCGATATTAATGCGAACGCTAAAGATACTGCCGACCATCCGCGCGGTGTATGGACGCTTCCTCCTAGCCTAAGATTAAAAGATCAAGATCGCGAGAAGTACCTTGCCATTGGCGAGAGTAATCGTATGACGCTTAAGTTTAAAAAGCCCAGTTTGTAAAAACAAAACCTTAAAACGGAATAGTTAATGAACGTACTTGTAATTGGCGGCGGTGGCCGCGAGCATGCGCTAGCTTATAAAGCGGCGCAATCTTCTGATGTTTCAACTGTGTTTGTTGCCCCTGGTAATGCAGGAACGGCAATAGAGCCTAAACTAGAAAACGTAGCAATTGATGTAAACGATATTCTTGGTTTACTGTCTTTTGCTAAAGGTAACGATGTTGAATTAACCATTGTTGGCCCAGAAGCGCCGTTGGTTGCAGGTGTGGTAGATGCGTTTACTAACGAAGGCTTAATGATCTTTGGCCCTACTCAAGCTGCAGCGCAGCTTGAAGGGTCTAAAGCCTTTACTAAAGATTTTCTTGCTCGCCATAATATTCCTACCGCTGAATATCAGAACTTTACTGAGATTGACCCTGCCATCGCCTATGTGCGTGAAAAAGGCGCGCCTATTGTGATTAAGGCAGACGGCTTAGCAGCAGGTAAAGGCGTGATTGTAGCCATGACGCTACAAGAAGCAGAAGACGCTATTCGCGACATGCTAGCAGGTAATGCTTTTGGTGAAGCCGGCAGCCGTGTAGTAGTAGAAGAATTCCTAGATGGTGAAGAAGCCTCGTTTATCGTTATGGTAGACGGAAAAAGCGTACTTCCTTTTGCCACCAGTCAAGACCATAAACGCGCAGCTAATGGCGACAAAGGTCCTAATACAGGCGGCATGGGTGCATACTCTCCTGCCCCAGTAGTAACACAAGAAATTCACGACCGCGTGATGAAAGAAGTGATTATGCCAACGGTTGAAGGCATGGCGTCAGAAGGTAACCCTTACATGGGTTTCTTGTACGCGGGGCTTATGATCATGGCTGATGGAACGCCCAAAGTGATTGAATATAACTGCCGCTTTGGCGACCCAGAAACCCAGCCTATTATGCTGCGTTTACAATCAGACATCGTCGCTTTGTGCCAAGCGGCCTGTAAAGGCGAGCTTGATAGCCAAACTATTGAGTTTGATACACGTGCCGCCATTGGTGTTGTTCTAGCAGCAGGTGGTTACCCTGGTAGCTACGACAAGGGTGATGAAATTACCGGCTTTGAAAGCGCCGCCGAATTAGACGGCAAAGTTTTTCATGCTGGTACGTCACTAGAAGACGGCAAAGTGGTGACTAACGGTGGCCGTGTTCTGTGCGCCACTGCCATGGGCAATAACGTAACTGAAGCTCAACAGAAAGCGTATGAATTGGTAAATACAATTCAGTTCAAAGACGCGTATTTTCGTACCGACATTGGCTACCGTGCCATTGCTCGTGAGTCTAGTGCCGACTAGGCGCTTACAGATTTCTTATTTAGCCCCTTATTTCATTTTTTGTGAGAAAAACGCTGAGTAAAAGCACTTTTAAATGCCGCCCAAGCTAACACTTAGGCGGCGTTTTTGTTTGTATCAACCCGTGTTTACTTTAGCTCAAGCACATCAAATACAGATGCATCTTTGTATCCTTGGTTTTTATCCCCGTCAATTGGGGTTATCGGGTGCGACCCCATAAAATGCTCTCTATCGCCTCCGTCGGCATCACAATAAGCCAGCATAAAACCTAGCTTCATGCCCTTTTTAAGCGTTACAGGCGTGTTGGATTCACCATGAACATAATCATCAGCATACACTTTTATTGCGGTTTCCCAGTGCACCACAAACGGGGCGTCTGACTGGCGCTGCCACGCACTATCAACATGGTCGTTATAAAGCTGAGGCACAGCTTCACCCTTATTTTCCGCTGCCATGCTAGGGCCGATATCCGCCACTTGGTTGTCTAACGCTAAATGGTATGCAAAGGCGTTGTAGTTGTTAAAGTGATCGCCACCGGAGCCATCAGCATCAATGAAAATCTCTAAACAGTCATCATCCCAATAGCGCTCTAATGGCGAAGCGTAAGTGTCAGATAAATGATCGTCTCGAATTTCGGCCAATAAGTACAAGGCACCTTCGTTCCAGCGAAGCTTATACTTGCCTGTAAAATCACTGGCATCGGGTGTATCACCAATGATCACTTCATTCATAGGATACCAATCATTCCCTTCCCAAAGTGCCTCGTTCGCTACCCCATCAATCGTGGGTGCAGCTTTAATATGCAGTGCTTCATCTGCATTAGCACCTGTTGTAGCTGCGGCTGTACACATAATTGCCGCCAGCCAATGACTTGCCTTCATAGTTAATCCTTATTTTATTGCGGTGTATTTTTGCTTACCTGCCGATTCTTGGTAGAGTATTAAACTGCACCGGTAACTCAAAGGCATTTATGTCACTTCAGACCACTTGCTACAATATTTTAGCTTCTTATAAAGATGCCCAATCACATCACAAAGCAAGTAAGTACTTTGATGTGATACTTGTGACTGTCATTGTGATTAATATCGCCACCATGATGCTATCGACCGTACCGGGTACCTCTTCACAATACATTACAGAGTTACACATTATCGAAGTGGTTTCTGTTGCGCTTTTTAGCCTTGAGTACGTACTTCGCATTTGGAGCAGTGGCGTCGCACCGTCTTCAGCATTAACGTCATCAAAAGACATTCAATTCCATACTCCTTGGCAAAAGCGCTGGTACTATCTAAAAAGCCCCATGGCATTGATTGATTTGCTTGCCATATTACCTTTCTACCTAAGCATGTTTGTTACCCTAGATTTACGGATATTACGAGTATTCAGAGTGCTGAGAATTTTAAAGCTTGGCCGTTACTCACGCTCAATGCAAACGCTAATCACGGTCATTAGAAACGAGTCTCATTCACTCGTTGCCGCACTCAGCGTGTTGATGTTGTTCACCGTTATTGCAGCCACCTGCATCTATTACATTGAACATACCGCGCAGCCCGACGCTTTTAGTAGTATACCCGCTTCACTGTGGTGGGCACTGGTGACACTCACAACGGTAGGCTATGGTGACATTGTTCCCATCACGGCAGGGGGAAAGGTGTTTGGTGGGATAATCACCATTTTGGGCATATGCTTTTACGCCCTGCCAGCAGGTATATTGTCATCGAGTTTTACTGCCCAAATGCAACTTAAACGAGACCGGTTTAAGGAAACAGTACGCACAGTATTAGAAGACGGAAAATTTAGCGAACACGATAAGGGGCACATTGAACGTGTTCGCGATTTGTTAGACCTAGATGAAGAAGAAGCTCAGCTCATAGTGCGGCTTCTTCAGCACCACCATAGCACGTCTCAAAAACCTAGCGTCGACAAGAAGCCACATACATAGAAGCCATTCTCAACTACATCTCTGGGCTTGCTTGATCACGAGGCCTGTCGGATTCCATGTTAAATTTCTGAAATAGCCACCCTATTCCCACCAAGCTTAACCCTAAGCCAATGAAGGATAGGGCACGATATAAACCGTCAAGGCTAGACATGTCGATAATAAAGGCTTTCAGCAGTACAACCGTTAACAGGCCAAAGCCAAACTTCACCGCTATGTCTTTATGCATGTATTGACCAAGGAAAATCGTTAAGGTTGCCAAAACAAGCCATACCACCGAGTAGGTGTATTGCTCAGCTTGACCGAACCCTAAACGAAACTCAACGTGTCCATGATGGAAAAGACTACGAATGATGCTATTGATGTAAAACACCAAAAATAGACCGATAATCACCACTATACCTTTTAAGCATGCCCCTGAAATTAGCGCCTTTATCTGTGAAGCGCTGCTCGGCAATACTCTAAACCAAGGTGGCAACCACAAGGTACTAAGCAGTAACGCTGGGACTAACCATTGTAAAGCCATATAATTTAGCACTGCATTGCCCCCAGTGTTTTGTGGGAACACGAAGGGGTTATTCACCACTGATATATCTAAGTGAAGCCAAAAAGCCCCTACCATTAAGATAAAGCCCGCCACACGATAGAGTTTAGCCAACCGTTGAGCAACACAAGCACGGTGCCAATAGGTTACTGCGAGAGCGACCCACCCCAAGGCTAAAAAGACTTTTTCCGTGTATGAAGCAAGGAATAGCTCTGGGTAGGCCCCCGTTAACCAATAACTAGGCTCGGTAGTAATAAACAGCGCAACAACATGTAATAACGCGCCTTCCAACCACACCTTTAACGTTGGCGAAGGGTTGTATTTCCTTGCTAACCATAAGCTTAAAAACACCGCAGGATAGACAACAGCCGTCCAATGCATGCTGAAAATATGTTCGTCAGAGTAATCCGCTAACCATGGCGCGCCAGTGAGTCTTACCAACACGGCTATCAATAAGGCTTTAAATAACCAGTCGGGTAGCGCTACGCGATACTTTGCACTTTGTATACTTACCATAGCCACTTGAATAGCCAACGCCAGTGATAGTATTGCTGCGTCGAGTACCATGGTGAAACATAGTGTTAAACACGCATTGGCAAGCACGGAAAAAGAGAGCTTTTCTATTTGAGGGTTAACTTTCAATGTGACTAAAGCACTCATTAGTGCAATTAACGCAAGTTCAAGCGCCCAAATACCATAGAGTACGTCGGTGACCTTGCTAGGTGCTAGCGCATAACTAACCCCATACAACGCCACTGGGCTTACCACCATATAGAGCCAAAACGCCGGTCTCGCAGTGTCTTGCGTATTGTGTTTTCTCGCTAAAATCCCCCCGTACACGCAAAGCCCTACCGCGAGCAGCTGAGAAAATAGATACTTCCCACTAAGAATAAAACTAAGATCTATTGGGCCTTCAGCTGGCCTTAACATAGTAAAATGCGTCAAACCAGTAACCAACATAAGTGCCGGCCACATATCAAAGGCACTGTGTCGACTAGGCGCTACAAGCAGTAAAGCGGACAATGTGAAGGCGCTAATCCATATTTTTTCATTGCTGCCGTATTGAATCAGAAACCCATGAATGACAATTAAAACCAGTGAAATCGCCGCGAGTTGTTGTCGTTGAGAAAATAAGTTTCTCAGCGACATCCCCTGATCTTGCGTAGCCATTAATGACCACCCCAAAGTACGAACCAACGCAAACAAGTATGTTGAAAATACGCTAAAACATAACCAAGCAACGAAGTGGCTCGCCTCTGTACTTAATAGCCCCACTAGCGCCCATAAAAAATGCCCTAAAAAGCTCACTCGCCACAACCAAACCGCGGCGACCTTTTGTGCCACCCACACGCCAGATAAAGAAACAAGACTAATAAACGCCAAAAGCAAAGGAATATTATTCGACCCCGTGTTAACAAGCGCTGGAATGACAAATGCCCCCAATATCCCAATAAACGCTAGCAGCGGGCCAAATCGGAGCGACAGCGAAACAGATCCTAAAGCAATAATCGCTAGTGTTGCAAAAGCAACGAAAGGCGATAAAAAGCCATAATAATTAAAGGCCACCAGCGTAATAGCGTAGCACGTGACTACACCGCCTGAGGCAAGTGCCGCACATACCGCCGGTGAATAAATAGAAAAGCGAATGCGATGACGTGCTAAAAATTCTGAGGCCACCACCAGAGAAACACCAAACACGCCACCGAGTATCACGCGAAGTTCGGCTGAAACGAAACCCGCCTCAATGGCATAGTTTGCGAGAAATATGCCCCCCACTGCTAAAACTAAGCCGCCAAGCCATAATAACCCGTTACCCTTAATGGCGTTAACTAGCCCCTGTTGGTGCTTTTCTAAATAGGAAATAAGCGTAGGAGGGCTTGACGGGTTGCTCGATGCTCGGGGTTTAGAGACGCCCCCTAAATCGTTAGCCGAGGTTTCGCGTTTAGGAGCGGTTATGCTTTCAACGCGAGGAGAGGGCTTTGAAGACGCAGATTTTTGCTCAAATGCCCTTAAGCGCCTTTCCAATTGCTCAATATGGGTTTGCATGCGTGATAGCTTGCCCACATGTTGAAAAGATAGCACGGCACCAGCTACGGTTACTAAAACCAGTATACCCAGTAGAAAAGATTCCATCGCCACTTCCTCATTGTGCTTTTTGTTATTTATTTTCGCCACGTTAGCGCTAATTCGTGCTTGCAGTCAATTCATCAGTAAGAGAGTAGTCTTGATTCTTAACCCACATCAGCTTATAACTAGTACCCGTCATTTCTCAAACGAATTTCTATGTCTGTAAAACATCCAATTATTGCCATTACTGGTTCGTCAGGGGCAGGAACAACCACGACAACCAATGCTATACGCCACATTTTCAGGAACCTGAATTTGAACGCAGCTGTGGTTGGCGGTGACAGCTTTCATCGTTTTACGCGCCCAGAAATGGAAGTGGAAATCCGTAAAGCCCAAGAACAGGGCCGACATATTAGTTACTTTGGGCCAAAGGCCAACGATTTCGAACTCCTCGAAACCCTATTTAGAGAGTACGGAAGCTCGGGTTCAGGTCAGTTTCGTCAGTACCTTCATACTTTTGATGAAGCCGTGCCTTTCAACCAAATGCCGGGCACCTTTACGCCATGGCAAGATTTACCACAAAATACCGACTTATTATTTTATGAAGGCTTACATGGCGGCGTAAAAACCGAAGAGAATGATGTCGCCAAACATGTCGACTTATTGGTTGGCATGGTACCTATTGTAAACCTAGAGTGGATTCAAAAAATTGTGCGCGATACCACCGACCGAGGCCATTCCCGTGAAGCGGTAATGAGTAGCATCGTGCGTGGGCTAGATGATTATTTCCAGTACATCACGCCTCAGTTTTCCCAAACCCATGTTAACTTTCAGCGTGTGCCTACGGTAGATACCTCAAACCCTTTCAGTGCTCGTGAAATACCTACGCAAGATGAAAGCTTTGTTGTGGTTCGCTTTAGGCGCGAAATGAAGCATGTTGACTACCCTTATCTACTGCAAATGATTGATGGCGCGTTTATGTCGCGTATTAATACACTCGTAGTTCCGGGCGGTAAAATGGGGTTAGCGATGGAGCTTATTCTTACTCCACTTCTTGAAGATATTTTGAATCGAAAGCGTCGTGCTGGCCATCAAATGGATTGGCTTAACACCCAAGACGAGTAATATTTCTAGTACGATATAATCTTTGCTGAATTTAAAAAAAGGGCTTTCATAACAAGCCCTTTTTTAATGTTTGGGCCAACCAAAAAACTAGACTAAAGTATAAAATTTTCAATTTGTCTTGCTCAAATTTAATTCTTCGAATGCACTAAAATGATCACTAATCTCGCCCTTAACTAATGTTAAGTTACCTCTTAAATACCGTTTAACACTCTGCATTATCCTTATTACTTAAAAAAATAAAGTAATAAAAAACTTAATTTTCATACCCTTGATAGCATTTCAATAAAAATAACCTTTCTGAATGAGTTAAAAATCATAAAAGGTTGATTTCTTGCATAGCAATATTGTGCATGTAAATCCGTAATCAAAACCTTGAAGCGATAATTGGTTTATAAAGGGACTTAATGAAACCAAATACCGATGTCTTATTTGCATTAAATGATATTCCAACAGTAAACCAATCTATTACTGCCGCACTACAACATATATTGGCGTGCTTCGTAGGTATTATTACCCCGTCGCTGATTATTGGTACTGCTCTAGGGCTTGAACCAGAAATACCTTATCTTATTAGTATGTCGCTTTTTGTTTCAGGCGTGGCGACTTTTATTCAAGCAAAAACCTTCGGACCGGTCGGCTGCGGCTTAATTGCGGTACAAGGCACCAGCTTTGCGTTCATTAGCGCGTTATTAATAGCCGGGCTGTCTATTAAAGCTAACGGAGGCAGCAAAGAAGAAATACTATCTACCCTGCTGGGAGTTTGTTTTATCGGTGCTTTCATCGAAATTATCGTCAGTTTATTTATCAATAAAATTAAGCGGGTAATAACGCCATTAACCACGGGTATCGTCATTACTACTATTGGCATTAGCCTTATAAAGGTAGGCATCACTGATTTAGCTGGCGGGTTTGGCAGCGCCAACTTTGGCAGTATTGAGAACCTTACTCTTGGGCTATTTGTACTCGTCACTATTATTGCGCTTAACGTATCTAGTAACCCTTGGGTAAGGCTTTCCGGCATCATGATAGGCATGATTTTAGGCACTATCGTTGCCTCAGACTTAGGCTGGGTCTCATTTGCAAGCTTGGCTGAACAACCTATTGTCAGTATTCCCGTTCCTTTTAAGTATGGAATTAATTTTGACCTCGATATATTCATTCCCATCGCGCTTATTTATTTTCTTACCGCACTAGAAACCTCCGGCGACCTTACTGCTAATAGCTTGTTTTGTGGCTTACCGATAAAGGGCCCTAAATATCTAAAAAGAATTAAAGGCGGTATTTTGGCCGACGGCGTTAATTCGGCCATTGCAGCCATATTTAATACCTTTCCGAATACCACATTCGGGCAGAACAATGCCGTCATTCAATTAACCGGTGTAGCAAGCAGGCATGTGGGCTTTTACGTGGCGGCCATGTTAGTCATTTTAGGCTTGTTTCCCATTATCGGCGGCGCACTTCAATTAATGCCTAAACCCGTACTTGGCGGTGCAACACTGGTTATGTTCGCCACCATTGCCGTAGGCGGTATTAAGATATTGGCTAGCGAGCCTATCGATCGTCGAAAGTCACTTATTATCGCGACCTCGCTAGGTACCGGATTAGGTGTGCTGATGGTACCCGATGCTATACAAGGCTTACCTGTAGCCTTTAAAAACGTGCTGTCCTCCTCGGTCACATCTGCGGGCTTTACCGCCATTATTATGAGTATTTTAATTCCAGAGAATAAAGTTACGAAACAAGAAAACACTGATGCTTCGCTGTCACCGTCAGTAGAAAAAATCAAACAACAGTCGAAATAAAAGTTCGACTAACACAACTAGAAAAATTGCCTTGTTGAGCCGTGTATTACAACAACCAAACTGTCTACGCCTACCATTTAAAGCAATAAAGGCGTGAACACTTAAATACAACACTAAAAAAGCGCGTTGCGCGACAACACACACTAGGCTGCTCAATGAAAACATTTACGCATAAAACCCTCTATTTAACGATGCTTTCGCTCTTTGCTTCATACTCTGGTGCTACCTTGGCACAAGAACCACCGAGTGATGAAGACATGGAAACCATTTCAATTACCGGTGTAAAAGACCTCAACTCTCTCATTCCAATAGAATCAAAAAGTGCGTTTGGCTTAGACAAGTCTTTGGTAGAAACACCCCGATCTGTTACTGATATCAGTTCTGACTTAATAGAAGCGTACGGATTGCGCTCTGTAGATGATCTTGTACGAATAACACCTGGAGCCTTTACTAGTTCGTTTTTTGGTATTCAAGGTGCCATGGATATTCGTGGTGAATCGGCCGATAACTACTTTCGTGGCTTTAGGCGAATTGCCAACCCAGGTGCGTTTAAAACTAATATTCGTGGGGCAAAAGGGTTGGAAGTGATGCGCGGGCCGGTTAGCCCTTTATATGGAAATGGTAGTGTAGGCGGGCAGTTAAATTACTCTCCAAAATCGGCCAAATCAGATGCCACTAAATACTTTGATGAAGCCACCGGCGAAATTCATTTAACCTTGGGCACATACGATCAAAAAATTCTAGCTGTAGAGGGCGGTACGCCTTTCATGCTTGGCGATAAACAAGCAGGCGTGTACATTTTTGCTGAAGCAGAAGATTCTGGCTCTTATTACGATAACTACGAACCAACGAATGAAATTGTACAGGTGGCGCTAGATGTCGATTTAACCGACAAAACATTGATGGAATTTGGGTTTCAATACCAAACCTCTGACGCCATTCAAGTGCCAGGCTGGAACCGGGTAACCCAAGACTTAATTGACAATGGCACCTACATTACCGGCGCACCGGTGGCGAAGAATTCAGATGACCCTATTGGCGCAGATAGGCTACTGCCTCAAGAATCGGGTTTTATCTCGCCATTTGCGCCTTACTTTATTAACTCGTCGTTTTCAGGCGTAGGCACCTTTTGTAGCCCAGGCACGGCAGATAACAGTAACTACACCTACAACGCTATGCTGCTTTCTTGCCCGGGAGTGGCTGACGGTATCGAAAATGCTTATGCGCTCAGTAACCCTGGCACCGCTCAAATCGATCATAAAACAACCTTTATAGACGACATTGATTTTGCCGACTCAACAGCATTCACTGCGTACTTAGACTTTACGACCTATTTGTCTGACGACATGACGTGGAAAAACCAGTTTTATTACGATTACATGGATCACACCAAGTTCCAGAGCTGGGGCTTTACTGCTGATTATCCTGGGGCCGAAGCCATGGAGTTCAGATCTAGCCTAAACTTCGAAACTTTCCACGATAATGCCACTATTCAGCATATTACCGGCATTAGTATTCGTAACGAAGACCTTGACTACAACCATGCGTACTACGACGAAACTTTCGATTTTCGAGATATTATCGTAGGGCCAACCCCTGACGATAGAATTGATTGGGCGGTAGATGACCCCTATGAAGATGCCACCATTATTTACGATGAAGACGGTAACCCTACCGGCATTGATGGCACAGTAAGAAGAAACTATAACGAAGAGCAAGTTTCTACCATGCTTAACGCGGGCTTGTTTTATATTGCCGATATTACGCTAGAGTCTTGGAGTATATTGCTTGGTGCCCGGTACGACTATTTCGATGTTGAATCGGAAGACCAAGCCATATCTTTGCTTGGCATACCCTTTGGCGATGGTGAAGTGCATACCGATACCGAATCAGCGTTTAGTTACAACGTGAGCGTGTCGTACAAGATGGAATCAGGTTTTGTGCCTTACGCCACTTACGCCGAATCTAGTTCGCTAAGCACTAATCAACTTGGCGGAATTATTCCAAGCAGTGTTGATAATGGTGAGTATTTGGCCGAATCAACCTTAGCCGAGCTAGGAATTAAATACAGCAGCGACGATGAATCACTCTATGCCGCCCTCGCCGTATTTGATCAAGAAAAAACCGATCGAATTGGTCAAACTTCTGCGTTAGTAGCCGTATACAGTGAAGGGGTTGAATTTGAAGCCCGCGCTATCTTAAATGAAAGTTTCTCGCTTACTGCTACCGCCACCCACATTGAAACCACCGAGGTAAGTGATGGAGCGTTAGCGGTGATCAACGGCGCTGACTTTGCGGCCCAAAATGGCCTTGAAGCATATCAAGTGTACGGAGGCCGAATTGCAGGTAACCGTTCTACCTTTGTGGGTGAAGGTGTAGAGCTTGACCGAGGTGGTTTACCTGACAACACCATGAGCTTATTTTTGAATTACAACAAGCCATTAGAGAGAGGCAGAGTAACGGCTAGTCTTGGCTTTGGGTGGGCCGATGAAACCTACACCGATGTACTGGAAACCATATTACTGCCTAGTTACATGGTATGGACCGGCTCAGTGGGCTATGTTGCCGAGAATTACCGCATACTACTTAGCGTAAATAACTTGTTCGAAGAGGAATATTACACGTCTGCCGACCTGTTCGACTCGGTCGTGGTTAAACCTTCTGAAGGCCGAACGGGTTCAGTCATGTTTAGTTATTCTTTCTAGCGCAAACATCGACCACCACCTTACATAAAAAGTGGTGGTCGTTTTTACCTACCTGCGTTCACTTTGAATTCTAATCAAAAGCAGAAAATTAGTACTACTGCCGCAGCTTTATGAAGAAAATATGCCAGCGATTTAGTGTATTCGTCACTCCTATAACAATCTATTTACAACCTAAAGTCGAAAACCCATTGAAAGTGCGTCATCTTAGTCTATTGAAATCAGATTTAAGGTGACGCCATGACAACCGTAACCAGTACGCAGATATGGGTGAAAAAAGACAAAATTGATGACACCCAAGTGGTAGACAAAACATTGTCTATCGATGATTTAGCTCAAGATGAAGTTTTACTTGAAACCGATAGCTTTGGTTTTTCAGCTAACAACATTACTTATGCCGCGCTGGGGTTTAGTATGGGCTACTGGGGATTTTTCCCTGCCGATGGAGGTTACGGCATTGTGCCTGTATGGGGCTTTGCTACGGTTGTCGCCTCCAATCATGCTGATGTTAAAGCAGGCGAAAAAGTGTTTGGTTACTTGCCCATGGCAAGTCACTGGGTAATTAAGGCAGGAAAAGTAGCACCCCACGGATTTTCTGATATACACGAAAACCGCAAAAGTATTAGCCCAGTGTACGACCAATACCTACGCTGTGCCGTCGACCCTGGTTATGATGCAAGCCGCGAAGCTTGGCAGTTAAATTTCCGGCCGTTATACATGACCTCGTTTGTGTTGGATGACTTTGTGGATGAATTTAGCCATGGTGAGTCGTTATTGCTCTCTAGTGCTTCTAGCAAAACCGCATTGGGCACCGCTCAACTGCTTAAAGATCAAAAAAGTCACAGACATGCTAATTATCAAGTTATAGGGTTAACCTCTGCATCAAATATAGACATGGTAAAAGCATCGGGATGCTACGATCATGTATTGAGCTATGACGATGTAGAAACTTTATCTAAAGATCATCAATACTGGCTACTCGATTTTGCCGCCAACGGTGCTCTGATCACGTCACTCGGCGATGCCCTTGGTGATAAGCTTTCAAAAGTAACGCTAATTGGTGCGACTGATTGGAAAGCTGAGCAAAAGCCGAACAAGAAAGCGTTAGACGCTGAGATATTCTTTGCCCCTGCGCGAGTAAAACAACGCCAGCAAGAGTGGGGCCACGATGGCTTTTTAGCCAAGTATGCAAAGGCCTGGCAGGGTTTTACTGGTAAAGTTCAAGATACCTTTTTCGAGCAAGAACACACGGGTTCTCAGCAAATTATTGCCTTGTATTTAGATACCCTAAATGGCACTGCCGATACCAAAGCACTTAACGTGGTTCGCTTTGACTAGTTAGCGTTGTTTGCCTGACTCGTTTGTACCTATCTAGGCTTCACCTGACACTATTTGTAACAAAGAGAGGAAGCCTTTCATGCATTCCTCTCTTTTGTATTTGGTGACGAGTCGTTATAGTGAGGAAAACTATTACTAAAGGCATATCATGGGTCAGGAAACGTCTAAAATTCTCGTTGTCGATGATGACATGCGCCTTCGTAGCCTACTTGAACGCTATTTAGTGGAGCAAGGCTACCAAGTGCGAAGCGCTGGAAATGCAGAGCAAATGGACAGGTTGCTTGAACGCGAGAACTTCCACCTTATGGTGTTAGACCTAATGCTTCCTGGCGAAGATGGCTTGTCTATTTGTCGTCGCTTACGTCAAGCCGGTAGCGAACTTCCTATTATCATGCTTACCGCAAAAGGCGATGAAGTAGACAGAATTATTGGCCTTGAAATGGGTGCCGATGACTACTTGCCTAAGCCATTCAATCCTCGAGAGTTACTTGCACGGGCGAAGGCGGTATTACGTCGTCGCAGTAGTGAAGCCCCTGGTGCCCCATCTAAAGACGTGCAAGTTATTGAATTTGGTGAGTACAAACTGAATTTGGCTACCCGAGAAATGACGGCAGGCACTACCCCCCTTACCCTCACCAGCGGCGAGTTTGCGGTATTGAAGTCTTTAGTTACGCATCCTAGAGAGCCGCTGTCACGCGATAAGCTTATGAACCTTGCTCGCGGGCGAGACTACAGTGCGCTTGAGCGTAGTATTGATGTTCAGGTATCTCGACTGCGTAGAATGCTAGAGAAAGACCCCGCTAACCCAAGGTATATTCAGACCGTTTGGGGTTTAGGCTATGTATTCGTACCCGATGGTGAGCAGGCATAAATAACCATGGGAAAAATGGGTTGTTTAGATAGGCTGGTGAAGTAGTGCGTCTGGTTCCTCAAAGTGCATTTGGCCAAACCGTAATGCTAATTGGCGTACTTTTGCTTATTAACCAAGTCGTTTCTTATCTGTCTGTTACGTACTATTTTATTCAACCTAGTTACCAGCAAATCAACAGCTTACTTGCCACGCAAGTAAAATCGGTATTAGCGGAAGACTTATTAGTCAGTAATGACGACAGCAGAGCCCGCTATTACGACAAAACCGACATTCAAATACTCGACGCCAGCAAAGCAAGAACCAAAGGTTTAGAAAGCGCGGTTTATTATGGGTTTATGTCGTCCCAGGTAAGCAAACAAATTGAGCAACTTGCCGATGTACGCATTAGCACCGTTTCGCAGAAAACCGACGCCAGCGCACCCTATACGGTATGGATCTCCTTGTCTCGCTACCCCGACACCTGGATTGCTATTCCCATAACCGGCTTAAACGAAGCGAATATTTCACCGTTAACTATGTATTTGATGGTTATAGGCATATTGAGTGTGGCAGGTGGTTGGCTATTTGTACGGCGCATGACCATGCCACTTTCTTCTTTGCAAAAAGCTGCATTAGCGGTAGGTAAAGGCGAACACCCCGCGCCGCTTAAAGAACAAGGCAGCACGGAAATGATTCAAGTTACCCGCGCCTTCAACCGAATGAATCAAGGCATAAAGCAGCTAGAGCATGACAGAACCTTGATGACGGCAGGTATATCCCATGATTTACGCACCCCGCTGACACGCATTCGCCTTGCATCTGAGATGCTGCCTGAGTCCCAAAACTGGATAAAAGATGGCATTGTTAACGATATTGAAGATATGAATGCCATTATCGATCAATTCATCGACTATGCGCGCTACGATACTGAAGAGATAAAAGAAAACACCGACCTAAACAGCCTTATTATTGAACTGGCTCAAGCGCGGCATATTGAAGAGAAGCATCACATCGCGCTGAAGCTTAACGATATTCCCTTACTTGATTTACGTCGCGTGGCCATGAAGCGAGTTATTGATAATATTATCGAGAACGCCTTCCGTTACGGCTCTGACAATATTGTTATCTCCACTTTTTATAACCGGAACGAAAAGCGGGTTTACTGTAAAATTCGCGACTTTGGCCCTGGCATTCCCGCAGCAGAATTAGAGCATGTATTTATGCCCTTTGCGCAAGGCGACAAAGCCCGAAGTACATCGGGCTCTGGTTTAGGTTTATCAATTATAAGGCGTATTGTGGAAGCCCATGGTGGCGGTGTGGAGCTGCGCAATCACCCGCAGAAAGGCTTGATTGCAGAGTTCTATTTACCCCTTCATGCGTAACCGTGCTGTTTTACCATTCGACTATACGCCCATGCCGCAGCCCACAATATACAACCGCCCATAGGTATTACCCAAAACGCGGTAGTAAGGGGCACATAGTTGGCCCACAACCCTGTTGAAAATGAGGCTACTTGTACGCCAGTAGAGTTTCCGATAATACAAATACCCGATAATACCGGGCCGTTGTCACTATCAATATTCATGGCTGCCGATAACATAAGTGGAAATAACCCACCTAAGCCAAGCCCTAACAGTAAATTACCTGCCCCCATACTGTACAGGTCAGTCATAAGCTTGATGGAAAATACACCGCACAACGACGCTGTCGCCAAAATAACGATAAGACGATGTACCGACATAAACCGCAATAAAAAAGGAAAAACCAAACGGCTTATTACCATCCCCGCCGTAAAACACGCCAGTAGGTTTCGAGATTGTTCACCGGTAAAGCCGATACCGTTTTGGGCATAGCTTACAAACCAATTAGCGTTGCCAAACTCTACCGCGCCGTAGCCAAAACTAAGCAGCGCCATAAAAATAAAGATAGGTTGTCTAATTACCGCACCAAAATTAAGGGTTTTACGCTGCGCTTTTGGTTGCCCTCGAAGTAATTTAGCTTGAGAGTGCGCTGCCATAAAGGTATACGCCGACAGGGCTAGCATAAATAATGCGAGTACCTGAATAGGCCTACGCCAATTTTCTTCCTGAAGATAAAGCAAGGTAACAAAAAACGAAGCGGCAAAAGTGCCTAGGCTGAACATAAAGTCCATCAGCCCCATCATGGTAAAGCGCTTTTCTTCGTACAGGCGTGCAATTAGGGTATGCCCAATAGTAAAAATTGAGGAGCTGACTATGCCTATCACTACGGCCACCACCAATACCCATTGCCACCCTTGCAGTGACGATATGATCAGCAGTAAAACAGCGTTTATACCTAGCAGCGATGCTAACAATGGCATGTAATCAAAGCGACTTACGTACTTTCCGCCTACTACGGCGCCCACCATCATACCCAATGAGAAAAGCGAGAAGAACAAACCACTTACCAACTCTGACATACGTAGGTCGGCAGCAATATCTGGAAGTAAAATACCCCACAATATAAACAACATACCCAGTAAGAAAAAACCGGAAAATATAACAACAGTAATAGGACGACGGCTCATCCATGCTCCTTTACAAACAGGGTTCTAAACGAAATAGCGCAATATTTTGGTGTAGCAGGGCATGATTTGTAGTTAAGAGACTTACTACAACGTTTTTTGATTTTTTTGTTTGGAGCACATTTTTAACGTGGAAACGTTATCGACTACCAAGGACGCTACAGTACGCCTTTAGTATAAGTCGTGCAAGATAGGAGGCGAAAAAAGCCCGCGGCTAAGCGCGGGCAAAACATCAATCACGTTGAGTGTGATGAAGGTTGGGAAGGGAAGGGTTGCCTTCCCTAACATCTAACTGCGCCCCTAAAAACGCAGCGAGAATTAGTTGCCAGGACCCGCCTTAACAATGGCGTCACTAACATCGTATTTTTCAAAATTCTGCTTGAAGCTATCTACTAGGTTCTGCGCATATTCTTCGTATTTTTCTGCATCATCCCACGTTTGCTTAGGCACCAATAAGTTATCGTCAACGCCCGATACTACAACAGGTACATCAAGGTTTAGGCCTTCAATATGTTGGGTTTCAACATCGGCTAAATCACCAGATACAATGGCATCGATAATGGCGCGGGTAGTAGGAATATCAAAACGCTGACCTGTACCATAAGGCCCACCAGTCCACCCGGTATTCACCAAGTACACTTTGGCATTAAACGCTTTCACACGTTTAATTAATAACTCAGCATACACGCCAGCTGGGCGTGGGAAGAAGGGTGCGCCAAAGCAAGTAGAGAAGGTCGATTCAATGTCAGAGGTTGAACCAATCTCTGTAGAGCCTACCTTCGCGGTGTAACCACTTAAGAAATGATAGGCCGCAGCTTCTTCACTTAGCACTGACACTGGCGGTAACACACCACTTACGTCACAGGTTAAAAACACGACAGAGCGTGGCTCGCCGCCACGGTTTGCTTCAACGCGTTTTTCGATATGGCTTAACGGATAAGCAGCTCTTGAATTTTGTGTTAGCGAAGTATCTTTGTAATCTGGGGTGCGGCTATCATCTAACACAACGTTTTCTAAAATAGTGCCAAACTTAATGGCGTCCCAAATAACCGGCTCGTTCTTTTGCGAAAGGTCGATACATTTTGCGTAGCAACCGCCCTCAATATTAAACACACTACCTTCTCCCCAACCGTGTTCATCATCACCAATTAAAAAGCGCTTAGGATCGGCAGATAACGTGGTTTTACCTGTACCCGACAAACCAAAGAACAAGGTAACATCGCCTTGCTCGCCTACATTGGCAGAGCAGTGCATGGGTAATATGTCTTTCGCGGGAAGTAAGAAATTCTGAACCGAGAACATGGCTTTTTTCATTTCACCGGCGTATCTCATGCCAGCAATGAGCACACGTTTTTTTGCAAAATTAATGACTACAACACCATCACTGTTGGTGCCGTCACGCTCTGGCTCACAAACGAAGCCAGGCACGTTGAGTACCTGCCATGGCGTTTCGTTATTGGCATTCCAGTTTTCAGGTACGATGAAAAGATTACGAGCAAATACGTGCTGCCATGCGGTTTGCGTTCTTACTTCTAAGGGAAGTGCGTGCGCAGGATCTGAACCTACTTGAAGGTGTGATAAAAAGTGCTCTTGAGTAGTTAGGTAGG
Organism: Alteromonas stellipolaris; assembly: GCF_001562115.1. Classification (NCBI taxonomy): domain Bacteria; kingdom Pseudomonadati; phylum Pseudomonadota; class Gammaproteobacteria; order Alteromonadales; family Alteromonadaceae; genus Alteromonas; species Alteromonas stellipolaris. Next base: position 4,508,318 of record NZ_CP013926.1, read on the forward strand.
CCTCTACTTTGTTCCACAAGGCATCGAATTTATTGGCATCAAATGGCTTATTAACCTTGCCCCAATCAATTTCATTTTCAGTAGAAGACTCTTTAACGATAAACCTATCATTTGGTGAGCGACCAGTTCTTTCGCCGGTTTCAACCACCAAAGCCCCGTTAGTGTCTAACACACCCTCGCCCCGCTTAATCGCGCGTTCGATTAATTCGGCGCTAGGCAAATCAACCAATGGAGAGATTTTTAAATCCGTTTTCAAAGACGCTGCTGCACTCATAACCGTAACCCTCAATGTAATCTTTCAATAGCACTTTCAAAAAGTATCATTTAACTGAGTCTAAAGTAAATAAAGGCATAGCGTTATTTCTATAAAGAATACTGATTATTAATCTGGATCAACTTTCTAAAAAAACGTAATAAAATTACATTTTTATTTGGAGGAGGGACACAATGTTAGATTAGTGGTGTTTAGATCAACTCCCCCTTACAACAAGTGCTGTAAAGGGAAGTGAATTAAGAGGTTTTCTTTTTTAAGAGTCGGGGCGCCCGCCCTTATTGATTAGTATCAGGTGAGGGTGCATTACCACTGTGAATCGCCTCAATATCGATACTATCGAAACGATATTCTGCATGGCAATACTGACAATTCATCTTAATGTCGCCATCTTCTTTTACTATGGATAAAAGCTCAGCTTTATCGATGTTACGAAGCGCTTCTGCACTGCGTTCCTTAGAGCAAGTACACGCAAAGCTAACCACTTTCGCTGGGTACACTTCCACTTCTTCTTGGTGATACAAACGATAAAGAATGTCTTCTACCGACAACGAGAACATTTCTTTTTCTGTTAAGGTTTCGGTTAACGTAGCAATATGATCAAACCCTGTTGCTTGGGTTATGTCAGTCGCGCTAGCGTCTGTTGGCAATACTTGCAGAAGCATACCCGCCGCTCTGGCGTTGTTCTCATCTTGCAAATCAGTCATTAGATGCACGCGGGTGGCTAACTGTTCAGACTGGGCGAAGTATTCTTCTAAACACTCTGCTAATGTTGGTTTGTCTAGTGCCACAATACCTTGATAACGCTCGCCTTCATCAGGGGTAATGGTCATCACCAATACCGCTTCTGTAAGTAACTCATCAAACGCTTCTGGAAGCGTTTCAAGGCTTTCATCCCAGCGGGCAACACCACGAAACGTTTGTTCATGAGTGGCATTTATTACCGCGTAACTCACTGGCCCTTTACTTTGAATTTGCAGGGCAATTTCGCCTTTAAACTTAAGGGTAGCCGTCAGTAAAGATGTGGCCGCTGCCAACTGCCCCAACAATCGCTGAATTTGTACGGGGTATTCATAGCTATGAACAATGTGCTTTAAGCTTTCATCTAAGCGAACCAATTCGCCACGAACATTTGCTTGGGTAAATAAAAATCGATGTAATTTGTCGAAATCACTCATAAACTTGTCCTGTTAGGCAGCGTACTTTTTACTGCTGCTTAAATTTAATAATTTGTCTGCGCTGTTTTTTATCTGGCCGATGTTCCGGCTTAGGACTATGAAAAGCGTTCAATTTTCGTGCAACTTGGTTTTCTTCACGTTTTGTTACACTTGTCTCAGTTTCTTCATATAAGTCTTGAGCAAGTGCTGCACTAAGTCGTTTATCACTGAGTCCTCGAACAATAACGTCACGGTTATCCCAACCTGAGGGAACTTTTATCACTGCACCAAGCTCTACATTCTTGCCGGGCTTAGTGCGCTGTCCGTTGTAGTGAACTTTTCCTGACTGAACCATGTCTCTGGCAATGGCGCGGGTTTTGAAAAACCTTGCTGCCCATAGCCACTTGTCTAGCCTCACATTTTGTGATGTATTGTTCGTTTCCATAAGACCTTTGTAATAATTTCGTAACGGTGCGGCTTTAGTGTTGTGAGCCCCACCTCGACTAGGCTATGATGGGTCGGACAAAGCGCGGTTAACCAAATTTTCACTTTTTATAATAAGCAGTACCATCAAGTGGCGACATGACATTCGATAAACTCAATCCACAGTCTCTGGTTGTTTTTGTAAACCAGAACCAAAAACAACTTCACACGTTAATTGTGGTGCTGCTGAGCCTATATTTAATAGCCTTTGCCGCCAAGCTAATATGGCGAATTATACCTGAACCTCAATTATCTGCGACTCCCGCAGTGAGTTTTGCGCCTATACCTTCTACGGCTTCAGGGCAAAGTGGGGTCAACATACGCAAAATACAACAATTAAATTTATTTGGTAATGCAGCAGCGGTGCCTGCAAAGGTAGAAGAAGCCCCCGTTACTGATGCGCCTGAAACGCGTCTTAACCTTACCCTTACCGGTGTGGTGGCAAGTTCGGATGAAGATTCTAGCACTGCGGTTATCGAAAATCGCAATAGCCAAGCGGTGTATGGTTTGGGTGAAAAGATTGAAGGCACTAACGCCACCCTGAAGCAAGTTTTCCGAGACCGAGTTATTATTAAAAATGGGGTTAGAAACGAAACCTTGATGTTAGATGGCATTGATTACGACGAAGCGAACAAACGTCGCCAACAACAAGCTAAACGTCGTCCACAGCCAGTTCCAGATGAGCGAGACGAGCCCGATTCAAGACAGTTAAGTGAAGAAGCCATTGAAGCAACCGCTTCACTGCGAGAACGCCCAGCAAGCTTTACCGACTTCATCTCTATTTCGCCAAAAACGGAAGAAGGACAGCTAATCGGCTATCAAGTTAGCCCAGGTAAAGAACCCGCATTATTTAAATCAGCAGGGCTTCAAGCCGGCGATGTTATTGCACAAATTAACGGATTGGATCTGACAGACATGCAGCAATCCCAAGAAGCACTATCTGAACTTCGCAATGCTCAGAATATTGAACTTACAATCATTCGTGATGGCAGTTTTACTACGCTCTATCTCGATTTACCTGAGCCATCAGCAGAATAAGAATTAAAGGAAGACAGAATGAAAAGGCGCACTAGCCAAAAATTGTTATCTCGCCTGAGCACAGCCCTGTGCACGGCCCTTCTTTGTTTCTCGGTAACCGCCGCTGAATATATGCCTAATTTTAAAGACACTGATATTAGTGAGTTCATTAATATTGTGGGCAAAAACTTAGAGCGCACCATTATTGTCGACCCCAATGTTCGCGGTAAAATCAGTGTTCGAAGCTACGATATGCTGACTGAAGATCAGTATTATCAGTTCTTTTTAAATGTGCTTCAGGTTTACGACTTTGCTGTGGTTGAAATGCCGAGCGGTATTTTAAAAGTAGTACGCTCTAAAGATGCTAAAACATCAAACATTCCTGTAGTAGAAGGTTCAGCGAAAGACGGTGATGAAATGATCACCCGCGTCGTGCCTGTTTATAACGTACCGGTAAGAGAATTAGCGCCTATTCTGCGTCAACTTAACGACCAAGCAGGCGGTGGTAATGTAGTAAGCCACGACCCTTCAAACGTAATGATGATTACTGGCCGCGCAGCTGTGGTAAACCGCTTAGTTGAAATTATTGAGCGTGTTGACCGTGCAGGTGATGAAGAAGTTGAGATTGTGAAGCTACGTTTCGCCTCAGCCTCTGAAATGGTGCGTATTATCGACAGCATTAATAAATCACAAGGTAAAGCTAATACCGGTGCTAAGTCAGACCCGCGCGTAGTAGCCGACGACCGTACTAACTCTGTGATTGTAAGCGGCGACATTAAAGCCCGCCAACGTTTAATTAATCTTATTGAGCGTATGGATCAGGAGTTAGAAACCAGCGGTAATACTCGCGTAATGTTTCTTAACTATGCCAAAGCCGACGATCTAGTAAAAGTACTACAAGGGGTTTCTGCCAGTATTCAAGCAGAAGAGAAAAGTGGCAGCACCAACAGCCGTGGCTCATCTAACCGTGACGTCAGCATTGATGCCCATGAAGATTCTAATGCGTTAGTAATCACTGCGGAACCTGACATGATGCGCTCACTAGAAGAAGTGGTCCGTCAGCTTGATATTCGCCGCGCACAGGTACAGGTTGAAGCCATTATTGTAGAAGTATTCGAAGGTGACGGCACTACCTTAGGTGTACAGTGGGTGTCTGAAAGTGGCGGTGGTACTCAGTTTAGCAATGGTGTCATCCCAGTAGGATCGTTGGCGGTAGCGGTTAAAGAAGCGGAAGACGATACCGATACAGAAGCCTATGTGACCGATGAGGGTGCTGTAGTTGAGGTCACCACTACTGATGAAGGTGATTATACTTCTCTTGCCAGCTTATTGGGCAGCGCGAATGGCTTAATAGCCGGTATTATTGATAATGGCTGGGGCGCAGTAGTACAAGCTGTAAGTACCGATACTAATTCAAACGTATTGGCCACGCCGCACCTTACTACCATGGATAACGAAGAAGCCTACTTCATTGTAGGTCAAGAAATTCCTATTATTACGGGTACTACTACTGGGTCGAACAACTCTAATCCTTTCCAAACCGTAGATCGCCAAGAAGTGGGTATTAAACTTAAAGTGACACCGCAAATTAACGAAGGTGACGCAGTTCAGTTATTAATCGAACAAGAAGTATCAAGCGTTAGTGGTGCTACTTCGGTAGATATCTCTATCAACAAACGTGAAATTAAAACTACGGTTATCGTAGATGATGGAGGCACGATTGTATTGGGCGGCTTGATAGATGAAGACGTTCAAGAAAGCGTATCTAAAGTGCCTTTATTAGGCGACATTCCTATTCTAGGTAACTTGTTTAAGTCAACATCTACCAGCAAACGTAAGCGTAACCTGATGGTATTTTTGAAGCCGACTATCGTACGTGACGGCGCTACCATGAATTCTATCAGTCATCGTAAGTACAACTACATTCGTGCGCTACAACTTAAGCGCCAGCAAGAAGGTATTTCGTTAATGCCTAATGCTGAAACGCCAAGCATGCCGAATTGGGATGATGAACTTTCATTACCGCCTTCATTTGAAGAGTACCTGACTGAAAAAGACAACCTTGAAGAAGGTAACGACTAAGATGGCAGGTCAAGACGAGCAACTCACCCTTGCGGTAGAGGCACAGGAAGAAGCGCTCGAAGCAATGGCAGACGAAGACGGCTTACCAGACGCCGTGGCTGGCCCTCGCCAGCTTTCGTTCAGCTTTGCAAAGCGTAATCAGGTTTTGCTTGAAACCAATGTCACTCCTGCTGTGCTGTATTTCACGGAAAACACGCCTTTTGAAGTGTTTGCCGAAGTCCGCCGCTTTTATGGCGAGCCTTTTGTACCTAAAACCATTGCTGCTGATGAGTTCGAAAGCTTTCTAACTACAGCATTCCAGCGTGATAGTTCTGCGGCAAAGCAGTTAATGGAAGATTTAGGTAACGAAAGCGATTTGTTTGCCCTTGCTGAAGAGTTACCTGATACCGAAGATTTATTAGATAACGAAGACGATGCCCCTATCATCAAGCTGATTAATGCCATGCTAGGTGAAGCGATTAAAGAAGGCGCGTCAGATATTCATATTGAAACCTTTGAAAACCAATTAGTGGTTCGGTTTCGTGTAGACGGTGTATTGCGAGAGATTTTACGCCCAAATCGTAAACTCTCTTCCATGCTGGTTTCTCGTATTAAGGTAATGGCAAAACTTGATATTGCTGAAAAACGAGTACCGCAGGATGGCCGTATTACCCTTCGTATTGCAGGCCGTGCGGTAGATGTTCGTGTGTCTACTATGCCATCGAGTCACGGCGAACGCGTAGTTCTTCGTTTATTAGATAAAAACAACGCGCGGTTAAACCTAAAAGACTTAGGCATGACCCAGCAAAACCGTGACCATTTCTCTTCGTTAATTAGAAAGCCCCACGGTATTATTTTGGTTACCGGCCCAACAGGTTCTGGTAAAAGTACCACCTTGTATGCAGGCCTAAGCGAGATAAACTCTCGCGACCGCAACATTTTAACCGTAGAAGATCCTATTGAATTCGACTTACCCGGTATTGGTCAAACACAGGTAAACCCCCGTGTAGATATGACTTTCGCCCGCGGCCTTCGAGCGATTTTGCGTCAAGATCCCGATGTGGTGATGGTAGGGGAAATTCGAGATGTTGAGACCGCACAAATTGCGGTTCAAGCCAGTTTAACCGGTCACTTAGTATTATCGACCCTTCACACCAATACCGCTGCTGGCGCTATTACCCGTTTAGAAGATATGGGTATTGAGCCCTTTTTGCTTTCATCAAGCTTACTGGCAGTATTATCGCAGCGCTTAGTGCGTACACTGTGTAAAGAGTGTAAGACCCCTCACACGCCCGATCCTCAAGAGTGTGAAGCCCTTAATATTGATGCCGATAGCAACTTTACCATTTACCAACCTAACGGCTGCGCTGCCTGTAACCAAACCGGTTACAGAGGACGTACGGGTATTCACGAGTTATTACTGGTGAATGAGAAAGTGCGCGAAATGATGCATGAAGGCGTGGGTGAACAGGCCATTGAAAAATATATCAGGCACACAACCCCCAGTATTCGGGATGATGGGTGTCGTAAGGTACTTGCAGGTGTTACCTCTTTAGAAGAAGTCCTGCGTGTAACCAAGGAGGATTAGTATGGCCGCCTTCGCTTATAAAGCGGTAAACAACCGTGGCCGTAACGCAAATGGTGTACTGGAAGGTGATAACGCTCGCCAAGTGCGCCAGCAACTGCGTGAAAAAGGCCTTATTCCTTTAGAAGTAGAACAAGTTACCGAGCGCGGAAAAAGTGACGGTAAAAGTGGAGGTTTCTCGTTTTTTAAACCGAGAATTTCAGCCTCAGATCTCGCCCTGTTAACGCGCCAAATGGCCACCTTGGTAGAATCTGCCTTACCGGTAGAAGAAGCCTTACTGGCGGTTGCCGAGCAGTGTGAAAAGCCTCGTCAAAAGAACATGATGATGGCCGTTCGAAGCAAAGTGGTTGAAGGTCATGGTTTAGCCGATGCGCTGTCTGAATTCCCCAGTGTGTTTGACGACTTATACCGCGCCATGGTGGCGGCAGGTGAAAAATCCGGTCACTTAGATACAGTGCTTAATCGCCTTGCCGATTACACAGAACGACGCCAGCAAACTCGTAGTCAAATTACCCAAGCACTTATCTACCCATCACTTATGCTGTTTTTCGCCTTCGGCATTGTGATGCTACTGCTTACGGTGGTTGTGCCCAAAATTGTGGGTCAGTTTGATCACATGGGTCAAGACCTTCCGGGTATTACCCAAGTACTTATTTCGGTGAGTACCTGGTTACAGAACTACGGTCTAATTTTACTGGTTGTCGTGGCTATATTGGCGGTAATTGTTCAACGCGTACTTCAACAAAAAAAGATGAAGTTAAGATTTCACAAAGTGATTTTGAAACTTCCGCTTATTGGTAAAGTGTCCCGCGGGCTTAATACCGCCCGGTTTGCACGTACTTTAAGTATATTAAGTGCCAGTGCCGTGCCGTTGCTTGAATCTATGCGCATTTCAGGCGATGTACTTGAGAACCAGCATATCAAGAATCAGGTGGCCGATGCTGCTGTTAATGTAAAAGAAGGGAGCAGCTTGCGCGCTGCCCTCGATAACACAAAAATTTTCCCGCCAATGATGATGCACATGATTGCATCCGGTGAAAAATCTGGCGAATTACAGCAAATGCTTGGCCGTGCCGCCGATAACCAAGATAGGGAATTTGAAGCCCTTATTGGTGTCTCACTAAAAGTATTTGAACCTCTACTTATCGTGTCGATGGCTGGCATAGTGCTGTTTATCGTAATGGCAATTTTGCAGCCTATTTTGGCCTTAAACAATATGGTGAATATCTGATGAAAACCTTAAAACGTAGTTCTGGATTTAGTTTGATTGAAGTAATGGTGGTGCTGCTTATCATCGGTATTATGGCATCAATGGTAGCGCCGCAAATCTTGGGTAACCAAGAAGTGGCTCAACTTAAAAAAGCCGCTGTTGATATTCAACAAATGGAAAGCGCACTTGAGATGTATAAGCTTCGCAACAACAAGTTCCCAACTACCGAACAGGGGCTAGAAGCTTTAGTCACGGCGCCAACCCTTGATCCTATTCCAAGAAACTACCCCGAAGGTGGTTTCATTAAGCGCTTACCTGAAGATCCTTGGGGCAACCCTTATGCGCTAATTAGCCCAGGAGAATTAGGCGTAGTAGACATTTTTTCAAATGGCCCAGACGGTGAACCAGGTACCGATGACGATATTGGTAACTGGAACATTAACGAATACTTAAACTAAGTCATTTTATGCTTGGCCGCTTTCACCCTCACAATAAGCAAACTGGCTTCACGCTGTTAGAAGTGATGCTGGTACTGTTGCTTATGGGCTTGGCGGCCGGCTACGTAATGTTTAATGCCTTTGGCGCCAGTAAAGCAGATTTGTTAAAAAGCCAAGCACAAAGGCTACAAGTATTGGTCGATATGGCAAGCGACTATGCTGTGCTAAATCAGCAGCAACTTGGTATTCGTGTTGAGCAAAAAGACAACGAATACTACTTTGTTTTTTTAGATGAGAATGATGAGTGGCAACGTATTGAGGGCGAGAAGTATTACGAAGCCCACACACTACCTGAAGATTTCTCATTTACGCTGAATTTAGACGACTTACCCTGGACCAAAGAAGACCAACTTTTCGATAGAGGCATATTCGACGAAACCTTAAGCGTGTCTGAAGATGGTGTTGAGATAGGTAGCGAAGAAGAAAAGAAACTGCCACCTCCGCAAATATTAATAATGTCTAGCGGCGATATTACCCCCTTCAGCCTTACTTTTGCGTATGAAGGCGACTTTAACGACGAGCCCGTTTATTTTGCGCTTAACAATGAAGAATTCCCGCCACTCGAATTGGCTGGCCCTTTTGAGAGCCCCGAGCAATGAAACGCCCGTCTTCGCATTCACCCAACAGTCAAAAAGGCATGACACTGCTTGAAGTCATGGTGGCGCTGCTTATTTTTGCCTTAACCGGCACGGCTATTTTAAAAGCTGCGGGCGATCACTTAAATAACGTAGGGCAAATTGAAGCGGTAACCTTTGCCAGTTATGTTGCCAGCAACCGGCTAAATCAATTACAACTTGATGATACTTGGCCACCTAAGAACAATTTGAAAGGCAGCATGGAAATGGCTGACCGTACTTGGTACTGGCAGCAAACCGTCACTAAAACCAATGACGATGATCTGCGCTCAGTAAGTATCAGCGTAGGTCTAGATTCTGACTATTCTGGCAGCGTCACTTCGGTAACGACCTTTGTGGCTAAGCCCACCGGCGCAGGCATTTAATGAAGCAGCGCGGATTTACTCTCATTGAAATATTGATTGCCATGGCTATTTTTACACTCATTGGTTTGGCATCTACGGGCCTGCTAACCACGGTAATTGATAGCAACGATTTATCTAGCGAGCGCTTTGAGAAGTTACAGCAACTGCAGCGTGCCATGGTGATTATAGAACGTGATATCCAGCAAGCGGTGCCTCGTCCAGTTCGCGCTGAAGGGGAAACCCAAAAAGTGGTGATGGCTGGCGGCGAGGTAGATGATAGCGACGGCGATGGTATTGGATTTGTGCGCGGGGGATGGCATAACCCTCAGCTCATGTTGCCCAGAAGCACCCTACAATACGTGGCCTATCGCCTTGATGAAGACCGACTAGAACGCGTTTATAGCAACTACGTAGATAATGTAATTGGCTATGAACCTAAGACACGTACCCTACTTGAAAATATAGAAAGCTTTACCGTTGAATTCATTAGCGCTGAAAGTAGTAGCGATGACGACGATTTAAGCTGGAGTGAAAGTTACCAAGGTGAAGTGTTACCCATGGCTGTGGCCATTGAATTTGTGAGTAAAGATTTCGGTTTAATACGCCGCGAGTTTGCCTTAACAGCAGGTTCTGCGTAATGGGCATTCTTATGAAAACGTCTATCAAAGCTCCTATTAAAACACCTAGCGCACTGCCTTCTCGCCAACGAGGCGTGGCGTTAATGATAGTGCTGATGATAGTGGCGCTGGTATCTGTATTGGCCACTGAAATGGGTACCCGCTTGCAGTTGCAAGTACAGCGCACCATGAATATTAAAGACAGCAACCAAGCATACTGGTATGCCTTGGGCGCCGAGGCTTTTGCTCGAAAATCAATTCAAACCTTGATGGAAGAAACCGGCGACAAAATCTCGCTAGACCAGCCTTGGGCACAGGAGTTTATGTACCCATTAGAGAATGGCGGTTTACAAGCGAACCTGACCGACCTTCAAGCATGCTTTAACTTAAACGCTATTCTACAAGGCAGCGCTAGCGCAAACGTGAATAGTGGTGATGGTGCTACCGAAGCGATGGATGCCTTTCATACTATGCTTTTGGCTCTTGAAATTGATGATATCAACAGTTTTACCGCTGATACCGTGCGAGACAGTTTAGCCGATTGGGTAGATGAAGATGACAATATGCGCCCCTATGGCGCAGAAGATAGCGAGTATGAGTCGAGAGAGTTTCCTTACTTAGGAGCAAACGGACTACTGGCATCGACAAGTGAATTGCGTATTATAAATGGTGTCTCTGAGGTTTGGTTGAATGACATTCTCCCTTTGGTTTGCGTCATTCCCGACAACGACACCCTAGCCATTAATGTGAATACCATTGATGAAGAACATGCTGCTCTATTGGCCGGTTTAACAGGGCTAGATTTACAACAAGCCACTAGCTTGCTGGGTAACCGCCCACAAGATGGCTGGGGAGACGTAAGCGAATTTCTGGCTGAACCGAGTGTTGAAGCACTAAGTTTATCTGACAGCCGAAAAGAATGGTTTACGGTAACGACTGAGTATTTTATTTTGCACACTAAGACCCGTTACAATAAAGCAACGTTTCAACTTTCTACCGTATTTAACGCAAGTAGTGACGCGGGCGTAAAAATAATAAAGCGCGAGTTTGGAGGCGTAAAATAATGGAACAACTCCTGATTAGGTTAGGTGCCACCGAGGCCGACCCAATTAGCTGGCTGGTATGGTCTACCGCGGAAGAAGAGATTATTGCTTCTGGTGAGCTAGCCAATGCCGACGCCCTTTCTACCTTAGCCGAACGCGCTGGCCACCGTGCGGTAATCGCATTAGCACCTAGCAGCGAAATATTGCTTAAATGGGTAGCTTTACCACCAAGAGCCGGGAGAAAGGTACTTTCTGCTTTGCCTTTCATGCTTGAAGACGAATTAGCCACTGATATTGGCGAACAGTTTTTTGCTATAGGCCCTAAAGTGGGCGATAGCCAAGCAGTCGCCGTGGTAAGTCATGCAAAACTTCAAATGTGGCAACAATGGTTAGCTGATGCAGGCTTGTTCTGTAACCATCTAATTCCTGATGTACTCGCCGTACCGGTAACTGAAAACGGTTGGTCTGTACTTACCTTAGGCGAACAAATGTTAGTTCGCCAAGATACCTTTAAAGGTATACAAGGTGAGCAAGCGTGGTTGTTACCCACTCTAGGTCACTTCACCAGCCAACAAGAAGCCCCTGTTGTAATCACCAACTACGCGGGTATTGATTTAAGCGCTATGCCGAACATTACGGTTAGTGACGCCCCTCTTGAGCTGCCTATGCATGTGCTAGCCAAAGAGGCGATGTCGAGCAGCTTTAACTTGCTTCAGGGCGAGTACAAAGTAAAACGCACTCGTAATAATGCATGGACACAATGGCGTGTTGCGGCAGTATTAGCCGTACTGGTGTTATGTACCAGCCTTGTTGATAAAACCGTTACCCTGTACCATTTAAAGTCTGAGAATGCGGCTCTCACTAGTGAAATTGATCAAGCGGTAAAATCTGGGTTCCCCAATATTGGCGTTTATCGTAACGTGAAGCTTAAGTTGCAATATGAGCTTAATAAATTATCAAAAAGTGGCGGCGATGCCTCTATGTTAGTAATGTTAGATCAGCTCTCAGAAGCCTTTGCCAGCACACAAGTAAAACCACAAACCTTACGATTTGACGCCACCCGCACTGAAATACGCATTCAAGCGCAAGGTAAAAGCTTTGAGGCGTTAGAGCAATTTCGCCGTCAAGCGGAAGGCGCAGGATTTACCGTGGAGCAAGGTGCTATCAATAACCGTGATGATAATGTGATTGGCACGGTATCAATTAGGAGTGTGTTGTGAACGCACTAATCAGCAAATTTAAAGCGCTTACCGAGCGCGAGCAAATACTGGTTATGATCTCTGCTGTGGTAGTGGTCATTGGCTTATTTTATTTTTTGATTTGGTCGCCCCTTAATGCGTCTTTGCATCAGCAAAAGCAATTGTTAGATAACCAACAAAGCTTGCTCGTGTGGGTGAAAGACAGTGCCGTTCGCGCCCAACAGCTTAGAAAAAGCAGTAACCGCTCTGCACCATTTAAAGGTTCACTACCTCAAGCTGTCAACCGTACTACATCACGTCACAGCATCGCTATTTCGCGCATGCAGCCGCAAGATGATGAGTTACAAGTTTGGATCGACCAAGCACCGTTTAATGACGTACTTGAGTGGTTAAAAACCTTAGAAGGTATGGGTATTGTTATTATTCAGGCCGATATTGCCGAAGCAGATGATCCAGGTTACATCAAAGTTCGCCGTTTACAGTTAGGAAAAGCATGAAGTCTAAGTTTGGTTGGCTAGTGGGTGGCATTGTTGCCTTTCTAATTTTTGCAATTCCTTACATGCCTGCTATTCAGGTAATTGGCAGAGTAGACTTGCCAAAAAATGTATCGATTAGCGGTGTTAGTGGCACGTTATGGACGGGTAAGGCGCAAACCATCGTGGTGAATGGACTACCTATTAATAACGTTAATTGGGAGCTTAGCCCCCTTGCGTTGCTGATTGGAAATGTCAGTGCGCATGTAAAAGCAGGCAATATTCGCGATGTAAACGACATTGCGTTTGAAGGGCCATTTAAAACTAGTTTGTTTAATACAAACAAAGTAGAAACCACCAATTTCTCGGTTTATTTACCCGTAGACCGCGTACTTGCGCAAGTGAACTTGCCCCTGCCCGTTAATGCCAGTGGCCGGTTTAAAGTGAAGCTCGACGAACTTGCTTTTGGCCCACAGTGCGAAGCACTACGAGGCACCGGTGATTGGTTAAATGCAGCAGTTGCAGGTACTCAAGGTCCTATCGACTTTGGTACGTATTCTGCCAAACTTCGCTGCGAGGGTGATGACATTGGTATTGTGGTTAGCGAGCCAAACCTACTTGGTCTGTCTATTGATGCTGTGGTCAGCCCAGACATGAAAAAAGTGAAGGTAGACGGGAAATTTAAGCCAGATGATAGCCTTCCTCAAGAGGTACATCAGGCGTCTAAATTCTTCGGACAGCCTGATGCGAATGGCTATATCGCGATTAAATTACAATAGTCGCCAGCAAGTCACATAACCCGTCTGGCGCATAACCAATAAGTTACCATAAGACATTATACACTTTTAGGTTAGCGGCCTTCTTCACTTGAGAGGTCGCTCACCAATGGAATATTCATTAAATCCTGCGCTGCGAATACACGTCCGGGGGCAATAACCGCAATAGCCTCAGTAAGTCCGTCTAGGCCAGCTTCGCTACGCTTCATTATATGAGAAAGCACGATACGCTTTGCTTCAGACTCTTTAGCAATTTCAATAATCTGCTTAGGCGTCATATGTAAGTTGGTGGCTGCGCTACCCGCCCCTTTCTCAATATCTTCAATCGCATTATGCAACACGAGCACATCAGCATGTTTAGCAAAGCTTGCTAATGTTCCGTCGGCATTGTTGGTATCGCCTGAGAACACGGCAACACATTCATCAATAGTGACTTTCCATGCCAGCGCAGGTATAGGTCCGTGGTGTACCGATATCGCATCAATATCGATATCATCATTAATGGAAGTTGAGAACGCTTTATCTGCAACCGTGTGTGCAGACACTGTGTAATCATCTTCACCTTCTTGGGTGTAAGAAGACAAATATTTAAAAGCCCCTTCTTTACCTATCAGCGCATCAAGATACGCTTGGGTAGTTGGCATCAGGTCGTTACCCGCAGGGCCATATACGGATAAATCTGTATCTCGACGGGTAAAGTAGCTTCCCTTAATAAAACTGGGTAGATCGGCGGCATGATCGGTATGTAAATGAGATAATAAAATGGTGTCTATGTCGGTAAAATCAGCACCCGACGCGCCAAATTGAACACTACTGCCGCTTCCAGCGTCGATTAGCACTTTGGCCTTTTCATCTTTCCAGAGAAGATAAGAGGTTGAAGCACGGCCATCATCAAGTTCTGGGCCGCCAGAGCCAAGCACCTGCAATGAAATTCCTTCGCACACCGTAGTGGCGCTACTATCCATTGATGCATGCTGCGCAGACGTTTGATAAACGGAATTACCAGCCGTTGCCCGAGGGGTAGAGGCGGGCTCAGCACAAACTAAAAAGGCCGAGGTAAGTAACCCCAGCCCAATACTTAATTTACTACTCAGTCCAAGTTTAAACGCTTCGCCTGAGCCGAAAATTGAACCTGCTTTTGAACCGTGCGGCTTCGCAACGCGGGCTGAACTAGATTTCATGGATGTGACTAACATACTACTTACTCCTATTCAGCGCTTTGTTGCGGGTTAGCCCAGCACTATGGGCTAGCCGCATTGGTACGCTTAGCTGTTTTGTTGCTCTGCAATCATGATGGTTTTGATATTAACGAATTCACGCATACCGTAGCCACCATGTTCACGACCGTATCCACTGTCTTTAACACCGCCAAATGGTAAGTTAGGTTGAGCTAACGAATAACCGTTGATATTCACCATGCCCGTATCAAACTCGTTTTTAGCAAGGGCAATTGCGTTGTCGGTATCGGTACTAAAGATACCACCACCGAGCCCGTAGCGTGAATCATTTGCCACTGTCATGGCTTCCTTGTCGTCACGAACACGAATTAGCGAAGCCACGGGGCCAAACAATTCATCATCGTATGCTGGCATACCAGGAGTAACGTTTTCTAGCACTGTAATAGGATAGAAATAACCACTGTTATCTGGTACTTCACCGCCGAGTGATAAAGTTGCCCCTGCGTCCAATGACGTTTTCACTTGCTCGTGTAATTCATCGCGTAAATCTTCACGGGCCATAGGGCCTAAGTCGGTATTTTCATCCGCTGGGTCGCCTACTTTAAGTTTCTTACACTGGGCAACAAACTTATCTCTGAACTCATCATAAATACTATCGACGATAACAAAGCGCTTGGCTGCTACACAGGTTTCACCATTGTTGATAACACGACCTTTAATACAGGTTTCAACCGCTTGGTCGATGTCAGCATCTGCTAGCACGATGAACGCATCGTTACTGCCTAGCTCCATCACTGTCTTTTTCGACAAACTTGCTGCTTCTTTAGCAACCTGCTTGCCCACTTCGTCACTACCTGTGAAGGTTACGCCGCGAACATGCTTATGTTTAATTAAGTCACTCGCTGTACCGCCATCAATCAATAGCGACTGATAAACGTTTTTAGGGAAACCAGCATCTTCATACATTTGTTGGATAGCCACGGCCATACCAAATACATTTTTAGCATGTTTTAGTACCGTAGTATTGCCCGCCATAATGTTTGATACGCTGTAGCGTATAACCTGATAAAGGGGGAAGTTCCAAGGTTGTATACCTAAGATCACGCCGATAGGCTGGTAACTAATAATGGCTCGACCGCCTTCAAAAATGCGATGTTCATCTTCTAAAATTTCGGCACCATGTTCTGCGGTATATCGGCAGATATTCGCACATAGCTGCACTTCTTGCTTACCTTGCTCGGTTACTTTACCCATTTCTCGGGTCATCAGGCTGGATAAATCGTCAATACGCTTTTCCATTAAATCAGCAAGGTTATTAAATAATTGGGCACGGGCTTCGAAAGACGTTCTACGCCAGTTTAAGTAGGCTTCTTGCGAGCGGGTTACCGCTTGCTCTGCATCATCCGCTGACATCAAATGATAATGATCTAGCTTCTCACCCGTTGCAGGGTTATACGTGTTGATTGTCTCGCTCATTGTCACACTCCTTAATCCGTATGTGATGGTAAGTAGTGCAACTACAACGCCAGATCAGCCAGCCTTGTATTTCCAGCCAGATATCAACAACATAGACTAAAGTATAAACATTATGAGCGAAACTCAATAGAAGCCCGATAAGAAATTATTACGGAAATCCGCTGTCATTTCGGTAGGGCTTACAGAGTATTTTGAAGCCAAACACTGCTATTTATGTTGTCATGTTAAGGCAAGTAGCAGTGGTGTTTTGTCTATTAATCGGTATATAAGTCGGGAAAATGAAACTTTGCCATGGCAAGTGTGAGCGCCACCTCATAAACACTTTGTCTAGAAGCATGGTTAAGGGTGAGCAAGCCAATCGCTCCCCCTTTTTGCTTCACATTAGTGGTATTGAATAGTTTATCCATAACAGGCCCCAGCTCTTCGCCTCGCTGTAATGCTTGATATACACTAACGGGTAACGGTAAGTTGGCACTTCGGCCTATCGACATACGCCCACCATTATAAATCGCAACATAAGCAAAGGTAGCAGGGCCGTCTTCGAAAACATCGACACCACCTTCAATAGCCACATACCATGAATCATTTGTGTCGTCTTTGTGCATATCAATAAGTGCTTTTACGCGGTTTACCGCGCCTAGCCGCGTTTCTTCTTCACTCATTGGCTGCTCAGATACCCCACTGGGCACGCCAACTTCGTATACATCGAAATCCTGCTCTAAGGTAATAGATAAAGTGATGTGCGCCGCATTCACCTTTACGGGGTTTTTCGATCCTACAAATAGTTTACTTAGCATGTTTACCTCCTTCGTCGCTAGAGACAGGGTTTGCCAAAATATCATCTAACATTAGGCGATAGTCGGTAACAGCAGGAAATTCGGTAATGTTACGGTGAGGTAACGTATGGTCTGGGTTATCAACTGCAAGAAGATGCTGTATGCCGAATTCCTTGGCTGCCTCTAAAATTCGGATTGTATCGTCTACAAATAAGGTTCGCGCTGGATTAAAGTTTAAGCGTGCATGCAGCTTTTGCCACAGCAACTGCGACTCCTTAGTGACACCAAACTCATGGGTTGAGATTAAGTTATCGATATGCGCGTCTAACTGAGTACGCTCTATTTTTAACGATAAGCTACCTGGGTGCGCATTAGTAACTAACACTACCTCGCGACCAGACTGATGCAGCGCCTCTAAAAAAGGGACGGTGTCGGGGCGAATTTCAATAAGGTGCGCCAACTCACGCTTTATCGGCATAATATCGATATCCAGTGTTTCTGCCCAATAGTCGAGGCAATACCACTGAATTTGACCGTGCACTTTTTCATAATGCGAGGCCATCATGTCACGACATTCTTGTTCCGGAATACCTTTGATTTCAGCCAAACGCGTTGGCAAATGGTCTAGCCAAAACCGGTTGTCGTAGTGCAAATCCAGTAGGGTGCCGTCCATATCCAGCAACACCGTATCAATTTCATTCCAGGGCAGAAAGGGCAAGCGATTTTCCTTATAATGAAGTAAGCTAGTTACAGTAGGTATGATAACAAAGTTGTAGCAAGAGACATGCGAAAAATTGACCCGAACAAGCCGTTACCGCAAATTCACAATCGGGAAATTGTTGCCCAAAGTAAGCTTTTTCGCGTAGAGCGCCTAGACTTAGAGTTTTCTAATGGTGCAACGCGAGAGTTTGAACGGATGGCAGGAGGCAATCGTGGCGCCGTCATGATTGTTCCCATGATTGATAAAGATACCATGGTATTGATTCGTGAATATGCCGCAGGTACTCACTCCTATCAACTTGGCTTTCCAAAAGGCCTTATCGATCCTGGCGAGTCCGCCCTTGAAGCCGCCGATAGAGAATTGAAAGAAGAAGCAGGTTTTGGTGCGAATGACCTGATTGAATTACACAAAGTTAGCATGGCACCTACCTTTTTTAATGCCAACATGACCATTGTAATAGCAAGAGATTTATACCCTGAGCAACTAGAGGGTGATGAACCAGAGCCATTAGAAGTCATTCACTGGCCCCTTGCTGAGGCAGACGCGTTACTGGCGCGTGAAGATTTTATAGAAGCCCGCTGTATCGCTGCGCTGTTACTTGCTCAAAAATGGTTGAAGGACCAATAGATTATGCCCGATGAACACCCCCACAGCGAACTATTAGAGCTCGCAAAAACCGTTGCCGTTGAAGCCGGCGAAGCTGTGCTTAAAGTGTATGATAAAGGCGATTTTGACGCTTACCAAAAAGAAGACGATTCTCCAGTTACTAGCGCCGACTACCTTGCCAACGATATTATTGTTAAACGCTTAAGCGACGCCACCCCCGACATTCCTATTCTGTCTGAAGAAAATAAGCATGCTAGCTTAGAAGAGCGAAAGGACTGGCCACGTTATTGGCTTATTGACCCTATCGACGGTACGCAAGAATTCATTGCCCGAAGCGGTGACTTTGCGGTGAACATCGCGCTTATTGAAAACAATCAGCCCAAAATTGGGGTTATCTTTTGGCCCCCAGGCCAATCGCTGTACTTTGCTGAAAAAGGTAAAGGGGCATTTAAATCGTCACCCGACGGTGAAGAGAAGATTGCCGTACGTAAGCTCGACGACCCTAAAAACAGCGTGGTTATGATTGCCATTAGTCGTAGGCAAAGCCGTGAAAAAGTATTAGGCCGTATGTGTGCAAAGCGGGTTTATCAAACCCTTCCATTAGGCAGCTGTTCACTGAAAGCCTGCTTTATTGCAGAAGGTAAGGCCGATGTATTTATGCGAATTGGCGTAACCGGCGAGTGGGATACCGGCGCGTCGCAGTGCATCGTATCTGAAGCCGGAGGCAGTATTGCTGCCGCGAACTTCGAACCGCTTACGTATAATCAACGTCATTCGTTAGAGAACCCAGATTTTGTAGTAATGGGCGATCAAAGAGTGCCATGGAAAGATGTTGTCCAGTATAATGATTTTGTAAACCCTCATCGTAATTAACACGTTAGGTTATTTGGTCTATGCCATCTTCGAGTAGTCTCGAGTGGACATTATTATTATTTAAAGGAGTAATATTATGGTGACGACACGTATTCGTAGGGTAACAACTGCCTTGCTTGCATGCGGTCTTGCGTTTCCTGCACTTGCTGACTGGAACCTAGATGGCGACACCAGTGTTTTGCATTTCCTTTCTACCAAGAATTCACAAATTACCGAAGTACATAAATTCGATAGTTTTGAAGGCAGTTTATCTAATGCTGGAAAATTGCGTGTTACGGTTAATTTGGCGTCGGTAAATACGTCAATTGATATTCGTAATACTCGTATGCAAGACATGCTATTCAATGTGGCTGAATTTGCAGAAGCTACTTTCGATGCAACCTTACCTGAGTCAATGCTAAATTTAGCCGATGGCGAAGTGGCCAGCGGCAAAGTTGATGGCATTTTAACGCTGCATGGTATGGCGGTTCCTACTAGCTTTTCAGTAATGGCGAGCAAGGTAGACGCCGACACGTTAACGGTTTCAACTACCGCGCCTACGCTAATTAAAGCGGAGTCTTTCGGATTAACAGCAGGTATTGAAGCATTGCAAAAAATTGCAGGGCTTAAAAGTATTACTACCACGGTGCCGGTTTCTTTCTCCGTCACTTTCACGCAGTAAGCACACCTTTTTCAAAAGAGCCGGGGCTTTACCTTTAAAGTAAAGCAGCCCGGCTTTTTTGTGCCTACCTATTTATGTTCCGCGCTTTTAGCTGTTAGTCCTAGCTACGCGCTTACGCACATAAGATACTAGGCGTTATTAACCAATGCTGGACGCATAGGAAGTGGCTTTTCGCTTAACACTTGCTCAGGCATGGTTACCCATAAGCTTTCAGGGAGCGCAGGCTCTTGCGCCTTGTACTGAGACAACGCGAAGTAATTCATAGCGACACGTAAACGTTTAAGGGCGATGCATTCATCCACTTCTTGGTCGATAACAAACACGCCCCATTTGCGCATTTGTATACCTAAATTGTCACTGCTCGTAATACGAATAACCGGCGCAGCCAGTACCATTCCAATTAACACAGGTAGCAACCACATAAATAGCGACGGCGTGAAGTAGAAGGTTGTTACGCCCCACATCACTGCTAGGCAACTCATAAGCTGCGTATGTTTGAAGGCAACACTCCAGGGTACTTTTTTACCTTCACGCTCTTGTGCTTCCCATTTAACCGAGTGCCCAACAAACACGCTTATTACGAAGAAGCTATGATAAAACATCATGAGCGGCGCAATAAGAATGGCCATGGTAATTTCTGCCACTGCGCTTTTCAGCAACGACATAGCACCACCAAACTCTTCTCTACGTTTAATTAAGGCAAGCACGATACCTAACACCTTCGGTAAGAAGAGTAGTGCTGCAGTACCCCACATAGTCACCATCATCATATCTTGACGAGCTACCTGCCAACTTGGGAATAACTGATATTCAGATACAAAGAAGTCAGGTACTGACGTGGCACGAATAAGAGCATCGGCTGTACCTAGCGCAAGCATGCAAAATAATACCAGCGATGAAATATAAGCAAACGCACCAAACAAAAAGTGAAGACGGTTAGCCGCTTTTAGGCCTTTCACATTTAGCAATCCTAAATGCTGGATATTACCTTGCACCCAACGACGGTCACGAATAGCGTAATCCACAATGTTGCTAGGTACCTCTTCATAGCTGCCCGTAGTATCGGTCAGTAAATAGGCCTGCCAACCTGCACGGCGAAGCAGCGCGGCTTCAACAAAGTCATGACTTAGAATTTCACCACCAAACGGGGCACTGCCTTCTAATTTCGGTAAGCCACAATGCTGCATAAAGGGCGCAATTCGAATAATCGCGTTATGACCCCAATAGTTGGCGCTGTCTGTTTGCCAAAATGACAAACCTGTTGCCAACATTGGGCTGTAGAGGTGCGCAGCAAACTGCACAAAACGGCCAAAGAAGGTATTTTGACGTACTGGCATAGGGATAGTTTGAACTAATGCAGTATCTGGGTTTTGTTCAATACGGCGGGCTAAATCTAACATTCGCTCACCAGTCATTATGCTATCGGCATCCAGCACAATCATAGATTCGTAATTCGCGCCCCAGCGTTCGCAAAATTCTTTTAAGTTACCCACTTTGCGATGAAGATTCTTTTCCCGGCGACGATAAAATACCTGCGATGCGTAGTTACCTAAACGCTTGGTCATACGTTGCCATGCGCGAAGCTCGGCATCCGCTTTGTTTTGGTCGCGGGTGTCACTTAACATGTAAAAGTCGAAATGATCAGCCTGTGGCGTATTCATTAACTCACGTACACAAGCTTCGAAGCCCACCATAATTCGGCGCGTATCTTCATTGTATACTGGCATTACCACCGCATGGCGCTGGCTTAATTGTGCGGCTTCATCAGGCTTGCTTTGCTTTTTACGCAAGCTTAAAGGGTCAATATTAAACAGTTGAAGAACAAACCCGATAATACCGGTCCAAAAGGCCATACAAAGCCACGAGAACAGCATTAAGCCTAAACCAAGTTGAGCCATTTCAAGTTTAGTTAACCCATTAGGAAGAAAAATTTCATAAAGGCTCCAACCGGCCAAAGCCGTACTCGGAAGCACTAAAATTGCCATTATAAATAAGCGCATGTGCACTCCTGTCGTGATGAATCGATCACGCTTTGTTGAGGATTTAGGGGAAATGGAAGCATTACTTGGGTTGATAGACATAATTCCAAACCTCACTGATACGTTTGCCATCTAGCTCGATATAAGCACGCATATCTACCGTGCTCTTGTCTTTAGGCTTAAGAAGAAAAGTGGCGCGCCACTCTTTACCTTCATTAACGGGGTAAAGGCGCTGCTGAGAAATTGCACCATTGCTACCTTGCACAATAAGCTTGGTAGTGTCTGGGTCGAAGCTTGTAACCGTGTTTTCATTGGCTGACGTGTCTGGTGTTGTCAGTTCAGGTGCTGCCAGTTCAGGTGAAGAGAAGTCGGGAGAAGAAAAATCAACAATAAAGCGGCGCTGAGTCTGCTTCGCTTCATCTTTTACTTTCTCGCCAGGTAACGACGGCTGGCCTTGGCGTGTGCGAATAACGGTTGCCAACTCGCTAACAAATGCGTTTCGCTCTACCGTTTTTAACGTATAAGCAAAATAACGAGATTCACCACTAAGTAACGGCGCTTCAGGCACCCAATACGCGACAATATTATCGTGCGTTTCAGAGTTAGTCGGTATTTCTACCACCTCTAATCGGCCTTTCTCAAATCCCTCGGTTGGGGTTACCCAAAGGCCTGGGCGAATATGGTAGTTTGCTTCAGCATCCAAATAATTGCCCCATTCACCGTCGCGCTGCAACATACCAAAACCTTTCGGCGCACTGTCACTTAACGAGGTGATTTGTAGCCTTGCAGGGTTAGTTAGTGGGCGCCAAATCTCTTCATCGGCATGGGTTACCATCAACACACCGTCACTGTCATGTACTTCAGGGCGGTAGTCGTCGGGGCGTTTTTCACTGTTTTCGCCATAAAGAAACATGCTGGTAAACGGGGCGACTCCTAGCTTTTCTACGTCTTCACGGGCAAACAACCAGCTTTGCACATCAACTTCAGTATCAATGCCTGGCTCAATAACAAACTTGTACGCACCGGCCACTGACGGACTTTCTAAACGCGCATAAATTGTAATAGGCTGCCCTTCTTTAGGCTCAATTAGCCAAAATTCGGTAAAGTGAGGAAACTCTTCCCCTTTCGTTAAGGCAGTATCAATGGCAAGCCCGCGAGCAGAAATACCATATACTTGGTTCTTACCCACTAAACGAAAATAAGAGGCCCCTAAAAATACGGCAAACTCATCTTTATATGTTTCGTTCTTCAACGGGTAATGCACGCGAAAGCCTGCAAACCCTGTTTTATCGTTAGTTAGCCCGGCTAGCGACGCTGCTTTGTCATCATAGCGAAACATGTCGCTTGTAAAGGGAATACGCTGCGCGCTATTAGATTCATCGATAGTATGAACTGTTACAGGCAACTCATAGAGAAATCCGGGGTGGAAAAACTGTACTTCGTAGTCATTCTCGCCATTCCACAAGCTTTTATCAGGATTAAAGCGGATAGCTCGATAAGTTTGATAATCAATTGATTTTAACCCGTCATCGAGACCATGATCGTTTTGCTCATAGCCTTGCTCGGCAGACGCTTTTGCGGCATTGATAACAGATTGAAGAATAGGGGATGCATCATGAGGTTCATTGCTATCACTTACTCCTTCAGCATTGATCACAGGTGCAACTAATAATGACAGCACACTGGCAATCACAACCGCAACGCGAGAGAAAAGTGACATAGGGCCTCGCTTAGTATCTTTACTGACGCTCGTCACGCCATCAAAGCGGTCTTGTTTAAACTCTTGGTGCATGTCGTTATCTCCATGAATTAGGGCTATGCCAAAACACGTTCAAAAAAGCCACCAGCTAACTCCGTAGATGAATGCCCAAAGGTACTTTTTTGATAGGAACCTCGCTGACCCGTAAAGGAAGAAGAACTGGGTAGCGAATTAACCGCGCTTGAACTCACTAGAGCAATTGCAAAGAATGATCCAACTTATCCAAAAGGGGTTAAATAACCATCAATCGCCATCTTTTCAAACATTTACAAACGGTATTATTGAAATGAAGGGCGCTCTTATACTGTGTAAAAAAGGACTAAACATTAGACGAAAGGATATAGTGTTGTTTTTTAGATACACATTTCCCGCATTTTATTGTTCAGATAATCAGCGCTATTTCATAAATCTAGTTCGGTGATAAAAAGCGGTCGTAGGTAAAAATCACTATCTTTCTGTTAGTTAAAGAAAAATCGTATATTTAAACATCAGGCAATAACGTAATTGGCAAACCCTTTGCAAAACTAACTTCAGATTTAACAATGGAATTCGCGATACTTGTTTGCACAGCACGATGCACAGGTACGCAAAATTTGAAGCGCAGGTATTTTTTCTTTCTGCGATAAATAGGAGTTTTTTCAATGCGTAAAGCAATCACTTTACTTACAGCACTTACCGCTACCGCAGCCTCTGTTGCTTCTTTTGCAACGTTAGCTGAGTCTCCAGACTGGCGTTATGTAGAAGGTGGCTATAGCAAGATGGATTTTGACGATAACGAATCATTCGAACCAGATGGTTTCGTACTAAGCAGCAAATATCTACTAAACAGCAATATTTATTTAAACGGTGAATACAGCAACTTTGAAGAAGGCAATTTCGATTTCGATATGCTAACGCTAGGTGCTGGTTACAGAATGCCGCTTAACGCGACTACCGACGCATACTTCGGTGCCAACTTTGAGCGTATCGATGGCGATTTCGATGATGAGACAGGCTACAGCGTAAATGCGGGCGTTCGTTCTATGGTGACTGAGCAGGTAGAGCTTCTGGGCGAAGTAGGTTACTACGACGTTGAAGATGGCGATGCGACGTTTAAAGTAGGTGCAAACTATTACGTCACTCCTCAGTGGGCCGTAGGTGCCAGCTACAAGCTAATGGATGACTTAGACATCATGCAGGTAACTGCACGCTACAGTTTCTAAACCTTTCTCGTTTTTGGGATGCTCTCCTAAAGAAAGGTAGCCGGGTCACTCGCCCGGCTTTTTTTGGTCTTCAATTTGAGCTTATGCGATTTTAGGCACTTTTTTATTGAACAATTTCTTATTAAAATTGGTTAGTGAGCAGTTTGTTATTGAAATAACCTAAGGCACTTCTACTCTTCTTGAGCAGACTCACTTTCGGATGTCACATCGCCTTTTGGCCTGATATCCACACTCTCGTGAAGCTCTGAATACACTAGCACCGCCTCGTTGCTCTTAAGCGCATCTAACACCTGTGTCACTTTGGTTTCCATACTGACGTCTTCAGCGCCGTACTCTGTGCCTTCTCGCAGCACAAATGCTTCCACTAAACTGTGTAAGGTCTCAGTATCAACCGCATCGATTGGAATTATCATCTTTGCCTCCAGAAAAAAATGAGTTCACGCTAACTATTATGCGTGAATTAAAGCCAGCTAACGTGCTAATAAATTAGAAAACTTACACGTAGGGCGTGTTGGGGTTAATGGGTAATACATCGCTAACGTATCTTTTTACCCTTTCATGCAGCCACACTTTGGGGCTAAACACTGAACCCTGCATAAAACCAACATGGCCACCACGCTCACTAAGTTCAAGGGTAACATTGCGCGCTAATTCTTCTTCTTTAGGCACCACTAAATGGTTCATAAAGGGGTCGTCAATACTGTGCAACACAAGCGTAGGGCAGTGAATAGCACTTAAGAAATGGTACGCACTGCATTTCTCGTAATAGTCATTTGCATCTTCGAAACCATGCAAGGGCGCAGTGACTTTTTCGTCAAATTGCGCAAAGCTGGTAATGCTATCAACATCATCACCCGTTAATTGGATAAGTTTACGATAGTCGATAAACGACATTTTTTTGCGCAGTGTGGTTTTTATGCTGTTTAAAAGGTATTTCTGATATACCCGCGAGAAACCGTGGTTAATTGATTTAGCACATTCCGACAGCTTCAACGGTGATGATATAGCAATAGCCGCATTCAACCATTTTTGTGCTGGGTTCTCGCCAAGCAGCTTTAACAGCATGTTCCCGCCAAGAGAAAAACCCACAGCGACTTTAGGGATCTGGGGGAATTTTTGGTTTAGCCAATCAAGAAAAAAGCTTGGATCGCCGGTCTCGCCAGAATGGTAACCTCTTGGCTTTAAATTCGGTACACCGCTACAGCCACGATAATGCATCATCACTACTTGCCAGCCATTCACCGATAAATTGGCCATCATATCGTTGGCATAATGTGAGCGAATGCTGCCTTCAAGGCCATGGAACATCACAATAATGCCTGAGGGCTCTTCGGGCTTTGGCCCCCACGCAACGTCGACAAAATCGTCATCAGGCAGTGTTAAGCGTTCCATGCTGTATTTTAGCGGTAAACGTTTTTGAATGAAGCGCGGCCATATAGTTTGAACATGACGGTTCTTTGCCCAGCTTGGCACCCGAAAACTGCTTTTTATAATCTTTCCATGCGATAACGCGATTTTGCTCATGATGTTTTCTTATTGTTATTTTACGACAACTGCTTCAGTAGCTGGCTGATTAACTCGCGGGCTTCCTGTTTTTCTCGTAGCCCATACGCATTAATGAGTGCAGCGATAGAGGCATTAAACACACCTGACATACTAGAGGCGCCTGAAGGTAAAGATGCCAAACCAAGGCTATTTACCGTTTCTACGATAATAGCTTGTTGCGCTTTTTCTAAAACTAACTCGTCATCTTTTAGCTGATTGTATTTCGCCAAGGCCTGCGGGTAGTTTGCATCTTGCTTGTCTTCTGGCTTCGCTTGCTTTCGCTCAAGCCGATGCTGCTTAAGGGTGTGTTCTGATGCTTCAACGGCGTTTATCACCGCGTTTAACTGAGGTAAATTGATAATGTAACCGTGCTCAATACACCAGCATATCAACAAAAGTATATTTACGTTAACACCATGGCGGTCTTGCAACAAAATGGCCAGTGGCGCTACATCGCCTTTGCCGTAGCGACTGCCCGCGTACTGCCAAAAGTCCTCTGCATTTACAATAGCATTATTGTGCTTCATAGCTTGCGCGCTGCGCCTCCATTTGCTCTTGTGCATCAAGCCATTGCATCTCTTCTTCTTCAAGCTGCTGAGTAAGCTTTGCTTGCTTATCTAGCAACTGCATTAGCTCGGCTTTCTTATCATCGTTATACAAGCTTGTGTCTGACAACGATGTTTCAAGGGTTTTCAGCTCGCTTGAACATTTGTCCATGGCCTTTTCATGTTTCTCTAAGGCTTTTTTCAGCGGAGCAACTTGCTTCCTAAACTCTGCTTCTCGGCGCTTTTCTTCTTTGCGATCGATTTTACGCTCGCTTACAGCGCTTGCACCTTCATTTAACGCTTTCGCATCGCTATTGGCTTTGGCTTTTTCTGCGGCTTGTTGCTTTAAAATCCAGTCGCGATAATCGTCTAAGTCGCCTGTGAAAGCCGCTACTTCGCCGCTATCTACTAAGTAAAAGTCTTCGCATACCGATGAGAGTAAGAACCTATCGTGCGATACCAACACCATGGCACCTTCAAAGCCTTGCAACGCAATGTTCAACGCATGACGCATTTCTAAATCAAGGTGGTTGGTAGGCTCATCAAGTAGTAACAAGTTTGGCTTTTGATACACAATAAGTGCTAACACTAACCGGGCTTTTTCGCCACCAGACATAGGCGCTACGGCTGAAAGCGCTTCATCACCGTTGAAGCCAAAACCACCTAAATAATCTCGCAATTGTTGTTCGGTAGCTTTTTCGTCTATACGCTGTAAGTGCAAAATAGGCGTAGCGTTAGGATCGAGAGTTTCTAGTTGATGCTGAGCAAAGTAACCAATTTTAAGGCCCTTGGCAGTATCAAACACACCTTGTTTGGGGGCATGTACACCGGCTAATAACTTGATAAGAGTAGATTTACCTTGCCCGTTTCGTCCTAGCAAACCAATACGACTTCCTGGCACCAAGTTCAGCTTCACTTGCTGCAAAACAATATGATCATCATAACCTAACTGTACATGTTCCATTTGTACAAGAGGGTTAGGCAGTGCAGCAGGTGGAACGAACTCAAAACTAAATGGGCTAGCCGCATGCGCAGGTAACAAGGTTTCCATTTTTTCGAGTTGTTTAATACGACTTTGTGCTTGCTTTGCTTTACTCGCTTTAGCTTTAAATCGAGTAATAAAAGAGGTTAAATGCGCCACTTTTTGCTGCTGCTTTTCAAACTCTATATTCTGCAAACGAAGTCGCTCGGCGCGCTGCCTTTCAAAGGCAGAATAGTTACCGGTATAGGTAATCAGCTGTTGCTGCTCAACACTGATAATTTGCGCGACTGTGTTATCAATAAACGCCTTATCGTGAGAAATAAGTAACAAGGTACCTTCGTAGCGCTGTAACCACTTTTCTAGCCAAATGACGGCATCTAAATCTAAGTGGTTCGTGGGCTCATCAAGCAATAATAAATCAGAAGGACATAGCAATGCTTGCGCCAAGTTAAGGCGCATACGCCAACCACCAGAGAAATCGGTAACCGGTGCGGTAAGCTGAACATTAGTAAAGCCAAGCCCTGATAGAATAGTCGCGGCTCTTGCTTCAACATCGTAAGCGCCGGCTTGCTCTAGTTGACCATGAATTTTACCAATCAGTACGCCGTCTTCGTCTTGCTCAGCTTGCTGAAGCTGCGCTTGTAAACGGCGAAGATTTTTATCACCATCAATAACGTATTCTATTGCACGCCTATCGGTAGCAGGGGTTTCTTGTGCAACACTCACTATACGCCAATCAGCAGGTACTACACAGTCGCCTGCATCTACTGACATTTCATTGCGCAGTAGGGCAAACAAGGTCGATTTACCGCAGCCATTGCTCCCTATAAGGGCGACTTTATGGCCTGGAAATACCTGCGCTGATGCACTTTCTAGCAGTATTTTTCTGCCACGCATTAGCGATACGTTGGTAAGCTTTATCATTCATAACCTTCGCGGGAACAATTTAGGTCGCGTATAATAGCAAATTCCTATCAAAATCTGATCAGGAAATGGCTTTTCACGGTATAATACTGAGTAAATTACGTTAAGAGAGCTGCAATGCAAAAATCGATTAAACGCCGCTTTGTTGCAGGCGCTACCTGTCCCAAATGCCAAGAGTTAGATACTATCTCGCTATATTACGAAAATAACGTAGAAAAGCTAGAGTGCGTAGCCTGTGGTTACAATGAAGCGCAAACCGAAGAACAAGTGAGTGCGGCTACCCGAGAAAACGAAAACGTTATTGGCATTTTCAAACCTCACTAACGTTACCGCAATAGCGCTCATTTCTATTTTTGCGCTAGGTACTACATGATAGCCACTAGCTTCTCACTCACGGTATTCGCTAGCAGTAACTATTACGCATAATGTGAAGATACCGCCCATGTTAGCCTTATCTTTACATTATCTGAAACAGTAAATTTTATGCTTAAAACCTCACCAACCTACTGATTTTAATGCACCTGCCGTATCAAACAACTCGCATCTTCTATTTATATTCGACGGCATAAATCTTGAAATACTTCTCTAAAGGAGTATTTATGAAAACCGCAAATCGTTACCTATTTATTTCACTCGCCACCATACTTGGGCTACTCATTATTATTCGTATGAGCATGCCTTATGCAGCGCAGTGGTATATCAATAAAACACTCAGTCAGCCGGGGGAATACAGCGGCCGAGTAGGTGACGTAGATTTAATGTTATGGCGCGGTGCTTATAGTTTAGAACACGTATTGTTGTACAAGTCGAACGGACAAGTAGACAAGCCATTGTTTCGCGCCGAAAAGGTTGAGTTCACATTAAACTGGAGCCAGCTGATTAAAGGTGCGGCAAGCGGAACGGTGAATCTTACTCGCCCTGAAATTAACTTTGTCGATGGTGCCACCAGCGACAACAGCCAAGCGGGTAAAAACGAAGATTGGCTTAACATTGCAAATCAACTGTTTCCATTAAGTATTGATAAACTTAGTGTGACTGACGGAAAAATTGGGTTTTATAACCCAGATACTTCGCCTGTGATTGATATCTCGCTGCACGATATTCAAGGTGAAGTAACAAATTTGGTAAACAGCGATGCGCTATCTGACAATCGGGTGGCTAACGCTTTAGTGACTGCGCAAACCGCTCAGCAAGGTACATTGAAGCTTGAAGCTAAGCTCAACCCTGCCACACAAAAACCCACTTTCGATCTCAATCTACAAGCCGATAACGTGGCACTCGTTAACTTTAAAAACCTGCTGGATACCTACGCGCCATTTGACCTAGAGGCTGGTTCACTTACGCTGGCTGCCGAAGTAGCTGCCGACGATGGTAAAGTAAAGGGTTACATAAAACCAATACTGCACCATGTAGAAGTATTTTCATGGAAGGGCGATATTGAGCAAGATGGTGATGGCCTACTTGAAGGTACCGTAGAGTTACTGTCAGCGTTTGTCACTGAGATATTTGAAAACCAGAGTGAAGATCAAGTAGCTACTCGTATTCCTATAGAAGGGGATTTGAGTAGCCCAGACACTGATGTGTTTAGTGCGCTAAGCGCCATTATTAAAAACGCCTTTATTCAAGCTATTAACGGCGACATTGAAGAGTCGGTAGAGCTACAGACTTTGTCTGAACCCGCACTGCCGGATTCAACAAAAACCGCAGACTCAAATAGCCAAAGCGCTAAACCCGATACTCGCTAGCTTTGTATGTTCTCGGGTGTATCAATAATGAGGAGGTGGTGTTTCTTCCGAGTCTTTGGCCATATTTGAAGGCTCAATTGACTTAACCTTGTCGATAACGTGACGTAACTTATAGGTAAGCTCATCGAGTTGCTGCTGCTGCGAAGACAACGCTTCGTTTAACGCCTCAATAGTGTGCTCTTGAAACGCTATTTTCGTTTGGAGCTCTTCAATACTATTGTTCGTACTATCGAGTTCTACTCGAAATGCGACGCTGTCAGTACTGCTGTTTTTATCTGTCATAATTTACTCTATTTACTGCGTTGCCATACTTCGGCAAGACCACTGCTGCTTTCTGTCACAATATTACCATCGGACATAAAGCCAACGCCATAAACAACTGCAGTTGGGGGTGAAACAGTATCTCGTGATGCAACCTGCCAAGCATCCACTTCTTTTCCACTCTTTAAATCCCATAAATACACTTGACGTGATGGTGAACCTGTTAGTAAATACTTACCATCATCAGAAAATACAGCATCAGTGAAGATTTTCTGCCTCGCAATAAAACTCAGCCCGCTAATTGCCTCGCCTGTTTGTACGTTCCACACTTGTGACTTATCTTGGCTATCGGCAGTAAAGGCAAAGCGGCCTTTGTCATCTAGCGCCACTTTGGTTACCCGAGAAGGATGCGTAAAGGTGTGAATTATTTGCCCTGTATCGGTGCTCCATAAATACGCGATATAGTCGTTTCCACCGGTGAGGGCAAACTTGCCATTTGGAGAAATATCGATAGAGTTCACTTTTTCTTGATGGCCCAAAAACTCTAACCTGCGCTGGGTTTTAGGCTCGAAAAACATGACTTTACCGTTAGAGCGAGCCACCAAGATACCATTGCCATTATTCGAAATGGCCACATCCCGAATAGATGCTTCGTCAATACGCCAAAAGCCAATAGGGTCGCCAGTTTCAATACTCCAAAGCGCAAACGCTTCTCTATCAGCAGTAACCACATGGGTATTGTCGGCGGATATATGTAACGAAATGACTAAATTATTACCTTCACCTTGATGACTCCATTGATACAGGGGCGTTTCCTCGCCTATACGCCATACGTTGATACCATTGTTAATGCCTGATACAACAGAAATAGTGCCATCAGCCGATATGTCAGCTGCATAGGCTCCCTCTTCAACGTGCCGCCATTGCTTAATTGGCGTGGTCTCAGGGAAGCTACATCCTATAGATCCACTTATTAATAAGGTGAGTAACAATAATCTGGGGAACATTTGAGCCCTAAACATAATCAAATAGGTTTCGCTTTGTGAATGCTAGGTTTAACATAGCATGGATCACGCATCTTTCACTATCGTGCAGACTGCCTTGGATGCAGCAGTTTAAACATAGACGCATGATGATAAAAATTTATGGAGACGTTTTATGCAGAAGTCGCTTGTTGCCTTATCTACTATTGCTGCCCTAGGCCTTTTTGCCTGTCAGCCAAATACCTCTGATGAGGCCGCTACTACCGGCACTGACATCGCTGAAACCGCCGATGTTTCAACTGAATCAATGACAGACGTGCAAAAACAAGCATACGCTATGGGTGCGAGCATGGGCTTGTTCGTGAGCAACCGCGCACAACAGCAAGAGCAACTGGGCTTTCCGCTAGATGAAGCTGCGTTAAAAGAAGGCTTTGAAGATGGCCTTAACGACACATTGAAATTTACCCCGCAAGAAATTCAGCAAATTGCTCAGCAAGGTGAAGAAGTACTTCGTGCTAAGCAACAAGAAATGGCGCAAAAAGCCGCACAAGATAATATTGAAGCCGGCGCGGCGTATCTAGAAGAGAACGCGAAGAAAGATGGCGTAACCACCACAGAGTCTGGCCTTCAGTATGAAGTGTTAGAAGAAGGTGAAGGCGCAAGCCCAGCAGCTGAAGACATCGTTAAAGTTCACTACCGTGGTACATTGCTAGACGGTACTGAGTTCGATTCTTCTTACAAGCGTGATGAGCCAGCTCAATTCCCACTTAACCAAGTTATTCCTGGTTGGACTGAAGGCGTTCAGCTTATGAAAGAAGGCGCGAAGTACCGCTTCCATATCCCTTCTGATTTAGCTTATGGCGAACGTGCTACCGGTTCAATTACGCCTAATTCAACGCTAATTTTTGACGTTGAATTGCTAGAAATCATTAAAGAAGAAGCTGCTGAGTAATATCACGCAGCGCTTCAATCCCGCGTAGCGGCTACGTTTTGCGTTCGCCACTGCTAATAAAAGCCGATACTTTTTAAAGTGTCGGCTTTTTTAATGCGTTAACTGATGGTAGTACTTAAATGAGTGGATGCGCTGCACCATAGCCATTGCTACAAATACAGCAAATGCACACCTTGCGTGGAAGGTGTATTAGACGGTTAGCCATTCGATAACTCGCTATTTATGCAAAAAATCGTGCAAAGTATCGTGCAATATACTGACCACCAATTTAAGTATGACGTGGTGGTGCACGTCGCCGTTCACGCTGTACTTTAAATACCGCAAAGTGATTTAATAGATATTGTCCAATCTTATACATCAACAAGCCTATCACGAGATATCCCGCTGTTATCAGGCTGTCCATCCGAACGACAATATCAAGCAAGCCATACAGCACCATTAACGCGCCCGTTAAAAACAGCATGAAGCCAGCAATAGTACCGCCCATTGAACTGTTAGTTGCAGCTTGGCGCCTGTCTACAGGCTTTTTTTCCACCTTTCGTGCATCATCTTCCATTCGAGTTTCCCGCTCATTAGCCGGTTGTTATATATACTGCGACAACAACCTAAAGGTTTATGTTCAATATTTGCACAAAGTGGTTTAAATGGGAGATTTCGACGCATTTGTTTATTGCGTTCTATTAATTCACCCACATACACTAGCCATAAGATTTCAATTTAGCTAAATAATTGTGAAAACACCACTGATAACACGAAAAGGATATTTGAAGCTAAAACAGGAGCTTGACCATTTGTGGCGGGAAGAAAGGCCCGAAATCACACGAAAGGTCACGTGGGCTGCTAGCTTAGGCGATCGTAGTGAAAACGCAGATTACCAATATAATAAGAAAAAACTACGTGAAATCGATAGGCGAGTACGTTACTTACGTAAGTGTTTGGAAAACCTAAAAGTCGTGGATTATAGCTCCCAGCAGGAGAATAAAGTTTATTTTGGTGCTTGGGTAGAAATTGAAAATGAACAAGGGCAAGTGCTAGAACTTCGCCTTGTAGGTTACGATGAAATCTTTGGCCGTCGAGATTACATTTCTATCGACTCTCCTATGGCCCGCGCTTTAGTGGGGAAAGAAGAAGATGATGACGTTACGGTAAAAACTGAAACTGACGTAAAAGAATGGTGGATAAACCGTATTTGGTACGATCCAACCGATAAACTGTAATAAAGTTAAAACGTTTTCCATGAATACTGACCATACAATCAGGCTGCTCCTGACCCGTCGCGGTGGTATAATTGCCGCCAGTTATTCCAACTAGAATGAAAGCGGTGTAAAAAGGCTAATGCTAGCCACTACATCCTTATTTGCTATTGCCTAGAGCGTATTATGATTATTAACAAAATTGCCGAAGAACTTGCCGTACAAACTTCTCAAGTCAGTGCTGCGGTGAAGCTTCTTGATGAAGGTTCAACGGTGCCGTTTATTGCACGTTACCGTAAAGAAGTAACACAAGGGCTAGACGACACTCAGTTACGTACGCTTCAGCAACGTCTTACTTACCTTCGTGAACTAGAAGACAGACGCCAAGTCATCTTAAAATCTATTGATGAACAAGGAAAACTGTCTGATGAGTTAAAGCGCAATATTACCGGCGCCGACAGTAAGACCACCTTGGAAGACTTATACTTACCCTTCAAGCCTCGTAGACGCACCAAAGGTCAGATAGCCATTGAAGCAGGCCTTGAAGGCTTGGCAGATACCTTATTTTCCAACCCTGACCAATCTATCGACGAATTAGCCGCTGAATATGTTAATGCCGAAAAAGGGGTTGCAGATACCAAAGCAGCTCTGGAAGGCGCTCGCTTTATTTTAATGGAACGGTTTGCTGAAGATGCAGCACTGTTAGGTAAAATTCGTAGCTACCTTGTTGAAAACGCGCATATTAAAAGCACAGTAGCAAACGGTAAAGCGCAAGAAGCCGTTAAGTATAAAGACTATTTTGAACACAGTGAAAAGTACAAAAATGCACCTTCACATCGCGCCCTTGCTATGTTTCGTGGCCGTAACGAAGGCATGTTGAACATTCAACTTGATGCCGACCCACAGCAAGATGATGCCAGTGCGCCTTCTCACTGTGAACACCTTATTGCTAGCCACTATAATATTATGCACCGCAACCGTCCTGCAGATGATTTCTTAGCCCAAGTAGTGCAGTGGACGTGGAAGATTAAAATCGCCTTACACATGGAAACTGAGCTATTCAGTGGTCTTCGTGAGCGCGCTGAAGAAGAAGCGATTGAGGTGTTTGCTAAGAACCTTAATGACTTACTAATGGCCGCTCCTGCTGGCGCTAAGACCACCATGGGCCTTGATCCTGGCCTTCGTACGGGTGTGAAAGTAGCCATCGTAGATAAAACCGGCAAAGTTGTCGCTAAAAATACCATTTTCCCCCATGCGCCTCAGAATCAGTGGGATAAGTCACTGCGTACGCTTACCACCGTGTGCAAGCAATATAAAGTTGAGCTTATCAGTATAGGTAATGGTACAGGTTCTCGTGAAACCGATAAGCTTGTAGGGGAAATGCTTAAAGCTAACCCAGAGCTAGGTGCACAAAAAATCATGGTAAGCGAAGCCGGTGCATCGGTTTATTCTGCGTCTGAATTAGCGTCAAACGAACTACCTGATTTAGATGTGTCTATACGTGGGGCAGTTTCCATTGCTCGTCGTCTACAAGACCCGCTAGCC
This sequence comes from Alteromonas stellipolaris, assembly GCF_001562115.1. Taxonomy (NCBI): domain Bacteria; kingdom Pseudomonadati; phylum Pseudomonadota; class Gammaproteobacteria; order Alteromonadales; family Alteromonadaceae; genus Alteromonas; species Alteromonas stellipolaris. The sequence continues at coordinate 4,543,592 of NZ_CP013926.1, forward strand.
GAGCTTGTAAAAATTGAACCTAAAGCTATTGGTGTAGGCCAATATCAGCATGACGTGAGCCAAAGCCAGTTAGGTAAATCTCTCGATCGCGTTATTGAAGACTGTGTGAACGCGGTAGGTGTAGATTTAAATACGGCTTCACCCGCGCTACTTAGCTATGTATCTGGGTTAAACAAGACCCTTGCAAATAACATTGTGCAATTTAGAGATACCAATGGTGCTTTCGGCGATAGAAAAGCGCTAATGAAAGTGGAGCGTTTGGGGCCAAAAGCCTTTGAACAAGCCGCTGGGTTCTTACGTATCGTAAATGGCAGTAACCCGCTAGATGCATCTGCGGTTCACCCCGAAGCTTATCCAGTGGTAGATAAAATTGTGAATACGGCCGCGGTTGCCGTAAACGACCTTATCGGTAACACAGAGCTACTGAAAACCTTATCACCTGATACCTTTACCAGTGACGCTTTCGGTTTACCCACGGTAAAAGATATTTTGAGCGAGCTAGATAAGCCAGGACGAGATCCTCGACCTGAGTTTAAAACAGCGACCTTTAAAGAAGGGGTGGAGACTATCAAAGATCTTACCCCAGGTATGATTTTAGAAGGCGTTGTGAGCAACGTTGCGAACTTTGGTGCTTTTGTTGATGTAGGTGTCCATCAAGATGGTTTAGTGCATATTTCAGCGCTAACCAACAAGTTCATTTCAGACCCGCGGGATGTAGTAAAAGCAGGGGACATTGTTAAGGTTAAGGTGCTTGAGGTAGACGTAGCACGTAAGCGTATATCCTTTACTATGCGACTAGAAGATACACCGACCTCATCAAACCAATCAGGTAAAAGCAATAACAGCAATGGCGCAGCTAACGCAAAGTCTAGTGGGTACCCTCGTGCTAATAATGGGTCTCAGCGTGGGAACCCTCGCGCAGATAAGTCAAACAAGCGTGGAGGCGGACAAAACCAGCAGCAAAACAGTGCTATGGGTAACGCCTTTGCCGATGCGTTCGCTAAAGCAAAGAAATAACGTCTAACGTTATTGTTTACACCCGCGATCGTCGTTTTAAAGTCAGCGTTTTAAAGCCAGCATGCATGCTGGCTTTTTTGCATTTGCACAGTGGAGGTTAGTATTTCTGAAAATAGTAGTGTTGAGAACGGGTTATTGGCAGTGAGCAGTAATCGAGATTAGATAAGCATTGAACGTTTATCATTAAGCGCTATGCGCTAGCGGAAAAACCTTCACGTACTGGTGTATAGGCTTGGGTGTAGAAGTTTTGAATGCGGCCAATACGGGCTGAGTTAGCTTGATTTTCCTGAACTTCATTACCAAAGGCTAATGAGCGCGTATCAAAACCACCACCAATCTCATTTGAAGCTTCACTGGTAGGGCTTTGTATTCCTTGGCTTACGGCGCTTTGCTCAACCGTTTGCGCTTGTAAAACGGCTTCATCTAATGCCCGAGTAGGGCGTTCGACACCCGCATTATCGGTAATTTCATCAATATCAGGTGGCGTAATCTCTGATGCGCTTGGCGCTACCGATGTAGCAGCGTTGTCTTCAGCAATTTCGCTGCGAGCTTCAAAAGATTTTTGCGTCGCTTCTGCAGCCACTTTTAAATCTTGCGCCGAAGGCTCAGCAGGGGCGAGTGCCGCGGCACGTACTTGCTGCATTTTGCGAAGGGTTTCTTCAGGGCTATTTAGCTCAGAAATATCAATAGACACTTCACCATCGGTAACATAACGTTTGTTATCTGGCCCCGTGGTATATTCATATTGCGGCGTCCCAGCGTATTGCCCACCCGCAGCGGCGTGCGCCTGCTCGTGGGTACGGACTTCTTGATCACGCGCCTCTAAGTTGCTTATCTCTTGCTGTTCTTCTTCTGTCTGCTGTTCAGGCTGTAAAGCTTGCTCACCAGAAGCTTGCTGATTTGATTCCTGTTGGCCTGATTCCTGTTGATCATGGGCATTTTGTTTGCCGGCGCTTTCATCAGAGCCATTGTCTTTTTGTTCGCCAAACACGCTTTCAAACGCGCTTTGCAGTTCAGTTTGGATTTGGGGGCGATCGTAGGTAACAGGCGCAGGCGTTTGTCCCGGATTACGAGCTTTGTCAGTGTCCGAACCTAGGCCTTTTTGCGATGCCCCTTTCTCTGCATCCCCCGACTGAGGAATGGTTTCACGTAATGCGTTGTCTCGTCTTGCAGACTCAGTATTAACGTTTGCAGTAGGGTACGCTATGGCCGTAAGGATAGGGGTAACAATGTTCACATTACACTCCTACACGACTACGCTAACGTATCAATAATGGTGCCTATGGTGTCATTAGCCACATCAAGTACCTTGGCGGAAGCCTGAGCATTAATACTGTTGATTTTCAATGACAACAGGTTTGTGGTGACATCATCCTGTGGAGTGGGAAGTATGTTGCGTATATTCTGTAAACTCTGGGTGGCAGAATTGGCTAAAACAGCCTGCGGATCACGCTCTGCGCTTGTGGTTTGCTGGGCAATATTAGACGCAGCCTGCGTTATACCATTACTGGCATTCTGCAAGCCGAATTGCCCCGACAAAATTGCCGAATTTATATTGTTGCTATTTACACCCGATATACCAGACATACACTACCTCTACACTCTCATGTGCAATTATTAACCAAATTGTACAAAATGAAAAGGTCTGTACCGCTCATTCACCTTAACTGGCTGTGAAAACGAGCAATATTTATTTCCCCGCGTCTAGTTTTTGGCTAGCAAGAAACTAAGGCGTATCCACTGACGTTCGCTACCCATCACATAACGCAGCTTAAAAGCACCGGGTCACGATGCTTTTTGTTGGTAAACGCTTGATGCAAAACTAAACAAAATATCGGCGCTTTGTTGGGGGTGAGAAATAAAGGGCGCATGCGCTGCATGGGGCAACACCACGGTATCGGCTTGAGGGTGCAACTCGCAGATACGATCTATACCACTGGTAGGCACTAAACTGTCTAAACGGCCATAAAGTCGAAGGGTTGGCACCGTTATGCGGCCAATGTCTTGACGTAAATCTTCTGTGGAAAGAATTCTTAAACCTTGTTTCAGCGCATGCTGGTCAGGTTCTGGGTATTCACTGATATGCCCACGAATGGCTTTGATATCTTGGCGGGCCGTATCACTTCCCATCGCTTGAATGGCTAAAAAGCGCTCTAGCGTTCTATTGTAGTTACTCTCTAACTGACTTTCGAACATAGCCAGTAAATCACCTGCAATGCCAGGCCAGCAGTGGCCAGCGATGAATCGAGGTGTAGAGGCTATTGTCACTAAACCTTTAAGAGCTAACCCTTTATTGCCGCTAAGTAAGGCTAGTCGTTGCGCCACCAAACCACCTAAAGACCATCCTACAACAATGCTTTCTGGTGGAATATAAGGCGCTATCATTTGTGCTAAAGACTCAGCGTTATAAGGGGAAGGCACATGCTGAGCGTTTTCGCCGAAACCGGGGAGATCAATAGTGGTAACTCGAAAGCTATTAGTTAAATAGGGAATAAACGAGGTAAAAGCGCCGCTATTCATACCCCAACCGTGAAGGAAAACCAGATCGTTTCCTGTACCTTGAGTTCGGGTGACAAGCGGTGTGTTTGTATGCAAATCTTTCACTGTATACATCCTTTGGCTGTTGCATGAAGAAGCAAACCTAATAGGCTGCCATGTATGCATGATTACCCATTATCTCAAAAAATGCTTAAAGACACGTTATCGTACTGAAGCTGCATGCGAGAAAAAGCGACTTAACATAAGAATTCAAAAATCCACGTATTATGAATCTTTCATGCTTACTATGTTATCAGGCAAGTCCTGCGCCAGTATGTCATTGGTGTGAACATGATATATTTTTTTTCTCGGCCAAAGAACACGGTCATAACTTACTGTCCTTTGGGCCAGTGGGTCGGCACGTCAAGCATAGTAGCTACAACGGGCTATCTGTACTGGCTTTACATACTTACCCAATAACCACCTTAATTCATGGCTTTAAGTTTCAACACTCACTGACTTCAGGGAAGGTATTAGCCAAGTGGTTTGTCGGTAAACAGCAACACTTAGCGCATCATACACCGCAGGTATCACACAACGCTGCGCAACTTCTCTTACCAGTGCCGTTAAGCTCCTGGCGGCTAGCAACGCGTCATTATAATCAGGCCGCAGTGCTCGCTAAATCCATTGGCGGTGCACTGAATATTCCCATTTGCACCAATTGGGCGATTCGACAAGGTATGTCTGCCCAGCATCATTTAGGAAAAGCACAACGGCTACAACATGCTAAGCAGGTGTTTTCATTAACGCCGCAGTGTATTGATAAATTAGTCGCTTCTAACCCTGCTCTTAAATGCATCGCCATTGTGGATGATGTTATCACTACCGGTGTCACAGTAAACGCCTTGGCAAGCCTATTAAAAGCGCGCTACCCGCAACTTAGCATTATAGTGTGGGCAATGACCTTTACACCGCCCCCAAAAAGCTCACTGTTGACGGCAAGAATGGCGGCAAGGTAGCCGAAACCAATACCGTTACCTTTTATTGTCTAATCAAAGTTAGCTATTTAAGCATTAGCTAAATAAAAATTAGCTACTTAAGAAAGCCAGACTGATAAATAGCATTACTCAACATTTTGTTCGTGCCATACCAATACCCTCGAAATTGCGTATTGTCGGTAAACCCAATCACCACACCTTTACCTTGCTTTGTGGTTATCACAGCAGGGGTTTCGGCAATAAGTTTCACCAATTTTTCATCACTGAAACCAGCCAGTAATGGCGCTGAGGTATAACGCGCTGGCGTAGTGAATGGCGTGTAGTAATTGTTCACCACCATATTGCTGGTTTTGAACATTGGCAATGTGGTGTCGGTATAACCGTAAAAAAGTGGATGGGTAATATCAATCTCAGCTTCATAAACCGCGCCTGCCACTAACTTTCTTGCATATAACGCCGATTTATCGCCAAATGTCAGTTTATCTTCATCAAACTCACTGTCTATTTCTTCTTGTTTTAAAATATCGGCGTTTAACCATTCGTTGGCGGCAAAATAACGAAGCGCAGATTTTTGTCCAATTAACACACCGCCATTTTCAACCCAAGTAGACAGTGCATCTCTCGTATCATTCGACAGCGAATAGCGGCCGCTGGCAAACACAATATGGGTATAGCCTGACTGTAGCGCATTACCTAGCTTTTGTTGCTCCACAATACTAACCGGCAGCCCCACTCGGGTATCAAAATAGTGCCACATTTCACCCACTTCATACTGGCTTGTGCCCTCGCCTCCCACTAACAGTACTTTAGGGGCTGAAATAGGCTGTATTGAACGGCTTCCAATGTCACTGCCCGTTGGCGTTAACCCACTGGCCAGTGCGTAAACCGGAATATTTAATGCACTCGCGTGTTCCGTCAACAAGCTAAGTAAGTTATCAGGCTGTGCTAATCCCGTAGGAATAACAATGCTTCCGGAGGTAAATGTATGACGCTGATTATTAACAAGCTTAGCTTCAAACGCATTTTCGCTACTTCTTACACTTACCCCTGCTTCTAATAACGATTGAAGCAAGGCTGGCGCGTAGTAGTCTTCCCATGAAAAAGCGTACGCATAGGCATTAGCAGGTAACGAATCGCTAAGCACTGGCATTGCTAATTGTGCATTGGCAGCCGTTTTAACGCTTCGCGCATCACGCTTTTCAACTGCTTCAAACGGCAAATTAAATGCCATCGCCATGTTCCACGATGACACATCGTAGAAGGTGTTATTTTCAAACGAGGTTTGGGTTGAGAATATGGACGTAATAAGTCGATACTGCGCTTGGGCGGCAGGAATATAGATAGCACGATTGGCGCTAAAGGTTTGTTTGCCTATTTCGGAATCTTTGCTGACAACTTCGAACTTAATGTTGTGTTGATTAAGCAGCGACAACATAGCGTTAAATCTACCGCTATCATTCGATTCTCCCACAATGTAACCGCTTATATCACCGTCTTGTGCTAGTGCTTGCGTGTCTTTAACAAAAGCAGACTGATAATCTAAAATAGCTGGCTTATTGGCAAGGGCACCTTCAAAGGTACTCAACGACGTTGTAATTTGATTCGATATGGTAGTAGAAAATGCCAATGGGCCATTGATAGATTCTTGCAAGTGTCCGCGAGAACTCGCTTGTTCGAATAAGATACCTATGCTGCCATGTAAATCAGGGTAGGTACTGCCCTTACCGGCATAAAAGTCGTCGAATGCCTCTTCCGAGAAATACAGCTTCCCTTGTTTATCAAATGCTTTGGCATGATAAGCCGCTAACGCTTCCGTTAAAGTTACGTTTTCATCCGGCGTGATCGGGTTTTTACGCGAGCGTACACCTGGTTGAAAAAAGTAGGTGCTATCGGTGCCCATTTCATGAAAGTCGGTAAGAATATGCGGGCGCCAGCGGTGAAATTGCTTTATACGCGCTTGCGACTCAGGGTGAGCCAACAACAACCAGTCACGATTTAAGTCAAACCAATAGTGGTTCGTGCGCCCTGATGGCCATCCTTCATCATGTTCACGGTTATTACTGTCTGTAACAAGTTGCTTTCCTTTGTGCATATTGGCCCACTGTGCGAAACGAGATAACCCATCGGGGTTGAAAGATGGGTCTAACAGCACAATATTGTTGTTCAGTAACGCATCGATGGGTGCACCTTGCCCAGCGGCTAAGTAGTAAGCTAGGGCTAACGCAGCATTAGAGCCTGAAGGCTCATTACCGTGAATGCTGTAGCCCATATAGAAAATAAGTGGGGCATCGGCTGTTACTTTAATGCCTGAATTCATGGCATTAATATGCGCAGTTCGCATGCTTTCTATGTTAGGGCGATTCGATGGCGCAGTAATGGTAAGTAGCAACAACTCACGATTTTCATGGGTTCTTCCGGTGACTTCTAATGAAATGCGGTCGGAATGGTCAGCCAGTACACGCATGTAGTGCGTGAGTTGATCATGACGCACATGCCATTGACCAATGTTCGCACCCAGTACTGATTCTGGCGTAGGAATATCTGGATTATAGGTCACATCGGTTGGTAAATAGGCCTGAACCGGTTTTCCGCCCTTATCGAGGGCGACCATATTGGCATTTACCGAATCTGATACGCACAAGGCGGTTAACACTACAAATGGCGCAAGCCATTTTGGGAAATTCGAGATTGTGGCGGTGCGAACCAAAGTTGCGAGCATAGTGATTTCCGTCTTGTCGTTATGCGGTTACATCGAAACTAGTCAATACTTGACTGTTTTAGTCAGGTAAATTTGTTATCATAAACCAAATTTTTAATTAATAGGACTTACTGATGATTACTATATCAGAAGAAGCCCAGGCTCACTTCGTAAAACTGTTGGATAAACAAGAGACTGGCACAAATATTCGTGTATTCGTCGTAAATCCGGGCACATCGAGCGCCGAGTGTGGCGTGTCCTATTGTCCGCCAGATGCTGTTGAAGAAACGGATACTCGCCTAGAGTTCAATGGCTTCAATGCAGTGGTAGATGAAGAAAGTGTTCCATTTTTACATGAAGCAGAAATTGATTATGTTACTGATCAAATGGGTTCACAGCTTACGCTTAAGGCACCAAATGCTAAAGCACGCAAAGTCGCTGATGACGCGCCATTGGTTGAACGCATAAAATACATGATTGAAGCTGAAATCAATCCTCAACTTGCTAGCCATGGCGGCCAGGTAATGTTGGCTGAACTTACCGAAGATGGCTTTGCTATTCTTCAGTTTGGCGGCGGCTGTAACGGTTGCTCAATGGTTGATGTTACGTTGAAAGACGGCATTGAAAAGCAAATGCTTGAACAGTTTGCTGGAGAACTAAACGGTGTTCGTGATGCCACTGAACATGAAGCCGGTGAGCATTCTTACTACTAAGATGTTGTATCTCACTTATGTTTGATGTGCACAAAAGCTGGCGACGATTTAAATTAGGCCTTGCCTTGTTCGTTGCTGGCGTTGTGCAGCTTTTCGCGATAAGTCATCTTAGTACATTCCTTTACTATTATTCTCTTACCACTTTGCTTGTAGGCTTCGTTATTGCCATGTCTGGTTATGTAGGCATCTTCATGCAGCGTTTCGCTTTTCTAAAAGACAAAAAAATCCCCCCTAGTTTTAAAGACGATTAGTCGTATATCTCTCGCTTTTTGCACTCACCTTTTACCTTACACGCATTTGTTAACACTCTCGTCCAATGACCTTGTATTAGGTTGCTGATTACACGTAATCTAGTATTTAAAATCTGATATTGCTTATTTTTAACGATATGTTTATGACGGTTTTTGATCCGTGTTTGCCGTGCTTTTTATAGGGGCTTAAAATGAAAACCATTGGGCTAATTGGTGGTATGAGTTGGGAGTCGACAGTGAGCTATTATCAAGCCATTAATCGGCTGGTAAATAGCCAACTCGGTGGGCTACACAGTGCAAAAATATGCCTGTACTCGGTTGATTTTGCCGAGATAGAAGCTTTTCAGCGCAGCGGCGAGTGGGATAAAGCCGCCGATGCGCTAAAGCACGCCGCACAGTCATTAGAAGATGCTGGGGCCGATTTTCTGCTCATATGTACTAACACCATGCACAAGGTTGCTGCGCAGGTAGCAAGCGCAGTCGCCATTCCTTTACTGCATATTGCCGATGCCACCGGCGTGGCTCTGTGTGAAAACAAGGTTAAAAAGGTGGGCTTGTTAGGCACTCAATTCACCATGGAGCAAGCTTTTTATAGCGAACGATTAGCGCAACAGTTTGATTTAGATGTAGTCGTACCAAGCAGTGAAGACAGATTAGTTGTGCATAAGATTATTTATGAGGAATTATGCAAAGGGGTTATTTGTGAAAAATCCCGTGACGCGTATATTGATATTATCAACAAATTAAAAGCACAAGGTGCGCAAGCCGTTATTTTAGGGTGCACCGAAATTGCCTTGTTGGTGAAGCAGTCAGACACTGATATGCCTCTTTACGATACAACAGCACTTCACGCTGCTGAGGCTGTGAAAATGGCGCTAGAATAATCAGATAACAATATTTTGCCTATGAAAAAGGAAATGCTATGTTTAGTCATATAATGATTGGCGCGAACGACATTGAAGCGTCGAAGAAATTTTACGATGCCTCTCTTGCGGTATTTGGATACGATGAAGGCGTTTACGATGAACACGGTCGTGTTTTCTACTTCACCCCAAAAGGTGTATTAGCCCTTACCAAACCAATTAATGGCGAAGCCGCTACCCACGGTAACGGCTCTACGATTGGTCTTGCTGCTGCAAACCCTGGGCTTGTTGATGAATGGCATAAAGTGGGCGCAGCCAATGGCGGCGTTCCGGTTGAAGATCCTCCCGGCATTCGCGGTACCGAAGAGCGCCAGTTGTACTTAGCGTACTTACGTGACCCTTCCGGCAACAAACTATGTGCGACGCACTTTGTCAAAAAATAGCCGAGAGTTTGTATACAGCCTTGAGCGTATAGACAGCCTTGAGCTGTTATAAACATCTACGATAAGCTCGTCAGTACACCACTGGCGGGCGACTACTCAGAATAGGTAAGCAACCATGACACCTACAGAAACTGGCCTTGCTTACGATCAAATTACCCAGCGCTGGACTCGCCCAGAGTTTAATCGTAACAATGGCATTGCTCAGCATAAAACTGCCCTATCATTTCTAGACGTTTTTGCATCAAAAACTGACGCGCCCCCGGCAACGTCGAGTCTTTCGTCCTTAGCCCTTGATGTGGGGTGTGGATGCACAGGTAGATTTATTGATTTGCTGCATGACAACAAGCTTGTGGTAGAAGGCATTGATATTTCGAAGAAAATGCTGGCATTAGCCAGAGAAAAGCACCCCAACAACACGTTTTATTTTGGTGATATTTGTACCTTCGATTTGCCCCATCAGTACCGTTTCATTAGCGCATGGGACTGCCTGTGGCATGTACCACTGCAAAGCCAAGCTGCATTAATTACTAAACTGTGTAATGCGCTGCAGCCAGGTGGCGTATTTATATTTAGCTGCGGCGGTGTGGACGAACCGGGCGAACACACCAATACCACAATGGGGCCTGAAATCTATTACGCTTCACTCGGTATCAACGGCTATGTGCGCCATATTATCGAAGCCGACTGCTTTATCCGGCACATTGAATACGAGCAGCTACCCGAGTTTCATACCTATTTTGTAGTGCAAAAGGCAATACCGCAAAAATAGTCGGGTATTTTTTGATTCAAATTTGTATTGTTTGCTTAATCTAGATAACGCTAGTAACGAATGAACCCTTTATATCTACGTCTTGATAAGGTTGCCGAGGCCATATTAAAAGCGCCCGAGCTTGCCAGTGATCTTAGTCGACTTGCCTCCCTTGCGTGTACCTCTGAGTACCATCTTCATCGCGCATTTAACGCCAAGTTCGGTATTAACATTGGCGCCTACGCTAGGCAGCTTCGACTGCACGAAAGTGCCTATAAATTAGCGTTTCGGCCTCAAAAACGCATACTGGATATTGCAATAGAAGCAGGGTTTGGTTCACATGAAAGCTATGCCAAAGCCTTTAAAAAGCATTACAACCAGTCGCCTTCAAGCTTTAGAAAAACACCCAAGGTTGAAGCACTACATCAAAGCCCGCAAATTACCTCGCTAGTAATATCTAGCGAAAAAGGATCTTCGGTACTTATGAACACCTCACATGACAACGTAAATAGCGCGCCTGAAAGTGGCGCCTCTGAAAATCATCAACTTGATGTATCAGTCATTCAATTTCCGGCTGTAGACATTGCGCTGATGATGCATGTTGGGCCGCCAAGCCAAGTTATGAGCACGGTAAGTGAATTCATTACATGGAGAAGAGAAAACAAGCTACCACCTTCTACCAGCCGCACTTTCAACGTGCTGTACGATGACCCTGACAACACGCCGCCTGAATCGTACCGGTTTGGTGTGGCGTGCCAAATTCTTATGCCAAGTAGCACGCTAATTGTTACGCCAAGTAGTACGCCCGTGAAAACAAGCGACGCTATAGAAACATGTCCGTCTACAGATACAAATCATTCTAGCGTTACCACCACTACCATACCTGAAGGATACTGCGCTAAAGTCCGCCATATTGGCACCGATGCAGAATTAGGGGCGGTAGTACACGCCTTATATCACCAGTGGTTGCCAGATACGCAATTTGAACTTAGAGACTTTCCCATTTTTTTAGAGCGTATTCGCTTTTTTCCCAACGTAGCTGCCCATGAAGCTATCACCGATGTATTTCTGCCTATCGAGGCTGCTAAGTAATGTAGCTGCTTAGCTTAGTCGGGGTTGCATGGCTTAGGTTAGCTGTCACACAATGCATTGTGCTTACTTAACCGTTCAAAGCTCCATCCAAGCGTAATACCACGGGCAAGTAGGAACGCGAGCAATGCGTACCACAAGCTGACATTACCGAGGGACTGGGTAAAAAACCACACGGGGAAATATACCGCAATAGCACTAATAATCATGGTATCGCGCATAGAAGATGACTTCGTAAGGCCAACAAATACTCCGTCGTACAAAAAACACCAATGTGCTAGTAGCGGCAAAATAACCATTAATGGAAGGTAGGTTACCGCTGCACTCACAATATTTTGATGCTCAGTGAGCAGACTTATTATGCCGTGCCCGCCAAAAAAGAAGATAGCACTATAGCCTATTGCAAACAGCGATGACCAAAACAAACCTTGGTATGTTCTGCGCTTTATTTCTGCGGCATTGTTTGCTCCTTTCGCTTCGCCCACCAGCGCTTCTACTGCATAGGCGACCCCGTCTAATCCTAGCGCTATTAATACGAAAAACTGCAGTAGAATTGCATTCACCGCCGCTGGCATTTCGCCAAACCGTACACCTTGTATAGTCAAAAACGCTAAGCAGGCTTGTAATGCTAAGTTACGCAGCAGCATGTCAGTATTGAGTTTCATTAATATTTTTCGTGCTGCTCGATTAAACCAGCTCGCTTCTGGGGTAATACCCCGCACCTGTTTTAGTGCAACATACAAAGCCATAAATGCCATGGCGTACTCAGCAATAATACTGGCTAAGGCAACGCCTGCCACCGACATCGACAGCCCGAAAACAAAGGTGATATCTAGCCCAGCATTTACGAGATTACCCACTATCTGGATGACCATCACCGTTCTCGTTTTTTGCTGGCCCACCAAATAGCCGATAAGGGCTAAGTTCAGCATAGCCGCTGGCGCGCCCCACACCCTAACCTGGTAGTACTCAGTTAAATGCACCGCCACTGCATCTGATGGGCTAGCCAATGCTAGCCCAGCTGTGAGTACAGGCTCTTGTAATACGAGTAAACACAGCCCTAAAATTGAGGCGACAGCAAGGGTTTGCCAAAGCACTTTGGCAGAGGAAAGTGTGGCATCTTTATGCCCTCTTGCCTGTGCGCTTAAACCCGTTGAAGACATACGCAGAAAACCACACACCCAGTAAATTTGGGTAAGAATAAGCGCACCAACTGCCGCACCGGCTAACATAGCAGGTGCAGACATATGCCCCAAAACAGCCGTATCCACCAAACCTAACAAAGGGGTGGTAATATTGGCCAAAATCATGGGCAGCGCTAGTGTGAGTAAGCGTGTATGATCGCGCCAGAACGACTCAGGTTGGCGTAGAGATTGCTTGTCTGTTTGCACTCGCTTTTGCATTAATTATAGTCTCTGCATTATTAGAACGCCGTGCTGACGCGCAGTAAAAAGCACCGCTATTAAATCAACTTCAACTCGGAGAAAACATGAAGTTTATCATGCCTTTCAATATCATTTCGTGGATTAAATGTGACGCTGCTTTGGCGCAAATGAAAGGCAACCGACAACGCTGGTTAGCACTCTGCTCTCTTATTTGCTTTTCTGGCTATAGTCTGGCTGCTACTGATACCACTACGCAGCCTACCCGTGAAATTCTTACTCAAAACGGTGTTATTTTGCTTTACCATCATGTGTCTGACAACACGCCGAAAAGCACCAGTATATCGCCTGATATGTTCAAGCAACACATGACGTATTTAAAACAACACCACACTGTTTTACCTTTAGCAAAAGTGGTTAACGCTATTTTAGATAGCACACCGCTGCCTTCCAATACCGTGGTCGTTACCTTCGACGATGGCTATGAAAATATTCTCAAAAATGCCCACCCCATCATGGTTGATATGGGATTCCCTTACACAATATTTATTAACCCAGGGGAAATTGGCAGCAATAGAAGCCAGCTTACTTGGGAACAAGTTAAGGCGATGCATAACGATGGTGTAACCTTTGCTAACCATACACTTGATCACTTGCATATGCTTGATGGAAGAACGTCTAACAATGGTGCTGATAGCGAAACTAGCGATGAAGCTTGGCTTGAAAGGGTATGGCAGAATGTTGCTGACGCAGAAGCCATTATTGATAGCAAAATTGGGGAGTCGCTTAAATATTTGGCCTATCCTTTTGGTGAGTTCAACCAAAAGCTAGCAGATAAGCTTGCCCAAGAAGGCTACATTGCGTTCGGGCAACACTCAGGCGCTATAGGCCCTCACAGTCACTTTCAAGCTTTACCTCGCTTTCCCGCAGCAGGTCCTTATGCCAACTTAAAAACACTAAAAACCAAACTAAACAGTATTGCTATGCCGGTATTATCGACCAGCTTTGAAGGTGAGCATATTCCCGAGGTAAATCGAGATAGGGTGCAAGGTTCTAGTGACGACTCGATACTCCCTTCTATAACGCTAACTATTAAGGGCGATGATGTACGCTTAAGCCAAGTAAATTGTTTCTTTTCAGGCTCACCCGTTGAAACGAGCGTTGAAGGCAACGCTATTACCTTCAGTATTACTCAAGTACTTCCTGTAGGCCGTTCGCGAGTAAATTGTACCGCGCCCTCAAATTCTCAATCAGGCAGGTACTATTGGTATTCTCAGCCATTTTTTGTTGCAGATAAGAACGGAAATTACCCAGATTAGTTAACCTGAAAGTGCATGAACAAAACGCACAAAAGTGCCGTTCACTGACTGCTCTTTAAAATTAACGTTTTGATAAAACCGAATGGCAGCAATATTACTAATTTGCACGTCTAGCACCAATGCCTGCTTGTTAAGTTCTATGGCATAATCACGCATGTGGTCAATCATAGCCCTGCCGATTCCGCCGCGCCGAGCAATGCTATCTACCGCTACGTGACCTAGCATAAGCTCTGTCGCACTTGGAGGGGTTAAGCCTACAGCAACAGCTTGATTGCGCATTAGTACTGCCATCGCATCATCTAGGCTGTAGAAGGTGGTAATGCTATCTAACGAAGCACGGTCAAATACTGGCCCCAACTTGGTATGCCACGCCGTAATGACACCTACAACAGCGTCATCGACTACCGCAACCCAGTGATTATTGCAGCCATATTGCCCATACTTACCTTTCCATGCATGGGTTAAAAAATCGAGAGTATGCCTTGTATCACCATTGCCAAAAACGGAAACCAATAGATCTTCAGCGGCACTTAATAACAAGGGCACCGCTTGGCTAGCATCAGACACAAGACCTTGTCGGATTTTTATATCCATGCCTCCCATACCCACCTATAGTGCCGAGTTTAAATTAAATGATGATGTAATCCCTGGCATATCATTGAGAATTTGCTGTGCGTCACTAATCGACAACTTTCCAGGTTCACGTTTTGGTTTAAAACGCCCTATCACCTGTGCTTTAGGATTAATAAGTATTACAGATGCACTATGATCGACAAGATAATTAGGGTTGTCTGTACTTTCAGCAATGGCGTACATCATGCCCAAGTTTCTAGCGAAGGGAAATAAGGCTTTATGTTCTCCAGTCGCGGCAATGAAATTAGGGTTAAAGTAGCTAATGTACTCGTCTAGTCGTGCTATTGAGTCACGGTTAGGATCGATAGAAATAAACACCACTTTAATTGGAAATTCAGACTCAATAGCCTGCATTTGTGGGTAGATGCTGTTCAGTTCGGCCATCGTAGTCGGGCAGATATCGGGGCAAAACGTGTAGCCAAGAAATAACAAACTCCACTGATTCTCTAGCGAAGCTTGGTTAAATTCATTCCCTTTACTGTCTGTCAGCGAGAAAGGAGCAATGGCGCGAGGCTCAGGATAAGCCTGAAAATATTCGGGAGAGCTGCCATTAGACTGCCCCGTTGGCGACAAATAAATTGCCCCAAACACCCCAGTCAATAATGCTAATAATGCAACAACGCCTACAAAAATCCGTCGGTTCATAAACTCAGTGGTACGTAGTGATCAAGCAACAATACTACAAACAATACCATGAGATGAACAATTGAGAACTTAAAAGTTTTCATCGCCGTTTGACTAGTGGCGGCAAATTTTAGTTTTACCGCATAATACATAAACCCAATATTTAAAAGCGAAGAGCCAATAAGGTAAATTAAATCACTCATGCCCACCAAGTAAGGCAATAGGCATACCAAGCTAAGTAACACGGTATAAAGTAGCACCGAGGTTTTAGTAAATTCTACCCCATGGGTAACCGGTAGCATGGGCACTTTCGCTTTCGCATAATCTTTTTCACGATGAATAGCTAATGCCCAAAAATGTGGTGGGGTCCACGTAAACACAATGAGTACTAACAACAACGCATGCGCATGAATTTCACCGGTGACAGCGGTCCAGCCAAGAAGCGGCGGTGCGGCACCTGCAATACCACCAATCACAATGTTTTGCGGCGTGGCCCGTTTTAGAAACATGGTATACACCACGGCATAGCCCACTAAGCTAGCAAGGGTAAGCCAAGCGGTAAGCATGTTCACCCATAAACTCAATACAACAAAGCCCATTACGCCAAGGCCCGCAGCAAACCATGATGCTTTAGCGATACTCACTTTGCCTTTCGCCACAGGACGATTAAAAGTACGTGCCATTTGGCTATCGATTTTGTGGTCGACCACATGATTAATCACTGCGGCTGACGCCGACAACATACCAATACCGAGTAATCCACACACCAACGCTGTGACATCTACCCAGCCCGGCGAGGCTAGGCACATCCCCACTAACGCCGTGAGTAAAAGTAGCATCACCACATTGGGCTTTGTCATTTCGTAATAGTCACGCCAGGTGATTTTTGCGTGCGAGTTGCTCTTTGTTTGCGAGATTGGCGAGTGCTTAGCTGCAACAGCGTTATTTAAAGGGATAGATTTAGCCATGATGACCTCCAGTAGAGTAGGAGAAAGAAGAGGTTGAAGGAGCAACTGACCACGTCAGCCATATCAATGTGAGTAATAGCATGGCGGCAACTGCATTGTGCGACACTGCGATAAACAAAGGTAAACTAAACAAAACGTTACTTAGACCAAGCGCGACCTGCACACATAGCACCCCAATCATAAGTACACATCCCCTCTTTACAGAAGGTGGCAACCTGCTGCTTCGTAGCCACATGAAAGCCAATACCGTAAGGTAAATAAAGGTAATGGCAGCGCCGAACCGATGCACGATATGCATGGTGGCTCGCTCACCATAATTGTGTGCGCCAAACTCATAGTTTTGTGCTTCAGGCACACTGTATGCGCCTTGGAAATCCAACCGCTGCTGCCAGCCAGGCTCACAAATTGGCATATCGGTACAGGCGAGGGCTGCATAGTTGGCCGATGTCCAGCCACCTAACGCTATTTGACCGACTAAAATGACCATACCTATAAATGCCGTTGTAGTCAGCGTGTTACTTTGACGAGGATAATAGCCGTCATCACTTACCGATTGAGCAGCATGGCTTTTATGTAGTTGCAAGCTAACTGCGCTGTGCTTTCTAAGGCGTAAGTAAAGTACAAATAAGCAACTAAGTACGGTAAAGCCACCTAATAAATGCCCCATTACCACCACTGGCAATAAATTAAGGGTGACTGTCCACATCCCTAATGCCGCTTGAAAAATCACAAGCCCAAGCAACAATAAAGGAAGTTTAACGGGCGTGCCCTTGTGGCGCTGCCTTATCGCGATAATAGCAATGGCCAAAATACATAGCCCTAATGCCCCTGCAAAATAGCGGTGAATCATTTCGTTCCATGCTTTGTGCGCCTCCACAGGGCGCTCTGGAAACGCCGTATTGGCCGCAGCAACTTTCGCATCGCTTAATGGCACGGTAAGGTTACCGTAGCATCCCGGCCAATCAGGGCAGCCTAAGCCAGCGTCGGTAAGGCGAGTATAGGCCCCTAAAATGATGACTACTGCGGCAAGAAAAAGACTAAACAACACCAGCTTTTTCATGGCATCTCCTACCCAATCCGGGACAGTTTCAGAAGCTTTTTAATGTCAGCCAGCATGCTTCGGCTTTCCATTACAGCAGTGCTTCTGTCACTGTCTATTTGGTAATACAACATGGCATTATTTAAGGTATCGACGATGTACACGCTTTGCTGTTTAAGGTTGGTGATAGGCGCATCGCTGACGCTCAAGGTATGCACGTTGGCGTACTCAGATAGTTGCTCTAGTGCTGTTACATCACTTTTTCCAGTGAACAAAACTAAAGCTTGTGCCCTGTCAGACTCTTTGCCTAACGCCAGCCATACTTGGTTAATGCTAAACAATGCATTTTCACAAATCGCATCACAGTTTTCTGGCAATACATACAACAAGCGCCATTTCGGCTCAGTGCCTTCTAAATGCGATGAAACATCAATGGTAGGCTGCAGCAACGCTCCTTTATTTGTAGCACCTTGGTTGAACCAGTCATTTTCTAACGCAAGCTTAGCTAGAATCACTGGTAGCACGAACACGGCGACCATGATAATTAAGGTTTTCTTCGAGGCCGGATTACTCATATTGACGTCCTTTTTTCATAATTGCGAAACCGCCAATCAAGGCGGCTGCGATAGCAAGACCAAACCATTGAATGGCATAACCCAAATGCTTTTCAGGCGGCATGACAACACTGTTATAACGCCTAACAAAAAGGTCATTCTTTGAAGTAAGTACTACTACATAAGGTAATAAGTTAAGTGATAGCAATTCACTGGCGGTACTGATTGAAATTTGCTGAATACGTGCCGGAAAGCGTGATGCTGATGTAAGCGTTTCTTTTACTAACGGGTTATGACTGGGCTGACTCACCACCCCTTCAAATTGTTGTGAGTGGTGACTAATTTTGACAGCCGGTAGCGAGCGCGATAAATCTGGTGCAGGCAACCAACCATAGTTAACCAAAACCCACCCTGCGTTGGTCTGCACTGGCGCCAATACATCGTAACCTACCCGTTGTTCATGTATTTGGTTATCGAGCAATAACACCTTGTCGCCGTTTGGCGTACCTTCAAAAGAAACGATTCGATCTTCGGGCGCTTTCATTGAAAGGGCATCGATGAGCGACAAGCTTTCTTTCCCCTGTTTTTCGGTTATGCTAGCTATGCGTTGTTGCTTTTGTGCCATTCGGTCTAGTTGCCAGAACCCCAAGCTACACATCGCCATTACACATAAACTGGTAATGACGATAGCGATTAATTTGGATGCTCTCACCTGATTCATTTGGCCAACCTGCACACTACTATTGAGGTTTATATGTTGATAAAAATAATCTTGGTTGCGTTGGTACTTTTCATGATCGTTAACCTTTTTATGGCCATGCGAGTCATGATGAAAAACGATCCCAAAGACGGTCCAATGAGTAAATACATCGGTCGCAGGGTGCTCACTTCTGCCATCATTGTGATTTTAATTTTAGTGGCAATCGGCACCGGTTTAATTACGCCAAACCCTCGACCTTACTAGGGTTTGACGGCATTTTTTAATCGGCATTTATAAAACGTAAACAAAGATATAAAGCATCACCCACACCACATCAACAAAGTGCCAATACCAACTTCCGGCTTGAAAGGCAAAGTGGTTATGCGGAGTAAAATGCCCTTTTAGCACTCTAAAAAACATAACAATCAGAATGATGGTGCCAAGCGTCACGTGCATACCGTGAAAGCCCGTCAGCATGAAAAAGGTATTACCGTAAATGCCTGACTGTAGCGTTAGCCCTAGGTCGCGGTAGGCGTGAACGTACTCTTCAACTTGTAAAAATAAAAATCCAATTCCCAACAAGATAGTAACGCCTAACATGACGGTGAGTTGCTTGCGTTTGTTCTGCTCTAAACCAACATGAGCAAAGTGCAATGTGACCGATGATATAAGTAAAATAACTGTATTAATCGTGGGTAAACCAACAGCACTCATTTCTTGCGTAGTGATGCCCCCAGGGGTAGAGACTAGTGGCCACATGGCTTCAAACGTGGGCCATAACACCTCGTTAGTCATTGCGTTATTTGATGCACCGCCTAACCAAGGCACTGAAATGAATCGGGCGTAATAGAGTGCGCCAAAGAAGGCGGCAAAAAACATAACTTCAGAGAAGATAAACCAACTCATTCCCTGTCGGTATGAGCGCCCTAATTGGTCGCTATAAAGCCCAGACATAGACTCATCAATTTGGTTTTTAAACCAGCCAACCAACATCACCATTAATACGACAAACCCAGCGAGAAGTGTATAACCTCCATAGCCTGATTCACCTTTAGTGGCTTCAATTACAAAGTTGCCCGCGCCAACGGCAATTAAAAATAGCGCCACCGCACCTACAATTGGCCATGGGCTTTGGGCTGGTACATAGTATTTCTGATATTCTTGCTGCATTACTCTCTCCTTATCCCAATACCTGTTATTTACCACTTTCAGGTTGAGGGACCATGTAGGGATTCGGTTTTGTTTTCATATCACTCGCGCGCGCGGTCACATCAAACAAGGTGTATTGCACAGTAAAATAACTAATTTCTTCAGGAAGCTGTGGGTCGACATAAAACTGCATGGGCATATACGCCTCAGCCCCCGCACTTAAAGGTTGCTGATTAAAGCAAAAGCATTCCGTTTTATTTAAATATAGCGCTGCCATACCTGGTGAAACAGACGGAATAGCTTGCGCCATCATGTTGTTAGATGCAGGGTTTCTAACGTAAAACGACACCGTATTAAGCTCTCCTGGATGCACTTTCATACGGGTAGTTTGTGCGCGAAACTCCCAAGGCATACCGGTATTCGTGCGGGTGATAAACTCCACCGTCACCTCACGGCTTTCATCTATTTCAATAAACTCATATACCGCTGCAGTATTTTCGGTTTTGCCGTTTATCCCGGTTACATCGCAAAACACATCGTATAGTGGCACTAGGGCGAAACCAAAACCAAACATGCCAAACACAATAACGACGAGTCTTATCACCATTTTGTTGTTTGCATTTATTTGTGTCATGGTTATCTCCCGTGCCTACTTTTTGTGCTGATACATCACCACAATTTAGCGACTATTTTGCCTGTATTGCTTATCTCACTTTCACTTAACAACAGGCGGCGTTTCAAAGGTGTGATAGGGTGCAGGAGAAGGAATTTCCCACTCTAGTCCCTCAGCACCTTCCCACACTTGAGCAGATACTGGCTCACCTTGCTTCTTACAGGCCTTAATCAACAACGCTAAGAAGATAAGCTGCGACAACCCAAAGGCAAATCCACCTAGGCTTATCCATTTGTTAAAATCAGCAAATTGCAAGGCGTAGTCAGGAATACGACGTGGCATTCCTGCCAGACCCACAAAGTGCATAGGGAAGAACAGCACATTCACCGACACTAGTGAGCACCAGAAATGCCATTTTGCTAGCCCCGTGTGGTACATTTTTCCTGTCCACTTGGGTAACCAGTAATACACCGCAGCCATGATCGAGAAGATGGCACCGGTTACCAGCACGTAATGGAAGTGTGCGACCACGAAATAGGTGTCGTGGTATTGGAAATCGACGGGTACGATAGCCAGCATTAACCCTGACAGGCCCCCAATGGTAAACAATACGATAAACGCAATGGCAAACATCATGGGCATTTCAAAGGTAAGGGAGCCCCGCCACATAGTCGCCACCCAGTTGAAGACCTTCACGCCCGTTGGCACCGAAATAAGCATGGTGGCAAACATGAAGAACATTTCCATATACACCGGCATACCGGTAGTAAACATATGGTGAGCCCACACCACAAAAGACAGCAGCGCAATAGAGCCTGTGGCGTATACCATAGAGGCATAGCCAAACAGTTTCTTGCGGGAAAACGTAGGGACAATTTGAGAGATAATGCCAAAGGCTGGCAATATCATTATGTATACCTCGGGATGCCCAAAGAACCAGAATATATGCTGGAACATAACGGGGTCGCCGCCACCTGCTGCATCAAAAAAGCTGGTGCCAAAAAACTTATCCGTCAGCACCATGGTGACCGCCCCCGCCAACACCGGCATTACTGCAATAAGTAAGAAAGCAGTAATAAGCCAAGTCCAGACGAATAAAGGCATTTTCATCCATGTCATGCCAGGGGCACGCATGTTGAAAATGGTCACTATTACGTTAATCGCCCCCATGATGGATGAAATACCCATGATATGTACCGAGAACACAAACAAAGCCGTAGAGTCGCCACTGTAAGTGGTGGAAAGCGGTGCATAGAAGGTCCACCCAAATGCTGGGCCGCCGCCCTCTAAAAAGAGCGAACTAAGTAGGATCAGGAAGGCTCCGGGTAATATCCAGAAACTCCAGTTATTCATTCGCGGCAGGGCCATATCTGGTGCCCCTATCATCATTGGAATCAGCCAATTTGCTAGCCCTGTGAAGGCTGGCATTACTGCACCAAACACCATGATAAGACCATGTACAGTCGTCATTTGATTAAAGAAATTTGGCTCAACAATTTGTAATCCAGGCTGAAAAAGCTCAGCACGGATCACCATTGCCATGGCGCCGCCAATTAAAAACATGATAAAGGCGAACCATAAATACAAGGTGCCTATATCTTTATGGTTAGTGGTAAACAACCATCGAGTTATTCCTTTTGGAATATGGCTATGATGGTCATGATCTTCGTGATGCGCCGCGGTATCCGGCGCAATGACATCAGTTGCTTTACTCATTACGCACTCCTAGTTTCCATTTACGACAGCATTAACATCTTTGGCCTGCACCATATCGCCCGTATTATTGCCCCACGCATTTCGTTCGTAGGTCACCACAGCCGCAATGTCTTTTAGGCTTAACATTTTTCCGAACGCCTGCATCGCCGTGCCGGTTTTACCGTTCAACACAATATCGATATGTGCAGTTTGGTCTTCAAGTACCATTTCACTGCCCTTAAGCGCAGGAAATACACCGGGCAACCCTTCCCCATTAGGCATATGGCAAGCTGCACAGGTGGCGTTATAAACTCGCTTACCTTCCTTCATTAGTTCATCCATCGACATATTCATCGACAGTAAACGTTGCTCTTCTTCTTTCGCTTGGCGAGCGGCTTCTTCTTGCTCGTTCATCCACGCATCAAATTCGGCAGGTTCTTTTGCGATAACCACTACCGGCATAAAGCCATGATCTTTTCCGCAAAGCTCGGCGCACTGCCCGCGATAAATACCAGGCTCGTTCACCTTTGCCCAAGATTCATTAATAAACCCTGGATTAGCATCTTTTTTCACCGCAAAATCTGGAACCCACCAAGAGTGAATAACGTCATCTGAAGTAATAAGAAAGCGCACTTTTTGCCCTGTGGGGATCACCAGTGGACGGTCGACCTCAAGCAAATAATTCGTGCCTTTCTCGAATTTGTTTTCAATTTGTTCTCGCTGAGTCGCCATTAACGAATAGAACTCAACATCTCTGTCCATGTATCGGTAATGCCACTTCCACTGAGAACCTGTAACGACAACAGTAAGATCGGGCTCACTGGTATCTTCCATCGCAATAAGGGTTTTAGCGGCGGGAATAGCCATAAGAATAAGAATGATGAAAGGTACTACTGTCCACGCAATTTCAACTTTTACATTTTCATGGAAGTGAGCAGGCTTCGCTCCTCTGGATTTACGGTGTAAGTACATTGAGGTAAACATAACCCCAAAAACCACAACGGCAATGGCGATACAGATAAAGAACATCAACATATGAAGGTCGTACACTTGACCACTTATGTCGGTTGCGCCTCGACGTAAATTCATGGATGAGCCTTCACCTGTTGCTACATCCGCAAACAGCAGTGGTGAGGTAAGCAAAAGTGGCAGCCCGTAAAGCCACTTTGTCGCTTGTGTCGCCGCTTGTGTCGTTACTCGTTTCACTCAACACCTCCGTTATAACAGAAGCATTACCGCAATAAATGCGCTGCGCTTCTGGCAACTGATACCCGAAATCCAACTTTTAACTTAATTGCCCAGCTTTAGTTGTAAAGCAAAGTTGCAGCTATTGTTATTATTTTGTTAAATACAGTATAAGAATTGCTCAATAAAACGCACAAGTCTAGTCTTTTCTAAGAAAAAACAATTCCAGCGTTTAATTTTTAATCAAAAGTTGTAAGTAAGAGGAATGAATCACGCCACAGCGTATGGGCGTTATAAGGATAATTAATGTGGCCGTTTGAAACGCTCATTTTGAACGAAATCGACGAATATAAAGTGTAATAAGTTTCTTATAATCAAAAGGTAGTTACGTAATATTGAATGCTTTTCAAACAGAATAGATAACAGACATAGCGGTAGTTAGTACTATAAAAGATGACATAAATAGAAGATAAAATGTGGGAACCGGATCAACTGGCCTCTAAGGTATTTCTGAGGCTTAAACAAGATTATTGTGCAAGCAAGGTATGGTAAACATACAAAAAAGCGGCCTATAAGCCGCTTTCTTTACTAAATAGCTAAAAAGTTACATCCAATCGGCATTTCGAATAACACCAACGGCAATACCTTCAATAGAAAAAGGCTCTGAAGCTAAGTCGACCTTAATAGGAGAAAATTCATCATTTTCAGCATGAAGTAGCACTTCACGGCCACGCTTTTCAAGGCGTTTAACGGTAACGTCTTCATCGACACGTGCCACTACCACCTGCCCATTATGGACATCCGTAGTGCGGTGCACGGCTAACAAGTCACCATCAAGTATACCTATGTCTTTCATACTCATACCGCTTACACGAAGCAAGAAGTCGGCGTGAGGCTGAAATAGGGCAGGGTCGACCTTATAATGAGATTCTATATGCTCTTGCGCTAGAATAGGTTCGCCCGCAGCCACTCGGCCAATAAGAGGTAGCCCTTCTTCTTCAGGAGCTTCATCTTCAAGTGGGATATTCAATTTAATACCACGGGAAGTACCTGGAAGAATCTCGATGACACCTTTTCGGGCCAACGCTTTTAAATGTTCTTCAGCGGCATTCGCAGAGCGAAAACCTAAATGACGGGCAATTTCTGCACGGGTAGGCGGCATGCCAGTTTCGAGCATGGTTGTTTTTATCAGCTCGAGAACTTCTGTTTGTCTTGCTGTGAGTGGGCGCATAAAAGACCTGTCTGTCTATACAGTTCCTGTAAGTATATACACCTAAAAGGAAATGACAAGCACAAAGCTTTGCAAAGCATGTTTTTTATACTGACCTAACCACAACGCAAAAAGCGGCCATGAAGGCCGCTTTGTATATCACTACTATTTAGCGTGACTAAAACTTATATTGCAAACTCAAACGCGCATTAAGCGGCTCGCCGGTGGCAATATTGTTGTCGTTATGTGCTGACGGAAAATAATCTTCGTCGAATAGGTTTTCAACGTTTAGCTGAATTTTAACGTCTTCGCTATAGTCGTAATAAAGTGCAGCGTCTACGCGAACAAAGTCAGGTAGCTCAACCGTATTATTTAATGAAGCATACTGCTCAGATTGATAAATCACGCCTAATGCAACACGCCATTCATCATTTACTTCATACTGATTCCATAACGTCAGCATATGTTCTGGTAGCTGCGCTAAGTCGCGGTTCGCCAATGTGCCATCTACAATTCGACCCATTTCTTCGCCATCAAGGTTGCTGTAACCAGCATTGATTACCCAACGTTCTGAAAGTTTACCCACCACCTGCACTTCAAAACCTTTGGTTTCGGTACCGGTTAAAATAGACGCTTCCGGGTTGTTAGGATCTTGCGCTGTGCCGTTTTCACGTTCAACTTCAAATGCCGCTGCTGTCACGCTAAGCGAGTCAGATAAATTCCACTTCACGCCAATTTCTTTATTTTCAAACTCTTCAGCTTCTAGCGCTTGGCTTGTCAGCGACAGTGAAAGGAATTGATCACCTGAACGAGGTAAAAACGATTTGCTGTAACTTGCGTAAATCGATACTGATTCCGCTGGCTTGTAAATTAAGCCTGCACGCGGAGACACTTGTGAATCAGAACTTGATAGAAAACCGTTGTTGCCATCATCTGCACCGTCAGCCACTTCAATACTATCTACGACATCGATATCGAAGTTGTCGTAGCGAAGACCCGCTACCACGATCCAATTATCGTTAAGTTTAATTTCATCTTGAACAAACGCTGAGGTAAAGGTGACATCAGATGCACGATCTCTTACTGGGTCGGTCAGCGTCATTGAAGGAATTACTAGTGGGTCACTAAACACGAAGGATACTTGATCGTCTTGACTGTCTGCAAAAAACGCATCACGGCGAGCATTTTCTGTATCTTGGCTACCGTATTCCATTCCCGTCAACAAGGTATGGTTAATATCACCCGTGGCAAACTGCCCAATAAGGTTCAATTGAACCAACGTGTTCTCACGGGTTGTAGTATCACGATATCCGTCTAACGTGACTGTGCCTGCATCAGCATCAAAATTAACGGGGTACAAGTTTTGATAAGCTTTGTCATAGTCAGCAAACTGAACCGTACCGTTCAAGTTCCAATTTTGCGATAGTGAATGATCAACACGAATGCGGGCAATATGTGCTTCAAGGGTAGTATTGTTGAAGTCTGGATCACCAAAGTAGGTATCGTCATAGCCTTCCAGCGGCGCACCATCTAATGAAGGAATCCCCCTATCGACTAAACGGTCATCGTTTACGTATTCGTAAGATGCCACCACCGTAGTGTCGTCGTTAGCCATCCATGTATAGGTAGGGTTTAATGCGTAACGTTCACCATCTTTAAAATCACGGTGGTTATCAATGCTGTCGAACACACCATTAAAACGAAACGCATTGTTGGCATCTATGGCTTTATTGGTATCTACGCTAATAGAGCCAGCGCCAAAGGTATCAATACCTGCTGACAATGTGGTGAAGTCTTCCGCAGTACTGGCTACTTTAGTCACACGGTTAACCACGCCACCGCCGCCACCGCGTCCAAATAAAAGTGCGTTCGCACCACGTAATATTTCAACGCGTTCTAAATTATATAATGGGCGGAAGTACTGAACGTCGTCGCGAAGCCCATCAACAAAGAAATCGGCAGTAGTGTTCTGTCCACGAATAGTCACCTGATCGCGATGATCTTCACCCAGCCCAATGCTCACACCTGGCGTGTATTGCATAACATCGGCAATACTAAACAGTGCTTGTTCTGAAATTTGCTGTGCACTTACTACCGATACAGATTGTGGCACGTTAACCAATAGTGTTGGGGTTTTTACCGCTGTGGCGACTTGTTGACCAAAGAATGCGCCGCGTACTGTAATACGTTCAACGCTTTCATCTGATTCAGCTACAGTGTCTTGAGCCAAAACAGATGTGCCATAAAGTGCCAATAGAACAGCAGTAGAAATAGTTGCTTTACCAAGTTTCAAGCAAGTCTCCTCGAGTGATAATTCAAACAGTATTGAAAATGATAGATATTCTTATTTAGAGCGGATTCTAGTCATAATTGTTAATAATTAAAAGGTGTATTAATAAAAATTAAACTTTTGTTATAAATGAAAGCGTCAGTTTAACTAGACAGCCTGTTTAGACAGGAAATAGTGAATAGGCGCCTTACCTTTAATTGGGTTTACGCCGAGGTGACAAGTTTGGCATTAAGGCATAAAGTAACCTTTCTTTTATCTATCTTTAATCAGTGTATTTAATTCCGTCATGTTGCATTACCTCGACTATACCCCCGAGCTAGCCCCCCACTTTGACCGCATAAATAGAGAGTGGATCACCAAGATGTTTCGTTTAGAGAGCGTTGATGAGGCCGTTATTGGCAACCCTCAGCGTAATATTATCGATAAGGGTGGATACATTTGGTTTGCTGAACATCCCGATTTTGGCATTGTAGGCACATGCGCATTAATGAAAAAAGGGGAAGGGGTATTCGAACTTACTAAGATGGGTGTGGTCAGTGAAGCAAGAGGATTAAAAGTAGGCGAAGGCTTGTTGCAATATGTATTGAATAACGCCCCTGCCATTGCTTTTAATACATTATTTCTTTTAACGAATAAGAAGTGTGAGGCCGCTATTCATCTTTATAAGAAAAATGGCTTTGTTCATTGTGAAGAAATCATGCAAAAATTTGGTTGTTCTTATGAACGCTGTGACGTGGCTATGCATTACAAAGGCAATGCCACTAATTGATATGTAGGTAAAAACACGCTCAATCAATATGCTATGGCGACAATTTATACTAATGACTCTTTCAAACAGCCCCACGGCCTCTGCATGACATTGCACGAGATGTGGTACACTTCTCCCGTTTTAATTTCATAGGATTACAGAATTCATGTCGTGGATGCGAAAAGCCCTTTTGTCGCTATTTCATTATCCTGTTAAGTTGCTGGTTAAAGCCCACAGCATTCCCGTAAACGTAGAGACTGAGCTTGGCATTGATAAGTCGAAGCCCATCGTTTACTTGCTTCCAGCAAACTCGGTAACCGATCAATTAGCACTTAGAATGTCAACAGAAGCACTAGGTCTACCGAGCCCGACTGATACGCTTACGTTAGCGGGCAGAGAATACCCATCTACGCTGTTTCTGCGTAAAACCCAACCGATTTTTCGTTCACAAGCTGACGATACCGGTATTGAAGATGTATTTACTGACTTGTTTCATTTGCACAGAGACCATCATCAATTAGATCTTCAAGTGGTTCCGGTATTTGTAACTTGGGGCCGAGCGCCTGGGCGAGGTACGCCTGGATTAGCTGACCTTATTGCCGATAATGCCGCGCCAAGTTGGCTGAGAAAACTCTTTATCGTGATGTTTTTAGGCCGCGATAATTTTATCAATTACTCAAAAGCCGTTTCGGCTCGTGCCATGTCAAACCAACATGGTAGTGATAAAAGCATTGCGCACAAACTGGTGCGTGTAGCAAGCACTCACTTCCAGCGTAAGCGCCAGAGCATGACTGGCCCTACATTGTTAGAGCGCCAAGAGTTGAACAACAGTGTACTCGGTTCTGATGCCGTGCGCCGTGCTATGGCAGAAGAGTCTCGCAGTAAAAAAATTACCCATGAAGCGTCAAAAGACAGAGCACAATCGTACGTTACCGAAATAGCAGCTGATTATCGCGAAGGGTTAATTCGTTTTGGCGATCGACTGCTTACCCGTATTTGGAACAAAATTTACAATGGTATTAGTGTTGGCCACTCTGAACGTATTCGCGAATTAGCCGCTAACGGCCATGAGATTGTTTACGTGCCTTGTCATCGCAGTCACATGGATTACCTGTTGCTCACTTACGTGATTTATCATGAAGGCATGGTAACTCCCCATATTGCCGCGGGTATTAACTTAAATTTCTGGCCGGTTGGTAAAATTTTTCGTCGCGGCGGAGCCTTCTTCTTACGCCGTAGCTTTGCCGGGAACAAGTTGTATACCGCGGTATTCCGCGAGTACTTAGAGCTACTTTTCAACAAAGGCTATTCGGTAAAGTATTACCCTGAAGGTGGCCGTAGTCGCACTGGTCGACTTATCCCACCGAAAACAGGCATGCTTGCCATGACCATTCAAGCCATGCTGAAAGGTGTGAATAGACCCGTTAGCCTAGTACCAGTCTATATTGGTTACGAAAACGTGATGGAAGTGAAAAGCTACCTGAACGAGTTAAAGGGGACTAAGAAGCAAAAAGAATCTAACTGGCAAGTGTTCTCGGCCATCCGCAAGCTTAAAAACTACGGTCATGGCTATGTGAATTTTGGTGAGCCTATTCAGCTGAACCAATTTTTAGAAACCCATGTGCCAAACTGGCGCGACTGCCGTGATGCTGAGCCAGAGAAAAAGCCTGCATGGCTAACGCCGGCCGTAAACGAGTTGGCCAACAATGTCATGACACGTATTAATCGCGCAGCAGCGGTTAATGGCATGGCGTTAACATCGCTGTGTTTACTGTCGTCAAAAACACAAACTATGAGTGAGTCTGAGCTTAAACAAGCGATGGGCGACTTTATCAGTTTGTTCAAAAACGTGCCATTCAGTGCCGATGCCACCATTCCGGATGCCAGCGCGAAGGAATTGTTCGACGATACCTTAAAGCTTGGCAAGTTTGTGGTTGAGGAAGACGATTATGGTCGGTTAATCAGCCCCAAACCTAAGTCGGCGGTTTATCTCACCTACTATCGCAACAATATCTTGCACTTATTCGCATTGCCGGGATTAATTATGGCCTGTGTATTTGCTCATAAAGGCACAAGTAAAGCCACAGTATTCCAGTTAATTGCTGCGTTATACCCACTGCTTCAGCGCGAACTATTTTTACACTTATCTCAAGATGAAGCCCTTACACATACGGATGCGCTTATTGATGCATTAGTAGACCAAGGCCTTCTACGTATTAAAGATGGCGATTTACTTCCTCCTGATGCTCAGCAAAAACAGTTTCATTCAGCATGGTTGTTAAGCCGTTGTATGCAAGAAACCTTGCAGCGTTATGCGGTAGTACTGACTATTTTAGACAAAGAGAAAGTGATTAGTCGCGGTGCACTTGAACGCACCAGCCGCCAAGTGGCAGAACGCTTATCTACCCTTTATGGGCTAAGCTCACCTGAGTTTTACGATAAGAACGTGCTGTCTAGCTTTATTAGTGCGTTAAAAGATAACCATTGGTTAGACTCTACAGAAGATGGCAGTCTGAAATACTCTGAAGAGTGTGAAGCACTTCGGGAAGACGTGATGGCGCTAGTATGGCCTGAAATGACCCAGCATCTAGAGAACGTGGTATTGCATAACTAGCCTATACTTCGTCAGTGTGTTTGCAACTAGTTAGTAGTTACAGTGCTGCACACTGAAGAGACGGTTATCGATGCCACAAAAAAGCCGAAACGTTGAAATACAACGCTTCGGCTTTTTTATTAATTTGGAATACGCCTTACCTCGCCCCAAGGTAAGCCATGCTTAACTTGAAGCGAGGTAAAGCGAAAACGGTTTGCTCTTTACTTAGATGGTTGTGATAAAAAGAACTTATAGGCAGGATCTTGTGTTACTTCATCTACTTTGTAGCCAAGTTCAATAACATGCTCATTGAAAGCTTCTCTGCTTTCTGGCGCAATATCAAACCCAACCAACACTAAGCCTTCTGCCGCACCGTGGTTGCGGTAATGAAACAAGGTAATGTTCCAAGATTCACCCAAGGTATTTAAGAAGGTTAGCAATGCGCCAGGGCGCTCTGGGAATTCAAAACTGAACACTTGCTCGTTTAGAATGGCCGGTGGCCTTCCCCCTACCATGTGACGAACGTGCAGTTTGGCTAATTCGTTATTGGTTAAATTAAAGCACTGATAGCCTTTATCTTCTAAGTCGCTTTGCAGGCTTAAGAATTCTTGCTGACCGCCTTTTAATTTAACCCCTACAAAAATATGGGCTTCGTCGTCATTAGCATAACGATAGTTAAATTCAGTAATCGCCTTTGCGCCAACACATTCACAGAACTGCTTAAATGCCCCTTTGCGCTCAGGAATTTTCACCGCGAATACGGCTTCTTTTTGCTCGCCCAGTTCACAGCGTTCAGACACATAACGCAAAGTATGAAAGTTAATATTCGCGCCGCATAAAATGCCGCCTAGCTTCTTGCCGGTAAGGTCGTGCTGCTTGGCATACTTTCGAATGGCCGCCACAGACAAGGCCCCAGCAGGTTCAGCAATAACACGAGTGTCATCAAAAATATCTTTAATGGCACCGCATATTTCATCGTTGGTTACCGTCATGGTTTCATCAATTAGGCGATTACACAGCCTAAAGGTTTCCTGACCCATGACCTTAACGGCAACGCCATCGGCAAAAATGCCTACGTTATCAAGTGCAGCAGGTGCACCTTCTTTTTGCGCCAAGGCAAAACAGGCAGACTCTTCTGATTCAACGGCAACAATTTTAATCTCAGGCTTTAATTGCTTTAAGTAGACCGCAATACCAGCCGCTAAACCGCCACCGCCTACCGCAACAAATAAAATATCCAAGTTAGGGTTTTGTTCTAATAATTCACGCGCAACTGTACCTTGACCCGCAATAACGTCAGGATCATCAAACGGTGGCACAAAGGTATATCCATGCTCTTCGCACAGTGCTTTAGCGTGACCACTGGCTTGATCGAAGCTGGTGCCATGAAGAACAACGTTTACATGGTCGCCGCCAAAGCGGCGTACTGCATCCACTTTGATGTCAGGGGTGGTTTCAGGCATAACAATAGTTGCCTGAATACCCTTGCGCCTAGCACTGTACGCTAAACCTTGTGCGTGATTACCAGCTGAAGCACCGATAACGCCTGCTTTAAGCTGTGCTTCGCTTAACGAACTTATACGGTTGTAAGCGCCGCGTAACTTAAATGACTTAACGGGTTGCTGGTCTTCACGCTTTAAGAATATTTCATTGCCTAATTCGGCAGACAACAACGACATGTAAGAAAGCTCACTGCTTACGGCTACGTCGTAAACAGGGGCTAATAGAATTTTCTTTAAATAGTCGTGATCGCTAACGGTCATAGATTTTCCAGTTTCGATACATCACGTACTGCGCCTTTATCCGCACTGGTGGCCAATGCAGCAAAGGTTTTCAATGATGTTGATACTTCACGAACGCGATCTTTCGGGCGCCAAGGCTTTTCGCTGGCTTCCATTTTCGCGCGGCGCTCTGCTAGCTCTTCATCGCTAATAGCGATGTTGATGCTACGATTTGGAATATCAATTTCAATCTTATCGCCGTGCTCAACTAAACCAATACCACCGCCACTGGCAGCTTCTGGCGAGCAGTGACCAATCGACAGGCCACTAGTACCACCAGAGAAACGGCCATCAGTAACGAGCGCACAAGATTTACCTAAGCCTTTCGACTTCAAGTATGAAGTGGGGTATAGCATTTCTTGCATACCCGGTCCGCCGCGTGGGCCTTCGTAACGAATAAATACCACATCGCCTGCTTTAACATCGTCAGCCAAAATACCGGCTACGGCATCATCTTGGCTTTCGTAAATACGTGCAGTACCGGTGAACTTCAAAATCGAGTCGTCAACACCAGCGGTTTTAACAATACAGCCATCTTCTGCCACATTACCGTATAACACGGCTAGGCCACCTTCTTGGCTAAAGGCGTTTTCAACCGAGCGAATACAACCGTTTTCACGATCTGCATCTGCTTCATCCCAACGACAGCTTTGGCTGAACGCTTGGGTAGTACGAATACCAGCAGGGCCAGCGCGGAAAAATTTAATCGCATCGGTATTGTCTGGGTTAGTGATATCCCAATCGGCAATCACTTCTGTAAGCGACTTACCTAACACATGGTTTGCATCACCATGCAGTAAGCCACCTTTATTTAATTCATTCAAAATACCTAATACCCCACCAGCTCGGTGTACATCTTCCATATGGTATTTCGGGGTAGACGGTGCCACTTTACATAAGTGCGGAACCTTACGTGACAGTCTATCTATGTCGTTCATAGTGAAAGGTATTTCACCTTCCATTGCTGCTGCTAACAAATGCAAAATCGTGTTAGTTGAACCGCCCATGGCAATATCTAAGCTCATGGCATTTTCAAAGGCATTAAAGTTAGCAATGTTACGTGGCAATACGCTTTCATCATCGTCGCCATAGTAACGTTTACACAGCTCTACAATTTGTGAACCTGCTTTTTTGAACAAGTTTTCACGGTCTGCGTGTGTCGCTAGCATTGAACCATTACCCGGAAGCGATAAACCTAGCGCTTCGGTTAAGCAGTTCATTGAGTTTGCAGTAAACATACCTGAGCATGAACCACAGGTAGGGCATGCAGAACGTTCAATTTCGTCGGTATCAGAATCACTTACTTTATCGTCAGCAGCGGCCACCATGGCATCTACTAAGTCGAGTTTGATGATTTGATCAGAAAGCTTGGTTTTACCCGCCTCCATCGGACCGCCTGATACAAACACAACAGGTACATTTAAGCGCAATGACGCCATTAACATTCCTGGGGTGATTTTGTCGCAGTTTGAAATACATACAATGGCGTCGGCGCAGTGCGCGTTCACCATGTATTCTACTGCATCAGCAATAATTTCACGGGAAGGTAAGCTATAAAGCATGCCGCTGTGGCCCATAGCAATACCATCATCTACTGCGATAGTATTAAATTCTTTTGCTACACCACCCGCGGCTTCAACGCTTCGTGCGACTAATTGACCCATGTCTTTTAGATGCACATGCCCCGGCACAAACTGCGTGAAAGAGTTAGCAATAGCAATAATAGGTTTACCGAAATCAGAATCCTTCATTCCCGTAGCACGCCATAAAGCGCGTGCGCCGGCCATATTTCTACCTTGCGTAGTCGTTGCAGATCGTAACTTGGGCATAAAATCCTTCCCGTTTAATAAATAGCTAAATTAATTACTTGTAAACCGGTGTTAACCAGTTCCATTTGTCTTCAGTAGTACCGTTGAAAAGACCGAAGAACATATCTTGTACTTCTTTGGTGATTGGGCCACGGCCGCCCGCACCTACTTCAATGCCATCTACACTGCGTACTGGCGTTACTTCTGCCGCTGTACCACACATGAAGACTTCATCTGCTAAGTACATAGCTTCACGAGGAATATTTTCTTCGCGAACTTCGTAACCTTTATCTCTAAGTAGCGTCATACACGTATCACGAGTGATACCAGGAAGAATGGCTGCAGTTTTAGGCGTGGTAATCACAATGCCGTCACGAATAACAAAAATGTTTTCGCCCGCACCTTCGCTGATATAACCGTTAGTATCAAGGGCAATACCTTCTCCGTAGCCATGACGACGCGCTTCCATCGAAATAAGTTGTGAAGATAAGTAGTTACCACCGGCTTTAGCGCCAGTAGGCATAGTGTTAGCGGCTAAGCGGTTCCAAGAAGAAATACCAGCATCTACACCATTTTTAAGGGCTTCTTCACCTAAGTAAGCGCCCCATTCAAATGCAGCAATGGCAACTTCAGCTTCCGTACCAAAAGGCACTTGAAGTCCCATACCAATATCACCGTAAAACGCGATAGGGCGAATGTACGCTGATTTCAATTTGTTCTCACGAATGATATCAAGGGTAGCTTGGTTTATTTGATCTAACGTGTATGGAATGGTCATACGATAAATTTTCGCTGAATCGAACAAGCGACGGTTGTGATCGTTTAAACGAAAAACACAAGTACCTTGATCCGGCGTGTCGTATGCACGCACACCTTCAAATACAGACGAACCATAATGAATAGCATGCGTCATTACGTGAACAGTAGCGTCTTTCCAATGTTTCAATTCGCCATTAAACCAAATATGTTCGGCAGGTTGCTTAGCCATGAGTAATCCTTCAAAAATTGAGCGTAAAGCCCGAACCGCGTTTTGCGGAAATATTAATACCGAGACGAATGATACATGACAGTGCGCGAGCGCCCAATACGCTGGATGCAATACGCGACGCGCGGACACATAAATTTACGCATCTGTGCTTTATCACTGACATTGAAACACTGTCGTTTGTCGTGAAAACAAAGGACATCAGATAAAAACAATAAGCTTATGCTATTGAATTTACAGATTTAATTGACGAGCAACACCCAGTTCCTTGGATGAATGCTAAAATGAATGGTTGTACGATAGGGCTATGGCTTTTTCACCCCAATTAAACGTGAATTGGCCGTTACACGATTAATATGCGCAAAGAAATAGCATGAAACCGCCGCCGAAATCAAGTATTTTGCGGTTCAAACGCTATTTTCGTCAGATAAAAAGGGTATCGCAATACAATGGTAGACTGGTTTCACTGGTTAAATTTAGCAGGGGTAGCCGTGTGTGCTATTTCTGGCACCCTGATGGCGTACCAAAAACGGATGGACGGGTTTGGCGTTATTGTATTGGCAAGTGCCACTGCTATAGGAGGTGGAACACTGCGCGACATGATGCTGGATGTCCCTGTATTCTGGATTGCCGACAACGATTATCTTTACACTACCTTGATTGCTGCCTTCATTCCTATTATCTGGTTACGATTGAGCCCACGCTTTCCTTATCATTATCTTCTTATTGCTGACGCCTTTGGATTAGCACTGTTTAATGTAGTAGGTATTGAAAAAGCCTTAGCCAATGACACAGGTATTGCAGTAGCCATTGCCATGGGCACCATTACAGGGGTTTTTGGTGGTCTATTACGTGATGTTATATGTAGAGAAGTGCCGTTGGTATTAGGCGGGGAACTCTACGCGACGACCTGCATTGTTGGCGGGATGGCCTATGGCTTAGCCATGTACTTAGGCTTTGAGGCTCAGTGGTGCGGTGCAGTTGCACTTGTATCCACGGTATTACTGCGCCTAGGAGCCTTACGCTGGCACTGGGAAATGCCGGTCTTTTATAACGAAAATTAGTCCTTCTTCTTGTCCTAAGTACAGTTTCAGCTATTACCATGCTCACTTAAAGTATTCATCCCAAAGTACTTTCTTCTAGAGCGACATTATATGAGCATGGCAGTAGTTAAAACCTTTGCGGGGCAGGGCGTAGCAGCCCCCGAGGTGTCGGTAGAAATTCACTTGGCTAATGGCCTGCCGGCGTTTCAGCTGGTTGGTATGGCGGAAACCAGTGTAAAAGAAGCTCGAGAGCGGGTGCGTAGTGCACTCATTAATAGTGGTTTCGATTTTCCGGCAAAGCGTATTACCGTTAATTTGGCCCCTGCTGATATTCCTAAATACGGCGGCCGCTTCGATTTGCCCATTGCGGTAGGTATTTTGGTAGCGTCAGGCTACCTTCCCGACACCAGCGTCCTCAACATTGCCTTTGTGGGCGAACTTGGCTTAAACGGTGAAATTAAGCCAGTAAGCGGGCTTGTTCCTGTTTTAATTGCAGCTGCTGACGATGACACACCACTTGTTTTTCCGGGTGTTAACGATGTTGAGGCCTCGTTAGTCTCTTATGCTACGCGCTACCCAGCGTTTGATCTTCTGTCTGTTTACGAGCATTTGGCGAATAATAAAAAACTCAATAAAGGCCAACCCTTTACCCCTTGTGCCTCCTCATCTAGCAGTATGGGCTGGGATGATATTATTGGCCAAACCCAAGCTAAACGTGCACTAACCATTGCCGCAGCAGGTAGCCATAACCTGCTAATGGTAGGCCCACAAGGTACAGGCAAAAGCTTACTGGCCAGTAGGTTACTTGCACTATTACCCCCCATGACTGAACAGGAGGCGCTGGAAGTTGCCTCCATCCATTCTGTAAAAGGGGAAAATTTAAATGTGGAGCGATTTTTAAAGCGCCATATGCGCAGCCCACACCATACTAGCTCTGCTGTAGCGCTTACCGGCGGTGGCTCGCAACCCGTACCTGGCGAAATATCGTTAGCTCACAATGGCGTATTATTTTTAGACGAATTACCCGAGTTTGGCCGCCGCGCATTAGATGTACTTAGAGAGCCTTTAGAAACGGGAGATGTACATATATCACGCGCAATGGCGAGCGCTACCTACCCTGCTAATTTTCAATTAATAGCGGCTATGAACCCCAGTCCAACTGGTGATATAGACGACAACCGCTTAACCCCACAACAGCAGTTAAGTTACCTAAATCGGTTGTCGGGCCCCCTACTAGACAGAATAGACATACAAGTAGAGGTGCCAAGGCTAGCCAGTTACGACTTATCGCCACCGGTAAACTCTGCGTCTGATTCCATGTTAGAGGCTAGGGATAGGGTATTACGGGCAAGGGAAGTTCAGCTTCTTCGACAGGGTAAGCCAAATTCACAGTTAAATGCAGGTGAGCTTGCTGATTTATGCCAATTAACCGATACAGATTTACACTTTTTACAAGCGGCCGCTAAGCAATTGAATTTATCGATGCGGGTGTTCCACCGCACCCTTAAAGTTGCAAGAACGTTAGCAGATTTATCTGAAGCGCCTACGGTTACTCGCGCTCATTTAGCCGAAGCCCTAGGATATCGCGCATTGGATACCTTAATTAAGCAACTTAGTAGTCAGTAATGTCATGAGTGATAATCGGTTAACAACAAGCCTGAAAGCTTAAGCCACAATGCTTGGCATGATTGCAGTCTAAATGGCTTTAGGCCTTATCATTAATAGGTTAGGGCGCCATTTCTAACTGTAAAAATGCGTTTATAAGTGGCTCGTTTTGCTTATCCTGCAAACAGCATAAGCCCAATCCATAGGGCTCAATGTCATCTACCGGAATTTGGGTAACCAAACTTGCCATACTGGAATGATCGAGCACCACTTTGGGCACAAAGCCAACACCACACTCTAACGCTACCATGCTAACGATAGCTTCATTTCCTCCTACCGATGCATACACGTTCGGCCGAATACCATGCTCTGCAAACCAGTGGTAGGCAATGCGTCTGGTGGGACCATGCTCTGGCATGATCACATGATGTTTAGTCCAATCTACCTGCGTCAATTGGGTCAATCGCCAGTCTCGTGGTGCAATCAGTACCAATGGCACGTTGTCTAATGGAGAGAAGTGCAAATCCGTAGGTAAATCAGGTGTATAAATCGCTATCGATAAGTCGCATTCTTTCTGCTTTACTTTATCTATGGCTAATGCGGGATCGCCAGTAATTAAACGAATATCCACGCCTGGGTGCTGGGCCCTAAACTGACGTAATATGGCGGGTAAATGGCTTTGACTTGCCGTTACAGAGCAAAACAAACTTATCTCGCCTTGCAAAGAATTACTGTCTTCTCGTAAGTCTACCTTCAATTGTTGCCAGTCTTTTAAGGCTTGAGTAGAGAAAGACAACAATTTATGCCCGCTATGGGTGAGTGCCACTTTCCGATTATCGCGCTTAAACAAAGTACAACCCAATTCATCCTCTAGCCTTTGTATAACGCGGCTTAGGGTAGAAGGCGATACGTACATAGCTTGCGCAGTATCACCAAAATGTAGGCTTGTGGCGAGATGCGTAAACAGTTGAAGGCTACGAAAATCCATAGTGTTTCACTTATTGCAATATTATCTTGCAAATATATCATTTTCCAAAACAAAAGAAATCCCTTAATCTGCGTAGCAAGTCGTCATAGACGAGGTCGTCAACGCCACGGTTGGTTGTTGATAATGACGAAAATGAATGTTGTTCGGAATTTTTATGGCTAATTATTTCAATACCCTATCGCTACGCCAGCAGCTAGATCAGCTTGGCCGCTGCCGCTTCATGGCACGCGAAGAATTCGCTGACGGTTGTCAGTTCTTAAAAGGCAAAAAGATTGTCATTGTAGGCTGCGGTGCTCAAGGTCTTAACCAAGGCTTGAACATGCGTGACTCTGGGTTAGATGTTTCTTATGCGCTGCGTCAAGCAGCCATTGAAGAGCAACGTGACTCTTACAAACGTGCTACTAGCAATGGTTTTACCGTTGGCACATATCAGGAACTAATTCCTAGTGCTGACTTGGTGTACAACCTAACACCTGACAAGCAGCATGCAAGCGTTGTAGAAGCGGTTATGCCGTTAATGCAAAAAGGCGCAACACTTGGATACTCACATGGTTTCAACATTGTTGAAGAAGGCCAGCAAATCCGTAGCGATATTACGGTAGTGATGTGTGCACCTAAGTGCCCAGGTACAGAAGTACGTGAAGAATATAAGCGTGGTTTCGGTGTACCAACATTGATTGCTGTTCACCCTGAGAACGACCCTGAAAACAAGGGTTGGGATACCGCTAAAGCATTAGCGAGTGCAACAGGTGGCGATCGTGCCGGTGTACTTGAGTCTTCGTTTGTAGCTGAAGTTAAATCTGACCTTATGGGCGAGCAAACCATTTTATGTGGTATGCAACAAGTTGCTGCAGTACTTGCCTTTGAGAAAATGACCGCTGACGGCATTGACGCAGCGTATGCTGGTGCACTTATTCAGTTTGGCTTAGAAGCAGTCACTGAAGCACTTAAAATTGGTGGCGTAACCAACATGATGGACCGCCTATCAAACCCAGCTAAAGTGAAAGCGTACGATTTGTCAGAGCAACTAACTGACCTGCTTCGCCCACTGTTTGAAAAGCATCAAGACGACATCATTAGCGGTGAGTTCTCTCGCACTATGATGGAAGATTGGGCAAACGGCGATGCGAACCTACTTAGATGGCGCGAAGAAACTGGTG
This sequence comes from Alteromonas stellipolaris, assembly GCF_001562115.1. Taxonomy (NCBI): domain Bacteria; kingdom Pseudomonadati; phylum Pseudomonadota; class Gammaproteobacteria; order Alteromonadales; family Alteromonadaceae; genus Alteromonas; species Alteromonas stellipolaris. Next base: position 4,582,962 of record NZ_CP013926.1, read on the forward strand.
AAACTGGTTTTGAAAACGCACCTGTCTATGAAGGTGAAATCAGCGAGCAAGAATTCTTTGACCACGGCATCCTTTTAGTTGCCATGATCAAGTGCGGTGTAGAAGTGGCCTTCGACGTAATGGTTGAAGCGGGTATCTTGCCTGAGTCGGCTTACTACGAATCACTGCATGAAACACCACTTATCTCGAATACCATCGCTCGTAAGCGTTTGTATGAAATGAATGTGGTAATTTCAGACACAGCAGAATATGGAAACTACTTGTTTGCGAATGCAGCAATTCCAATTTTGCGTGAGAAATTTATGCCTACTATCGATACTTCAGTTATTGGTAAGGGATTGTCAGAAACCTCTAATCAGGTTGAAAACAAGCGCCTTGTTGATATTAACGAAGCTATCCGCACTCACGGTGTTGAGCAAGTAGGTAAAACCCTGCGTGGCTACATGACTGACATGAAAGCCATCATCGGTTAGGACAGTTTCTGTCGTTAGGTGCTTTATATAAGCCCTCTTGCCCGACCAATTTGGTCGGGCTTTTTTATGCCTACTCGTTTTTACCTATTCCCCACATTCGCGAACCCGCTCTGCATATCTCACCGCAAAGTAAGCCAACACAAAGAAGACAAAAAAGCCCACGCCTATGGGGTATAAATTGCCATCTAAAAAGCTATCTACGAACAGCGCAATAGGCACAGAAAATAGGCTGGAAAGGGAGCCAATAATCGCGGCTCCAAGCCCTGCCATGTCGCCTAATGGCTGCATAGCAAGTGCGTTCAAATTACCAAATAAAATTCCCACAAAAAAGAAACCGACGAACATGGTAATAACGGTAAGCACAAGTGGCGGCAACCCATCGTAAGCGAACAATAAAGCAAGATAGACAACAGCAAATCCGTTAACGCCTTTAAGCGCAAAGCGACATAAACGGCGCATGCCGAATTTCATCACCATGGTGCCATTGAAGTAAGACGCTAAACCAATAGAGAAAGCCAAAACAGCAAATATGTAAGGAAACAAATCGCCCACACCGTAGTACACCTGGAAAATGGTTTGTGAAGCACTTAAATACGCGAGAAACGAACCAAAAATTCCGGCCATTGCAAAGGTGTATCCCATCACTGTTGCATGAGTGAGGATGAATTTTGATGACAAGTAAAACTGCTTAAATGAAAACGGCCTGCGTTTATGCCTAGGTAAGGTTTCCCCTTGCCTGCTGAAAAACCATGTACCCGCTAATGTTGCCACAATTAAAAATAGGGTGAATATATGAAACCACCCGAAAAAGGTCATTACAGCCTGTCCCACCATGGGCGCTATCATCGGCACAAGGATGAACACCATCATGATAAATGACATCACTCGAGCCATCGCATCACCCACGTAAAGGTCACGAATAATCGCCATAGCAGCAATGCGAGGCCCCGACACCCCAAAAGCTTGTATCACACGCCCAACCAACATAGTTTCTAAATTAGTGGCCGACATGCATACAAACGTACCAATCGCGAATACAAACAAGCCAATTAAAATAGTGAGCCGTCTTCCACGACTATCCGCAAATGGACCAAAAAACATCTGCCCGAAGGCCATTCCCATAAAGAATACGGTCACAATAAGATGAGTGTGATGGGGTTCGTCAACGTTCAACGTATCGCCTATTTGCAACAGTGCAGGCAGCATAGCGTCAATGCTTAACGCCACCAACGATGTCATGGTAGCCATCAGTGCGACAAATTCAATTAACCCTAAAGGGGGCTTTCCTTGAGGCTGGCCAGCATTAGGCGCGGTCTCGCTTGAATGGGACATAATTTCTCTATTTAACGAAGAAGGGGATAGTACTTGTGTTGCTCAGTGTGATGATTGACGCGTTAGTGCATCAAAATTGCACGCTGAATGGGCAGAAGTGTAACGTAAAGATGAACAAAAAGCCGCCAGTTTCACGCTATTTGGTCGTGGAACTTGGCGGCTCTGGCTGTTTTTGAAAAACCGCAAAAAGCCCGGCTTACTCTGTTTTCAAATACTTATTTAAAAATGCATCCATTTCAGCAAAGAAGCGATGACGGTTACCTTGGATTGACAAGTAGTGATCACCCGACTCTAACTCAACATATTTAAAGGTCTTATCTAAATCTTCAAGTTCATCAGCCATGTAGCGACTTTGTAACGGTCTAACTATGCGATCTTCTTCACCATGCACCAGTAGAATCGGCGTTTTTATCCCTTCTGCATTGTAATAAGGAGAACGCGATTCTAAGTCATCGAAGTCGTCACCAATTTGATCTTTTACCAAGTCTGAATTTACGAAGCGTCTGGCGTGGATAACGATATGCTTTAATGAACTCACACCGGCAAAGCTTATTGCACATTGAAACAAATCAGGCGTTTTCACCGCCGCCATTAACGCAGCGTAGCCGCCGTAACTCGCGCCAACAATACACATATTGTCTTTGGTGGCATAACCTTGCTCAACCATCCAGTTTGCTGCATCTGTGATGTCATCTTGCATCGACAGCCCCCAGCTTTTCATCTGGCTTTGCGCGAAGTCGAAACCATAACCTTCCGAGCCTCTAAAGTTGGGGCGAAGCACCGCGTAGCCCTTATTGGTAAAGTACGAGGTCCAGTAATCGAAACCACTAAAATCTCGCGCACCGGGCCCACCATGAGGGTGAATAATCGTAGGGAACGGCCCTTCTCCTTTCGGCAAGGTTAAGTAAGCTTCAATTTCAATATCATCACGGGCAGTGTAAGTGATTAGGTTATGCTCAGTCAGCATGCCTTCTTCAATTTTAGGATACTGCTGAAACAAGAAATCTAATGAACCTTTTTCACGGTCACCAATGAAATAGGCGCCAGGCATAGTGTCTGACTCAGAATAAACAATATATTTTTTCTCATCACGGCTAAAGCTAACGAGTGTATTGGAATAGTCGACCAACGCTTCGTCTAAGCCATTTTGAAGTGCGACATAACGCTCGTCCCAGTAATGTCTACCAAGGTGACGAATACCAATAGCATCGTTGGTAACAGGAGAGTAGATCAAACTGCCATTTACGTCATAACCTTCATCAGAGAAAATTTCTGTATGCTCGTTGGTCTCAAGGTTTAACGTAAACAAGGCTTTGTAGTCTCCCTTATAACCTTGATAGTAGAGAATGTTGGGATCGAGACCGAACCCTAGAGGCATTTGTCCTTTTTCAGTCATGGCATTGTAACTAAACAGGGTTCGCCAACTGTCACCTTCTTTAAGTAATACGTGACGCTCACCGCTGTCATAGTCAAGTGTGATACCTACTCGAACATTGTGCTGTCTATCAACGACCCAATCTCTAATACTACGCTTCCCACGCTCTAACCTCGAAGTGCTGCCAGTATAGACATTCACTTTAAATACAGAAGGAAGGGCAAAAACTTCCACATCGATGGCCATTAAGATGTGTTCAGGATCGTCCGGTAGCCAATCAATCACATTATCTTGAAATTGGGGAACACGATTAGGGTCAGCGGCTCTTCGCTTAAGTCTTCGCCAATCTAGAAGGTGTTTAGGCTTTTCACCTTGCGCATCAAAATTCATAGCAAGTAGACGGGTGTCATAGACCCGCGTATTGCCGCGACGGCTTTCATAACGAGCGCTAACCACTATTCGCTCATCGTTAACCCACCGGTACCAATTAATTTTAACCTTCTCGTTGTCTGAGTGAAGAAGGTAATGAATTTTACCTGTAGTCAGGTCAAACGTGGCCAAAACCGATAGTTCATCTGGCTCGTTAACGTTCTTCACAAACGCTATTTTATCGCCTTTAGGCGATAAGGCGGGCATTCGATAAGCCGGTAGGGCACTAAATACGGTATAAGGCAGGGGCGCTGAGACATTTTCTACAGGCTCTGCGGTATTTTCGTCACTTAGCGCACAAACGCTTACTAAGCTGAAGAAAAATAGGACAACTAAAGAAGTAACTGAATGGATACACGAGAAAAAACGACAGCGCATATATTTTCCTTTGCTTATTAACAACCCTTATTGAACTATTCATCCTGTGATTAGCTCGAAGTTTGTACCACTATACAACGATTTATAATTCAAAAAGAAAGTTTAATTGTAATAATTAGTTACATTTAGACCAAACACTACACTAAAACGAATTTAAGATTAACCTGTACTTTAGTTGTGCTTTTTTACTAAATACACAGTATATAAAGGGGTATGGTATTATCAGCATCGTCGATGCAGTGTTACTTATTTCGTATCATATTAGCGCCCCTTTTTTGTAAAGGCTGAAACCGCGCCGTCTCTTTTTTTTGCTACAAGGAATCGCATTTTTCAATGCCACCGTGCTTTCTCTCTTCTCTAAAAGCGCCGTTAGCGTGTATTAAAACCCGGCGCCACCAAGGTTACGCTCTTCGGTTTTTATCGCTGTGCCTATTTGTCATTTTTATCTCCTCTGCTCACGCAGTTACCTACAAAATCAATGGGGTAAAGCAAGATAAGCTTAAAGATAATGTTCGGCTGCACTTGAACAATTTAGATGTAGAAACTGAGCTATTAAATGACCCATTCTGGCAGGACGAAGTTATCGCTACGGTAGCCACCGCCGTGCAGCCCTTTGGCTATTACAATAGTGATGCAACAGTGGAAGTCACTGAGGACGATGAGGTCGTTGTGACAGTTTCACTTAACGACCCACTTCTTGTATCAAAGGTCACCCGAGAAATTATTGGTGTAGGCCGAGAAGATAACGACTTTAGAAGCCGCTTTAATGGGTTTTCACTCAAAGAGGGGGATGTGCTTAATCAACCCGTTTATGAGTCTTTTAAGTCATCGATGTTCAATTATGCCTTATCTCACGGCTACTTTGATTTTTATTGGCAAGCCACGCGGTTAGATTTGGTTAGAGAAGAAAAAGAAGCCAACATTTTGCTTATTGCCCAAAGCGGCTCTCGTTATAACTTTGGTAAATTGAAATTTATTGGGGAAGACAAAGCAAAAGCGATTATTGAACGACTCACTCCGTTTGAAGAAGGTGAACCTTATTCCTCAGCAAAATTGTCTGACTTCAACCGTTCGTTAAATCAATCAGGGTACTTCAACCGCGTTATTGCAAGGCCTGTAGTAAGTGACGCTGAAGGGCTAAATGTACCTATCGAGGTTTCGCTAGCACATCGCCCTCGTGATGCTTTTGATGTTTCTATCGGTGCTGCTACCGACACTGGCCCACGTGTAACATTAGGCTGGGAGCGCCCTTGGGTAAATGATCGCGGTCATTCAATATCGTCCGATATTTTTATCTCTCAACCCGAGCAATCGGTTACGGCTGACTATCGCATTCCGATGCAGAATATCACCAAAGATTACGTTAGCTTTGAAGCAGGTTATCAGTTCATTGAGTACAGCAATACTTCGATTGAAAGTGAAACCTTATCACTTGCTGCCCACCGCTACTTTCAAGAAGATAATTCTCCTTGGCAACACGATGGCTCTATCACCTATTTACGAGAAACCTACGATCAAGGCGACACTGACAACACCACAACGTCGCTAATACTGCCAGGCTACTCGATAACTTACATTACCAAAGATAACGACCTTAATATTAACAATGGCAATTACTTTCAGTTCTTAGCCCAAGCAGGGCGAGATAATCTTGGCTCTGACATCAATATTGTGAAATCCGTATTGGAAGGCATGGTCATTCGTACCTTTTCTGATGTGCATCGAGTTTCTATTCGAGGCGAGCTCGGCGCTATTAAAACCAATGACTTTTCACAAGTGCCTACATCACTGCGGTTTTATGCCGGTGGCGATCAAAGTGTTCGTGGGTTCGATTATCGAGAAATTTCCCCTACGGACGATGTTATCGACCCTGAAACCGGTGACACTGTTACCGATGCCATTGGTGGAAAATACTTGGCAACTGCCAGCGTGGAATATGCTTACCGCATTGCACAAAATTGGCGTATTGCCGCCTTTACCGATGCGGGCACGGCAACCAATGATTTAGATACTACATTAACTTACAGCGTGGGTTCGGGCTTTCATTGGCTATCTCCTATAGGCCCAGTTCGCGTTTACGTAGCTCGGGGCTTTGCACCAGATGAAAAGACATGGCAGCTGCATCTAATGCTGGGGCCAGAGTTATGAGAAAGCGCACAATTTCAACCATTCTATTAACGCCTGTGCTTATCGTGGTGTTTGTTTACGGATTATTAATTAGCCCTTTGGGTGGACCAACTATTCGCCTTATTGCCAATAATCTAGTGAGCGGGCTAAGTATTGAAAGCATTGAGGGCGGCCTGGCTGACAACCTTACTATTTCAAACGTTAAGTGGGAAAATGCGCAGTGGCGGGTACACGCTGAGTATGCGTACCTTGATGTTACGTGGCGCTGTATCTTTGAGCCTAGAGTCTGCGTTAACGAAATAAATGCCAACGATATACTTGTGGAGCAATTAAGCGCGGCCCCAGAAACAGAATCCACTGAAGAAACAGGCAGTTTTGCGCTGCCTTTACCTATAGAAGTAAGCCAAGCCAAGGTTGAGCGTTTTACCCTTAACATGCCGAGCCAGACGGTTGAACTAGGGAAGTTAAACTTAGATGAGTTCTTGGGCAATGATAAGCTGACGATATCATCGGTGTCGCTTGAAGATTTAGCCGTTACCCTTCATCAAGTTGAAGCATCCACTCAAACAACAGCCTCTTCGGCTAACGCGAACAAGGATGATGCTCCCTCTGAAAGTAGTGCTGACAATAGTGCCACGAACAAATCACTACCAAAATCTTATTCGCTTTCATACACCGCCCCAGAACTGCCCACGGTTTCATCGCCTATTCCAATAAGAATCGGGGAGTTTTCACTGACCAATGGCACCTTAAACCAAGAAGAATCTGCCCAAACCTTATCAGCATTTACCTTTGAGGATTTTGAATTCGCTAATGCCAGTGTGTCCTTGGCCAATTTAAATATGGTACACCCTCAAGGAACACTTAATGGAGACATTGCCATCACCTTAGATGGTGCTTATCCGTTGTCAGTCTCACTAAACGGTAGCGGCCTTATAAGTGACAACCAGCAGCAAGTAGACTTTCAAGCATCAGGGTCGCTAGCAGCACTTGAAGCTGATCTTAAAACTGAAGGGGCGATGAATGCTAAAGTGAATTTGTCAGCCGACGTACTTAGCGACAACTTGCCCATTTCATTTAGCGCAACGTGGAAGGAACAACCCTTACCCACTTTGGAGTCTGGCACTTTACACGATGGCGCGTTAACCCTTAATGGCACCATGGGCGACTACCTATTAGATGGCGGGGCAGCCGCCACCTTGCCAGATGTAGGCAAGGTGCCTGTAGCGCTAAATGTGGTGCTAAAAGAACACAACATCTTCGTGAACGAAGCCAAAATTGAAGCGTTGGAAGGCAGTATTAGCAATACCGGTACCTTGTACTTAGATGAGGCGATTTCTTGGGAAGGAAACACCACCTTTACCAATGTCTCTGGGGTTCAGTTTTCTGAGTACGCGCCTGAGCAGTTAGAAGGTGGCTTTACCAGCGTGATGCAATATACGGAAAAAGGCCCGCAAGTCAGTATTCGAGATTTAGACTTAAAAGGCGTTTTGCAAAACAAACCCTTTTCGGTAGCGGGCGCTTTCGTTTATTCCGGCCCCAGCGACTTACTGGTTGCCTCGCTCGCTGTAGAGCAAGCCGAAAATAAAATTGATGTGGTAGGGCAACTGTTAAACAAACGCTATATCAACGCTGATATTGATCTTAATGTAGCGGCAATTGCCGACCTTTACCCTGAAGTAGCTGGGGCGATATCTGGCAACATAAAAGCCACAGGCCCATGGACTAACCCCGTTGCCAAAGGCGCACTTAATTTTTCAAATATTGCGGTGTCGCCTGGGCTTTCAAACGCGGCAGCCCAACAAGGCGAAATCAATGGCAAGCTTGTCATTGATGGCTCATACACAAACCATAAGGTCGACCTTGATGTAACCCTACCGGAACATAGTGTTGCATTAAGCCTTGCGGGCAAATGGCAAGACAACACATGGGCAGGACAAATTGAGCAGAGTAAATTAAAACTCGCTAATATGCAGTGGGCGTTGTCATCACCATTTTCTCTAAATGTCGGCACGGCCCCTTTTAGCGCCAATGTGGGCGAACACTGCTGGCACTCGAGGGAAGAGGGAGAGCTTTGCATCACCAGCTTGAACTACCAAGAAAATAAAGCGAAGTGGAATGTATGGGCTAAGGCATTGCCTGTTGGCTTGTGGGCGCACGAGCTTGCGCCGGATATAATAGCGGCAGCAGCACCGGCAACCTTATCGGTGAAAACCCAAGGCCAATATTCCCAAGCCGATCCTATCGATGCGACTTTTACGGCGTCTTTATCACCTGCCACATGGCAGTTGGGAAAAGAACGACCACTCGCTATAACCGTTAATTCTGTGGAAACCACCGGTACTTTTAAGCAGGGAGAGCTTAAAGCTAAGTCGCTTATTGCCAGTGAAGATTTAGGCAATGCCACACTCAATGTGAATACGTCTCCCTTTGAAACGCGCAAACCCATAAGCGGTAATTTGGAACTACTTAACATTGATGTCGCGCCACTGAAGCCTTTATCCCCAGCTATTCGCACCCTTACGGGTGTGATGAATGGCACAATCACGCTGGCGGGATTTGTCGACTCACCGGACCTCACAGGTGAACTACGAATAGAAAACGGCGCCATTGATATTCAAGACACGCCCGTGTCACTAGAAAACTGGACTCAATCAATTACGTTAAACGGCCAACAAGCCAACTTCGACGGCACGTTTTTGCTGGGCGGTGGTAAAGGGTCGCTAAACGGCGATCTCAGTTGGTCTGATGTACCAAGCGCGAACATTAATTTGAAAGGCGATAAATTTGAGGTACGCCAACCAAACATGCGTTTGCGGGTATCGCCAGATTTGAAAGTAGCGGCTACCGCCGACAAGGTTGATGTATCAGGCAGTGTCAACATACCTTGGGCGCGTATTGAAGTTGAATCATTGCCTGAAAGCGCGGTGTCACCGTCCAAAGATGTTCACCTTCGCGGCGAACCGCCTAAAGAAGAACCCCTTGATATTGTGCATGCGTCTGTGATGGTCAATATCGATAAAGCCAAAACAGGTGAAGTGAAGCTGGAAGCATTTGGTTTAACCGCAAGTTTGCACGGCGGCGTAAAAGTGAATAACCAACCTGCTTTGGTGGGCTTTGGTGATTTACAAATACTCAACGGTCGCTACAACGCCTACGGCCAGCAACTTGTTATACAAACGGGCGAAGTGCAGTTTAATGGCCCTATCGATCAACCCATGCTGCTGATTGAAGCCATTCGCGACCCAGACAAAACTGACGATGATGTAATTGCTGGCATTAGAATAGACGGCGCCGCCGATTCCCCAAGCATTAACTTATTCTCCGAGCCTGCAATGGATCAGCAAAATGTACTCTCGTACTTGCTAACAGGGTCTGGCCCAGACGCTGAAAGCGAAGATCCTAACTACACTGCATTGTTACTGGGCTTTGGCCTTTCAAATACCAAAACGTTAACCGGCCAAGTAGGTAATGCATTAGGCATTGATGATTTCAGCTTAAGCACTAATGAGAACAAACTGTCAGTAACCGGTCAGATTAATGACAGGTTAACGGCTGAATATAACGTAGATGTGGGGTTGAGTAACAATGATTCAAGCAGCACACTTCGGCGTAGGCAAGACCCGCCCGATTTAGCATTGCGATACCGCTTGTTGCCTCGTTTATTTTTAGAAGCGGTACAAACCACCATTGAAGATCAGTCTGAATTCGCCTTAGATTTATACTATGAATTCTTCTTAGGAGAAGAAAAAGACGATGATGATAGTGAAGGTCGTGTTGAAGATGGTGATGGTGATGGTGATGGAAAAAATCATGAAAGCAGCGATACCAGTAACGGTGAAGCTGCTATCCCAAAGGCCGAAAAAGCGACAAATTAGTTAACTAACTTTGACGGGGCGGCAGGTCTTCACAAATGGCTAGCCGCCGTCACTCATATTATTTAATGCCGTTAATTTTTTTTCAAATTGCTTTTGCCTGCGATGCGCCCAAACATACCACACTGCCATAATGCCAGCGGTGATTGCTGTTACCATCAGCACCAGCCCATACTCCCTTTCCTCTGCTGCCTTAGCCAAGGTAAAGATGGTATTAAATGCAATAACAATAGGCACGGCTATCCAGGCAGAATGTTTATTAATAAAGGCAATACGTGCATTGTTTTTAAACTGCTTTTTCAATTGTTGTACATGATTATTAGTTTGCGCATTACTGCCAAACGCAGCCACTCTTCTAAGCCAAAGCTGATAACCAAGCAAAGGGATAACGAAAAACATTAGGCCAAAATATAAGACGCGAGCAGTAACCGGAAGCTCGCCCCAGTAATGTATAAAAATCCAAACTCCTGGTACTAACGACAAGCAATCGATTAGAAAATAAAGACGCTGCTTTCTTGTTTGGCTTTTAAACGTTTTTTTCACCTCTTCCAAATCTACATTCGACACGGGTTGGGCTTGCCATAACGCGCTGAGGTCGTTGTCGATGCCATTATCATCAGCGCTTTTATTAAAATCATTCATCGGCGTCTCCTTCTAATACACTTGCTTTAGCCCGCTTTAAAATAACCCCTACATGAGATTTGGTTAGGCCGCATATATCAGCAATTTCATCATAAGATAAGCCTTCTAAGGAAAGGGTAAGTACTTGTCGCGGCTGTACTGCTAGTGCACGTACTTTAACGAGTAATCGTGTTAGTGATTGTTGTTGGCTGGTGGCCGTTTCAGGGGAAACTTGTGACATTTGCTCAATAACCACGTCATCATTGTACTCATCGGTATCGATGCGCTTCACCTGATTTGCCACGTGAGTAACAGCGCGGTTATGGGCAATTTTTAGAATATAAGTTTTTACACTGCTATCGCCTTTAAAGCGCACTAACCCCTGCCACACAGCAATAGCTATTTCTTGTAGCAATTCCTGCTGTAACGCGTGGTTAGCCTCGTAACTGTTCGCCACACGACTTAATAGACTACCGTACTGTGCAAACACATCTTCAAATCCTTGCCCCAATCTCTCGTCCTCAGTATTTCTTATTATTCACTGCGCTGCATTGTCGACTATTACGGCAAAAGCCACCCATTTACTGTGCTTACTTGCATGTGATGACAGAAATCATCAGTGCTTATTTTGTGTAGTCTAGGGTTAGCGAAAAAAATTACATCTCTTTGTAATTTTTTTTGAAACCTAAAGACTAGTAAGCATGAAGGGTGTTATCGAGACACCACTATTGGGTACAAAATCGGGCACAAACTTTTACCTTGGAGCACACTATGTCTACCTTAAGCATTTTTTTACTTATTGGCTTTATCACCGTCATCGCTCTAGGCGCAAGTTACTTAGATGCTAAGTTTCAATGGCGTCTTAACGACTGGATGAGTGGCACGTGTAGCAATCCATTCATTGCTAGCAAAGCCACACAGCAACAACAGCTTATTGAGAAAAAAGATAAGCAAATTGCCGCCTTAGTTGAACGAGTCGAAACACTGGAAGCCATAGTGACTCAGCCGGCTTATGAACTGAATCAAAAAATTAATGCACTTAGGTAATGCGCTTAAATCATGCCTAGCTAGTTCATACTTAGCCACTTAAGGGTGGGCGTCGCATAAACATGGGCACTTTTCCCATAGCAATGGCGTTGCCCACCAGTACCACGACTACGCCAAGTACAGACAGCCAACTCCACGTATAACCTTCAAAAAAGGTGGAGATAACCAGCGCTACAATGGGGTAAACCAGTACCACATAAGCAGCTTTGTCGGCGCCTATTTGCTTTAGCAACTTCATATAAGAACCAAACGCCAACACCGAGCCGAAAAGCGCCAGATAAAGCAGCGAAATATAAAACTCGGGCGCCGTTGGAACAACCAAAGTTTCGTTTGTGACCCACGCGGTAATATAAAGCATCACCATGGCATAGCTCATGGCGTAAAAATTCATTTGAATAACTGGCGTACCTGAAGTGAGGATCCGCTCTGAAATAACGTTACCAATTGATGCACTGAAAAAAGAAACAAACGCGATAGAAACGCCCGCAGCCAATGCTGCATCCATGGATACTTTAGAGAACTCAGGTACAAACATACACACGATGCCAGCCAGCCCCAAAGTAGCCCCCACCACAACTTCTAAGCGAATAGGCTGCTTTAACCACCACCTGCGAAGCACCACATTAAAATAAATAATACTCGAGCTCATAAGAGCGAGTAACGCACTAATAATATGTGCTTGCGCCATGTAGAGCAGAGTATAGTTAAGGCAATATAGGAAGAAGCCAACTCCTGCCATTTTAATGTGAATGTGTAACGGTAGCTTAAACGGCAAACCACGTACCGCGCAAAATAGCCCTAAACACAGCGCCGCTAAAGTATATCGCCACGCAACGGCTAAGGTCTCAGCGGTATGCCCTATTTGATAAGTAATCGCTATCCACGTTGACCCCCAAATAAGCGTACAAATGGCAAAGAGCACACCATTATTCATGTCTGATCATCTATAAACTGCATTAAATGGTTTATTGCCTTATTGAATAAGCGCTGACGAGACTCATTCGCCATCCACGCCGTATGAGGGGTAACAATAAGATTGGGGACAGAGCCCGTTAGCAAAGGATGATCGGTGGGAGGAGGCTCTTGAGATATAACATCAACCGCCGCGCCGCCTATTTGCCCGCTTTTAAGCGCAGCCACCAGCGCATCTTCATCAACTAACCCACCTCTGGCAGTATTAATAAGAAAGCTGGTACGTTTCATCAACGACAACCGAGCTTCGTTGAAAAGGTGATAATTATCATCAGTGAGTGGGCAATGCAGGCTGACTACATCGGCGCTAGGTAACAATGATTCCAGTGAAGGTCGTGGGTCGCGCTTATTATCGACCCGTTCCTCTGAGGAAAGCCCGCCAGGCCGCGCCGCGATACTCACCTTCATACCCATTGCGATAAATAGCGCTTCAACTCGCTTGCCCAACTCTCCATAACCAACGATAACCGCATGTTTGCCGGCAAGCTCCACAATAGGGTGTTCGGTTAAGCAAAAGTGCGGCGATGTGGCCCATTTACCTTGTTCAACATCGTTATGATACTGAGGAAATGCGGTGGCTAAATTAAGCAGCAACATTAAGGTATGTTGGGCAACGCTGTCGGTGCCATAACCTTCCACATTCTGCACGTAAATATTGTGAGACTGGCAGTAACCCTTATCTACGTTATTAGTACCTGTGGCCATGACGCCCACATACTTTAACGCTTTGGCGTGTTCTAGCGCCTCGCTATTTAATACTACTTTGTTGGTCAACACGATATCGGCATTCGCTATTCTGCCAACCACCTCTTCTGGAAGGGTGTTGTCATAGCAAGTTAATTCAACATTTAGGCTACTGAGCAATGACGTATCTATTGTGTCTGAATTTAGTAAATCTGCACTAAAGGTTTCAGCATCAAGAAAAACCCCTTTTAGCTTTTTCTGTGGATGTTTCTGAATGCTTTTTTCGCCCGCTTGAGTGGATTGACTATTGACCACCGGCATTTCCTTGATTGTCTGCCTCGCCTATAGACTCACAAATAGACTCAAGTGCCGTTTTAATATTTGAAGGAATAGGTACGGCTTTGTCAGAGAGCCTGTCCACAAATACATGCACAAATTGGCCGTGCGCCACCCGGCGTTTAGCCTCACCGGTATAAACTGATAAACCGTAAGTAACCGAACTTCGGCCTAACTTTATCACCCGTAACCCAACGTAAATTGTTTCTGGATAAGCTGCTGGCGTAATATATTGGCACTGGCTACTGACAACGTAAGCCACGGCGCTACTTTCTTGAATATTAAGGCCGCCCTCGTCAATTAAAAAGCGATTTACGGCGGTATCAAAAAAGCTGTAATACATCACATTATTAATGTGACCGTAGGCGTCGTTATCTTGCCAGCGAGTGGCAATTTCAAGGTGATAAGGGTAATCGTTGAGCGATGGTGTAATGTCTGTCATGCGTGGCGTTATCCCAAAAAGTTAAAAGTGTGGAAACTATAGCAATACCAAGTCGTCGCGATGTACAACTACGTCGGTCGTTTCATAACCTAACACATCCGCAATATGCTGCGACTTTTTCCCTTTTATCAGCATTAAGTCTCGCGCGTTATAAAGGGCCAAGCCTTTTGCAACAACTTGGTTTTCATAGCAAATTTCTACCGCTTCCCCTTGGTTAAAATTACCTTCTATGTTCGTCATGCCTGAAGGTAACAAAGACGCACCGCGATCCACCAAGGCGACTTTTGCACCTTCATCTACATGAATACGACCACAGGTTTTAAGCGTATGCGTCAGCCATAGTCGGCGGGCTTTTTTAGGCGAGTTACTAGCGTGAAACAAGGTGCCTGGAATAGAACCATTCAACATGGCATCGAAAGACGCCCCTTTCCGGCCATTAACAATAATAGTTTGAATACCGCTACTGGTGCACTTATCCGCCGCTTCAATTTTCGTTCGCATCCCGCCTGTACCCACCGAGGTACCCGCACCACCTGCTAGTTTGTAAATCGATTCATCGATATTGTGCACTTCACTGATTAATGAGGCGTCTGGATCTTTACGCGGGTCGGCAGTGTACAACCCATCAATATCGGAACAAATAATAAGAGTATCGGCTTGAGCCACCAGCGCGGTATACGCGCCAAGATTGTCGTTATCGCCCACTTTTAGCTCGTTCACTGCCACGGTATCGTTTTCGTTAACGATGGGAAGCGCATCATGATTCAGCAATTCTCTTAAGGTATTTTTGATATTCACATAACGAGTACGATCGCGAAGATCGTCAGCGGTAAGCAAAACCTGCGCACAAGGAAAGTCGAAAAACCGTTGCCAATTTGCCATCATTTGGGTTTGACCAATGGCGGCCATCGCCTGTTTTTCAGCAATAGAGGCATTGTGTCGAATTTTCACTTTGCTTCGACCCGCAGCCACGCTGCCCGAGGAAACCAAAATAATTTCTTTGCCAGATTCGCGGCTTATCGTGATAAAGCGCGCCAGTGCTAATAGAAATCGGGCGCTACACGCATCGCCATTTGGCGCAATAAGGGCGCTACCTACTTTAATTACGGCACGCTGCCAATTGAGACGGTTCATAAGAAGATGATGCAAGAAAACAGGGGTTTAAGAATACGACACTTCGCTTTTTAAACAAACGTTATGTTACAGTTTTTTGCGTTAAAACAGGGTGAGTTTACGGTCAAAAACTGGGATAAAAGCAAAATGGCTTATATACTAGTTCGCTTATTTTATTATAAAAATAACCGGGAAACTCCATGAATAAGCACCAACGACATCTTTTCTGGCTTGCGCCAGTGTTGTCTATGCTGATTTATCTTCCATTCGCCAACGCAGCAATAAATCAAACAAAAGGCGATTTTGAAGATAAGTTCCGTCAGCTAGATGAATCTCTTCCTACCCCAAATGTATATCGAAATGCAGCGGGTGAGCCAGGTCATCAATACTGGCAGCAGCAAGTAGACTACAAAATTGACGTTAAACTGATTGAAGATACACGCCGTATTGAAGCCAGTGAAACCATTACCTATCACAACAATGCACCAGATACGTTGAAGTATTTATGGATCCAATTGGATCAGAATAAATTCCGCGACGATTCTATGTCTGCCCTTACCACTACGTTTGGTGGCATTGGTAATCGTGGGCCAGCAACACAATCTGCAAGTGGTGGTAAACCTGCACAGTTGAGCATGGCAGCACTTCGCCGCCAACAGTTTGTTGACGATAACGAATTGGGTTACACCATTTCACGGGTGCAAGACAGTGCAGGTAACGATTTACACCACGTTATCGTTGGTACGCTAATGCGTGTAGATTTAGCGCAACCGCTTCAACCTAAAAATAACGTCACCTTCGATATCGATTTTGCATTTAATATTGTTGAAGAAGACGCGGTTTCTGCTCGTGCGGGTTACGAACATTTCCCAGATGATGAACGTGAAGGCGGTAACGATATTTTCTTGCTGGCCCAATGGTTCCCTCGTCTAGCGGCTTACACCGATTACGAAGCATGGACAAACAAAGAATTTATTGGCCGTGGTGAGTTCACTTTAGAATTCGGTAACTACGAAGTGGATATTACGGTTCCGGCCGACCATATCGTTTCTTCTACCGGTGAGTTACAAAACGCTGATGACGTACTAACGAAAACCCAGCGTAACCGTTTGAAAGAAGCGGAAGATGCTGACCGTATTGTATTCGTTGTTACCGCTGAAGAAGCGCTAGAGAACGAAAAAGCAGGCACCAACAAGCAAAAAACATGGCGTTTTAAAGCTGACAACGTGCGTGATTTCGCATGGGCTTCGTCACGTAAATTCATGTGGGATGCCCGTGGTTACCATCAAGGCGGCGACGTTCAGCCGTTAGTCATGGCGATGTCTTTCTACCCGAAAGAAGGTGGCGAGCTTTGGGAGAAGTACTCTACTGAATCTATCATCCACACTATGGATGTTTATAGCCGCTTTAGCTTTGATTATCCGTACCCTGTTGCCCAGTCAGTCAATGGCCCTGTTGGCGGTATGGAATACCCAATGATCACCTTTAACGGTCCACGCACCGAGCTACGTGACGATGGTTCTCGTACTTACTCTTTATCTGAAAAACGCTTCCTTATTGGCGTGGTTATTCATGAAGTGGGTCATATTTACTTCCCTATGACCGTAAACTCTGATGAGCGTCAGTGGACATGGATGGATGAAGGCTTAAACAGCTTCTTAGACGGTGTTGCTGGACGTGAATGGGATCCTACTATTCCATGGGGCGTTGAACCACGTGACATTGTTAGCTACATGAAGTCTGAAACCCAAGTACCTATTATGACCCAGTCTGATTCGGTACTTAAACTAGGCCCTAATGCTTACACTAAGCCAGCCGTAGCGCTGAACATTCTTCGTGAAACCATTCTTGGCCGTGATTTGTTCGACTTCGCCTTTAAAGAATATGCACAGCGTTGGATGTTTAAACGTCCTACACCTTCTGATTTTTTCCGCACCATGGAAGAAGCCTCTGGTGTTGATTTAGATTGGTTCTGGCGCGGTTGGTTTTACACTACTGACCACGTTGATATCAGCCTAGATAGCGTTTACAAACTTCGTTTGAACACTGAAGATCCTGATATTGATTTCGCCCGTGAGCGTGAAGCCGAACTTGATAAGCCTAAATCACTTACCGACATTCGTAACAAAGAAGAAGGGAAAGAACTTTGGGTAGACCGCTTCGATGACATTAAAGACTTTTACGACGAAAACGACCGTTACACAGTAACCAACAAAGAACGCAACAAGTACCGTAGTTTCTTGAAGAAACTTGAGCCTTGGGAACGTAAAGCGTTTGAACGTGCAGTTCGTGAAGACAAAAACTACTATGTACTCGACTTTAGCAACAAGGGCGGCTTAGTTATGCCGATTATTCTTGAGCTAGCATTTGAAGACGGCACAACTGAAGAAATGCGTATTCCTGCTGAAATTTGGCGCCGTACACCGAAAGCGGTAAGCAAGCTTATTGTCACTGAAAAGGGCAAAGAGCTAGTAAGCGTAACGGTTGACCCACATTGGGAAACGGCTGACGTAGATGTTGAAAACAACCACTATCCGCGTCAAATTATTCCTTCACGTATTGAAGCGTACAAGTCTAAGCCTCGTAACACTTACGAGTATCGCGATCTAATGAACGATGTAAAAACCGAGCTAAAGACCGACGATGACGAAGACGAAGATGACAATTAAGGTTATGCCTTTTCAGTTGTCTGCTAAAAACCACAAGCAGGGCCTAACGGCGCTGCTTGTGGCCGTTTTTTTATGTACCGGCTTATTCAGTACTTGGGCTAACGCGCACCAAGTTAAAGCTGCTATCACTACGGTGTTGTTCAACCCTCGAACGCAAAACATTGAAGTAATGCATCGCTTTAACCTGCACGATGCTGAGCACGCCGTAAAAGTACTGTTTGATAAGCACGCCGACATTATGGAAGAAGAGAAAACCCAGCAAGCGTTCGCTGATTACGTAAGCAACCATTTTGCGCTGTTAAACGGTGAGGAAAAATCATTAGATTTAGGTTTGGTAGGTTTTGAGTTAGATGGTAATCACTTTTGGGTGTACCAAGAAACCGCTCAACCGCCAGCGTTAGATGGTTTGATGATTCGTCACGATGCTTTACGTGATTTGTGGCCAACACAAGTTAACACGTTAAATGTAGAAGGGAATGGGCCTTTAAAGACCCTTACTTTCACCGACAACGTGACCTTGCTGGAAGTGGAGTTTAGCGGTGACCATCATTAATGCACTAACCGCATGATGAACGTGTTACTTAATCTTTATTCAACTTTCTGTTACTGATTTAAAGCACTGCCACTTCGCAGTGCTTTTTTGTATCCCCCTGAAGTCTTATTCCCATTTGCGTAAATCTCGCCTAAGTTAACCTAGTACCGTGCTTTTATATCAATCGGTTTGTATCAATCAATGAATTGTCGATTTTTATAAAAAGGGCACGAATATGGGCATGCTTTTAACTTACACCATGGGGACTTTCCATGAGCGACAATACCACCACCAATGCGTTTTCCAACAACAAGAATATTATGTGGGTGCTGCTTAGCGGCGCCATGGCGCTTACCTTCATTGTGATGATGTTTTTACCTAACAGCGGCACAGGTGAGGGCATGATAGCGGTTTACTCTGCCATGCTATGGTGTGGCATCTTTGGCGCGGCGTTATTTCGTTATATGACAAAAAATGGCTGGGTAGGGTTTGCAATAGGCAGCGTAGTTGGCCTTATACTACAAATGGTAGCTCAGATAGTCTAAACGCCTATATTGAGCACAGGTAGTTTTATCCCCTGTCGAGTAGCTAGCGCTTCGTAACACCTTACTGCGGCGCCATATAACTAAGCAATTTACAAAAATTTAAGAAGTAATCGACCAGCGACTCTTTGGCGTATAAATAGTATTAACAGTCAGGTCTCACAGGTTGAGCCTCACAGGTTGGTCCTCAAAGACTGAACTTCAAACGTTGGGCTTCATTGAATGAAGCTGCCTGCGTTTCAAAAAAGATTAAAGGCTTCCAAGGTTACTTCATGGCAAAAAATACCAATGAACGCAAAGCGCGAGCAGTACCATCTTCACGTATTGGGAGAGTAGGGCGCTTAGGTGCCTTGGCAGGCAAAATTGCGGGAAATGTTGTTACCAATGGTGCCAGCCAATGGATAAAAGGCGAACGCCCCGCGCTTAGCGCATTGCTGTTGACCCCTAAAAACATTACCAATATTGCCAACCAACTCGCCACCATGCGTGGTGCAGCCATGAAGCTAGGCCAGCTTATCTCTATGGACACTGGCGACTTTTTACCGCCAGAACTCGCTACTATATTAGCCCGGCTGAGGGAAGATGCCGATCCTATGCCAAAAGCACAATTAAATGCCACGCTAAACGCCCAATGGGGCGAAAGTTGGCATGATGATTTACTGTATTTTTCTTATGCGCCCGTTGCCGCAGCGTCTATTGGTCAGGTACACAAAGTGATTACAATGGACGGGAAAATGCTGGCAGCGAAGGTGCAGTATCCTGGTGTACGTAAAAGTATCAGTAGCGATGTTGATAACGTAGCAACACTCATTAAACTCACAGGTTTAGTACCGAAATCGTTAGATATTGGCCCGCTGTTAGAAGAAGCAAAAATTCAACTTCATCAAGAGGCCGACTATCACCGTGAAGCCAGCATGCTAACGCGGTATAAAGACGCGGTAGCGCAGCATAATGATACTGAGCTCTCCCACCAATTTGTTATTCCCAGTGTTCATCCACAGTTAACAACCGATTCTGTGCTGGCAATGGACTTCATCGAAGCGAGCCCCCTTGACGCGGCGATGAACGCCCCCCAAGAAACTCGCAACCGGTTAATGACATCTTTATTCAAATTATTTTTTAATGAGATATTTGGCTTTAGGCTGCTTCAAAGCGACCCGAACTTAGCCAACTATCGATATAAAGAAGATACTCAGCAATGGGTATTGCTGGATTTCGGGGCAACGCGAGAAGTACCCGATGATATTGCGCTGGGCTACCAAGCACTGCTTCAAAGTGCGGCCAGCGGCAGTCAACAAGACATGCAACACGCAGCCCTACAGATTGGCTTAATAAATCAAGAGCATAGTGATGCACAGCGAGACCTTGTTATAGCATTAGGAATGGAAGCGTGTGAAGCCATTAGAGAAGACGGCCCCTACGATTTTGGCAATAGTGACTTGTTACCAAGGCTACACGACAAAGGTGTGGCGTTAACCATGCAGCATGATTTTTGGCATACACCACCGGTTGATGCCTTGTTTATTCATCGCAAGTTAGGGGGGCTTTACATGTTGGCTAAGCGATTAGACACACAGGTTAATATGCGCGCTGCCGCAAAGCCATGGCTAACGCCTTGATATTACAGCCCTGAGGTTAAGCCATTGAGATTAGGCAACTGAGATTAAGAGCCTCGCCTTTGCAGCCGCCCAAGTATTACGGGGCAGCTATAACGCTAGCAACATAAAGATTAATAAGGTAACGCCATGCTAAATGGCAGCGCCATTTGCTCTGCACTTTTGGGTGGGTTACCAATCATTTCGTCGTAAGGGGAGTCATGTTTCATAACGGCTTGCTGCACGCTGCAGTGGGAAAACACTTCTCGTATCTGGCCGGTACTGAAAAAACGCATAGGTCGGTCCTGCTTGTCGTATACCATGCCGCTTTTGTCTCCCACGGTTAGGTACACTAAATAAACGTTCATTTCATACGACTGAACTTCAAGATAATCGATGCTTAAAGACTTACCTTCAATCTGGGTAAAAAGAAACTTGTGCATAAATGCCCCTCAGCGCACGTAAATTAGCCGGTAATTTTTTTGATAATTTATACGCTAACTTTTACGTTACTGGGGACAAACAGGTTCATTACGATGATATTGATACTTGGGTATCGGTATTCTCTGAAGATACGCTTTCAGCCATATTGCTGAGTGTTACGCTAGAGCGCACAGCTCTAACGAGCATGATCATACTGACCAAACACGCGCCACCGAATATGGCCGCAGGAATAATAAGCCCACTTCCTAGCCACATCAGTGGAAATATCAGTAGTCGAGGCCCCTCTAGCGCTAATGCTAACTTTGAGCCGGCTAAGATAAACCCATTTTGGATGCTCATTGCGACTATTGTCGCCACCAATATTAATTGGTGGGCTCCACTTAATGCTTGAATAAATAGTAATAAATAAACGGTGATACACAGCAAAATAACGTGTTGTGCCACACTGTAATAAGTAACCGGGGCAGCCAATTTAGGGTGAAATTTTTTAAAGGAGGCTAGTGGCGCTTTTTCGAAAGGAAAGCGTTCGGCCACATCGGAAGGTCGCCACCCTGTGCGGCCAAACCATACACGAAATTTATCTTGCCAACGTGAGGTGTAAAAACTGTCTTTGGCTAATTGACTATATAGCTGTGCATTTGCCCAAAAAGGATTAAAACTTTTCAATGCACCGCGAATGCCGAATATCGGTTTGTCACTTTCTAGCTCTGGAATAAAGGTATTAAATAAACGATCCCAGATGATGAAAACGCCACCATAGTTTTTATCGATATAAACGCGGTTTTGGGCGTGATGAACACGATGATTCGAAGGCGTAACAAACCATTTTTCCATCCAACCTAATTTATCAATATGCTGTGTATGAACCCAAAATTGATATACTAAGTTAAGCGCACCAATCGTAATTATCATCTCTGGGGGAAAACCTATAAGCGCTAAAGGCAAATAGAAAACCCAGCTGAAAATAGCACCGCTCGTTTGCCGCAATGCGGTAGTAAGATTATAGTCTTCACTGGAGTGATGCACCACATGGGCGGCCCATAAAATGCTCATTTCATGGCCCATACGGTGATTCCAATAATAGAAAAAATCGTACAATATGAATGCGGCTATCCATACCCAAGGTGAATAACTCAGCTCGGTAAACGCAAAAGCGTTAAACACCAATACGTAAAAAGTAAGCGGTATAAGTTGATGCCCAATTGCCATTATTCGCGATAATACGCCCATGCTTAAACTGGTAATCGCATCGTTGGCACGATAGTGACCTGTTTTTTTCCGTTTATCGACAAGTATCTCAATGGCGATAAGAAGAATGAATAAAGGAATAGCAAAAAGGATAACAGTCATAATATCTACGCTTTTTAAATTCACTCAAATTGTTAATAAAATGTATAAAATAAGCAAGTTATTTTACATTTCACAGCAAAATTAAAGAATATATTGAACAATGACACCAAAGTTTTCCTTTTCTAGCGTTTCATAGCACGTGATGCTCTCGCTAAGAAATTGCTACAAATTGCGATCGAATTGCGAACCAATTACGTTAAAAAGTGTTCTAAATAAGGAAATTACCTTCATCAGAGAACAATTCTCTTGCGTGATATCCAAATATTGGGTGTTATCTCTGATAGTATTATTATTAGATCAGTTATTGCAGCGGAGATATTATGAGCGAATCGTCAGAAAAGCGTACGTTAGGTCCCCATTTTCTTATTATCGGGGTAATAATTGTAGTCATCTTGGCTCTCGTGTTTTGGCCTTCGAAAGAAGATGAGCCCGTCGCCCCCGAACCTGAGGTTGTTCAACCAGACGTAGAAGCGCCTGTTGAAGAAGTACCCGACGTTTTTGAAACTAAGCCAGCTCCGCCACCATTAGAACTTGAAGAGCCTGATGAAGTCCCGCCAATGCCGGAGCCGGTCGAGCCAGACCCTGAGCCGTTAGATGTGAGCGACCCAGCCATAAAATCATCGCTAGTGGATATTTCTACCGCCACTGACGACAGCGTTAACCGCATGATTGTGAATGAAGGTTTATTGCAGCGTTTCGTGGTCTCGGTCACCAACTTAGCGAATGATGAAATGGCGCCCAATCATCAGTTGCTAGCGCCGCCTGAACAAACCTTCCGTGTTTACTCTCAGGCTGGTAAGCAATGGATTGATGCCGCTAGTTATAAGCGCTATACGCCTTATGTAAACATGCTCGAGTCTTTTGAAAGCGAAGCTTTGCTTGGTATGTACGATATTTACAAAGGCGATATTCAAGATAAATACGCTGAAATTGGCGAGTCGAATAAAAACTTCAATGAAGTTGTACTCGATGCTATCGATCAATTACTCGATACACCTGAAGTGCCAGTACCGGTTGAAGTTTACACCGATTCAGTTACCTATAAATACACTGACCCTCGCTTAGAAAATCTAAACGAGCCACAAAAGCAGTTGCTTCGTACAGGCCCAGATAATATGCGCCGTATAAAAGCGAAGTTGCGTGAAATTAAACTATTGCTTGAAGAAAATGGATCTAACTAGATTTCAACAGCAATTGAAGGGCACGTCTGACAAGGCGCGCCCCCTTCCGCCAGTGGAAAAGTGGAACCCTCCTTTTTGCGGCGATATCAATTTAACTATCGCGCTAGATGGCCGTTGGTTTTATGAAGGTAGCCCTATCGGCCGAGCAAGTTTAGTGAAGCTATTTGCTTCCGTGCTTAAAAAAGAAGAGGACAGTTACTTTTTGGTTACCCCTGTTGAGAAGGTGGGAATTACCGTAGAAGACGTGCCTTTTTTGGTTACCGAGTGGCGTTTTGATAACGATAACTTGGAGCTCACCACGCAAACGGGCGACATCGTTACACTGACCTCGGCGGAACAACTTAGCTTGCGAAAGCCCCCCGCCGACTTGCAAGATACTGACGCAACACCCATTCCCTATGTTTTAGTTAGACGCAACTTGTGGGCGCGTTTACATCAGAACGTTTATTACCAACTGCTTGAGCACGCTACCGAACAACAAACTGATCAAGAAATGCAATTCGTGGTTACCTCGAATACGATTCCTTTCGTTATTGGCGCTTTGCCCACCAAGTAGTAGTCAAAGGCTTCGGAGTTATGCTTCATAGTCAGGATTTAGAGTCAGGCTTCGCTGAAAATCTTTGGTTAAAAGTCTCTGGTCAAATGCCGAGGCAGAATCCCATGCTGGCGAAGGGATGCCGCTCAGTTGTACTGAGCATTTATAAAAGCTCGGTAAGTAAAATGGCTTCCGATAAAATAGCATTGGTAAAATAACGCAAAGTTTTGCGTTAGCCTTACTGGTGTTCTACATTGGTTCTTCGTCTATTCACACATCATAAGAAGAACCACCATGAAAAAGACACTGACTTCATTAGCTATTTCCTTAGGATTAGCAACGCTAGGCACAGTAGCCCTTTCAGCGCCTGCACTTTGTGCCACCTTAGTGCATGCGGGTAAAGCATTCACCGGTACGTCAGATAAACTCAAAAGCGAAGTGACCATTGTTATCGACGGCAATAAAATTACATCGGTAGAGTCTGGCTATAAAGCGCCTTCAGAATCAGACACGGTTATCGATTTAAAGCACGCCACAGTAATGCCTGGTTTAATGGATATGCATGTTCATCTATCTTCACAGCATGGCGGCCCTCAAACCTATTTAGAGCGCTTTTCATTGAATGAAGCTGACTATGCGCTTAAAGCTGCTAACTATGCTGAAATTACGCTAGATGCCGGATTTACGACGGTGCGAAATTTAGGGGACGGCTATCATGAAACCGTATCTCTTCGAAATGCGATAAGTAAAGGTTATGCCACTGGCCCGCGTATATTCACGGTAGGAAAATCAATAGCTACCACTGGCGGGCATGCCGACCCTAGCAACGGATTATCTCACTTACTGCGTCCAGACGTTGGCCCTGAACAAGGCGTGGTTAACGGCGAAGTAGAAGCTCGGGAAGCCGTTCGGTCTCGTTATCAAGACGGTGCAGATTTAATTAAAATCACTGCCACCGGCGGGGTATTAAGCGTAGCGAAAAGCGGCCAGAACCCTCAGTTTATGACCGATGAACTAGAAGCTATTGTTCAAACCGCAAAAGATTACGGTATGACGGTAGCGGTTCATGCTCACGGCAAAGAAGGCATGAAACGCGCCATTATCGCGGGTGTAGATTCTATTGAACACGGCACCTATATGGATGACGAAGTGCGTGATCTAATGAAACAAAAAGGGACTTACTATGTGCCAACGATTTTGGCAGGTAAATTTGTTGCCGATAAAGCCAAGATAGACGGCTACTTTCCTGAGCTAGTGCGCCCTAAAGCGGCGGCAATTGGCCCGCTTATTCAAAATACCTTTGAAAAAGCCCATAAAGCAGGCGTAAAAATTGCTTTTGGTACAGACAGCGGGGTTTCTGCACATGGCGACAACGCGCAAGAATTCGCCTTAATGGTTGAGGCTGGCATGTCTGAAGCAGACGCAATTTTAAGCGCCACCGCTAACAGCGCAGCATTACTGGGTGTTAGCGATACCTTAGGCACCCTAGAGGCGGGAAAACTGGCTGACTTAGTGGCCGTAGTAGGTAACCCGTTAGAAAACATATCGCTATTAGAAAGTGTGTCGTTTGTGATGAAAGACGGCAAGATTTACAAACAATAATGGAAAGGCCTTGAGTATCAGGGCCACATTAATTTCAGGGTAGTACAAAACAAAAGATGGCACTGAGTAAAAAGGTAAAGAAAAAGACGAAGCAACTCGTAGACTCCAAACACATGCTCACCGGCATTACGTTAGCGTCTTTTTTAGAGTCGACCATTGTGCCAGTGCCACTTGAAGCGGTTATGGTGCCATTGATGCAAGCGCGCCGCGATAAGCTATGGTTAATAGCCTTTATGGCAACCTTAGGCTGTGTGGTAGGCGCATTATTCGGCTATGCGATGGGATACTATTTATTCGACTTAGTGGGCCAGTGGGCAATAGATACCTTTTTCAGCCAACAACAATTCGACAATGTTAAACAACAAATGCAAAACCAAGGGTTTTGGTTTGTTATGACATTAGGTATTGCTCCCATTCCCTTTCAAGTGGCAATGCTGGCAGCAGGAGCCACCAAATTCTCCCTCGGCCTTTTTCTGTTAGCTACTGTAATTGCGCGAGCCATCCGGTATTTTGGCTTGGCTGCCGTGGTGTATTTTGCCGGAAACAAAGCCGAACAGATTATTAAGAAATATAAATTTGCCGCCATCGCAGTACTCACCGTATTGGTCATTGGCACATGGTTTACGGTTAATATGTTGAAAGGCTAGTTGTTTTTCTGGCGCGACTTAACGCGTATTTGAATCGCTAATCTGCTTTGTACATTACACAGATAAATTTTTTCAATTTTACATTTGATAATAATTCTCATTTGCACTAATGTAGTTTTTAGGAGGTGCAAATTATGAATTTACAACGGTTATGCCCGGTCTACAGGAAATGGTTGCAGCTAAACCCTTCACATGCCCGCGAGCACAGAATAGCTATGCAGGTACAAACGCAACAAGCTCATCAAGCAGGCAAGTATAACGAGGCGAGGAGCCTTGGTTATCAAACCTTCGAAGCCGCTAAAGTTGTCCTTACCGCATTGCAGCCGGTAAACGATACAATAGATAAATCTATTCACGAAGATGTCTTGGCCTTTGGCACTATGGCCATGTATCTATCCTCGTTGTTACACAAAGAAGATAAAAAGCTCGAAGCGCATCAAATTTTGCAAGAGTGCCACCAGCAACTTATCGCCATACTTCCTTTGCATGCCAGTAAGCCCTCGGTATGTAAGCTTATTTACGCTATACAGGTTGCGCTTGAACAAGGTAGTGGCGCTATGCCAGCCGAACATCAGCAGGCGCTCATGTTGCATTAGCGATATAAGCTATCAACGGTAAAACAAACTCCATGAATGCGAGGGACATCAGCATGACAGTAGAAAACTTTCACGACAATAATGATTTTATTTCACTTAACGTTAAAGCATCGGTGCTTCGAAAAATGTTAAGCGGCCAAAACTTGCATGTGTCTGATATTCATTGCAACTGCTCTCGCAGCAAACAGCAATTGCAGCAACTACTGTTACAAGCCGTAAGTGGTAACGACGAATAGGTACTTGCAGCTAGATGCATGTAGTATTCATGTAGATGACAGCAAGCATGGCGCGCTGTTGTCCCCATACTGATTTACTTCTTACGGTTGATTTTTCACGGTTGGATTCTCTACGCTTAGTCTCTTCACGCTTTTATTAATGGTTCGATTCTTGAAAGTCTCACAAGACAATTTTCAATTATACGAACGAGGAGCGCACCGTGCGCGATACATCAAACTGGCTTTCAGCCGTTGCTAGCGCAGGTTACAGCGCAAAGACCATCATGTACTCCATGCTGGGGCTCTTTATTCTTTCCTCGGTAATTACTGCCGCTGACCGTGAAAAAGCGACACAAGAACAAGTATTTGTCACGCTCAAGTCACAGCCATTTGGGCAAGTGCTTCTAGGCATTTTAATTGCGGGATTAGTCAGCTACGCACTGTGGCGGTGGCTTCAGAGTATTTTGAACACTGAATCGTTAGATATGACAAAAGCCAAAGACATCATTATGCGGGTATTTTTGTTCGTATCTGGCTTATTTTATATTGGTGCCGCGTTCTTGGGTGCAAAAGTACTTATTGGTGGTCACACGGGTGGCAGTTCTAGTGGTGGCGATTCAAAAGGCGAGCAGGTAAGCCAGCAGCTTATGCAATATCAGTGGGGTATCTACTTAGTCGCGGCTATTGGCGTTGGCATTTTAGTATTTGCTTTTATGCAGTTTAAGCACGCTTACAAAGCCGATTTTTTGAAGAAGTTTGAACAAGATAAGCTCACCGGCCAGAAGAGAAAAACTACCACTGTTGTGGGCAGAATAGGTTATTTCGCCAGAGGAATAGTGTATTTATTAGTAGGTAGCTTTTTTGTGGTATCAGCGATACAAAGCGACCCGTCTGAAGCGGGTGGATTACAGCAAGCGCTACAAACCCTGACTCAGCAAACATTCGGACTCTACATGCTAGCTGCCGTGGGAGTTGGGTTTATTATGTTCGGTATCTATTGTGGGTTTGAAGCTAGGTATCGACGAACCTAGCCGAGGCCTGTAAGCCTACAAACCCTTTTTGATCACATACTGATAAGGCATGGCATCGGTTTGTGATGCCACCAAGGTGTGCTCCATAAATCGACAAAAGCTGGGCACATCACGTGCCGTTGAAGGGTCATCTGCCGTTACCGACAAGGTTTGACCGTCTTCCAGCTTACGTATTTGTAAACGCACCATCATTACAGGTTCTGGACAACGAAGCCCCAACGCGTCTAAATGCGTTGTGGCTTCATCAAAGGCTTGTTGAAATTCAGACGCCATACTTAAATACCGTAGGTTTCACGGTAAGTATTTATCGCCTTAATTTCATCCGCCATGTTGTCTTGCTCGGTTAAGTAAGTCACAACGTCGGCTAACGTGACAATAGCAATCACGGTAGTACCAAAATCGCGCTCTACTTCTTGAATAGCAGACAGTTTGCCTTTACCGCGCTCTTGCCTATCTAGGGCAATAAGCACACCTGATAAGCTCGCTTTGTGCTGCTCTATCAATGTCATAGATTCACGAATAGCCGTACCAGCAGTAATCACGTCATCAACTAACATAATGCGACCTTCCAGCGGGCTACCTACTAAGTTGCCGCCTTCACCGTGGGTTTTCGCCTCTTTGCGATTAAAGCAGTAAGGCACATCACGATGGTGGCTGTCGGCTAAGGCTACCGCAGTCGTTGTAGCAATAGGAATGCCTTTGTAGGCAGGGCCGAAAAGTACGTCGAATTCAACCCCAGCATCCACTAATGCATCGGCATAAAAGCGCCCCAACTTTGCTAAGTCGCCGCCAGAGTTAAATAACCCCGCGTTAAAAAAGTATGGGCTTACACGGCCAGACTTTAAGGTGAACTCACCAAATTTAAGTACACCACGTTCAATGGCAAATTCAATAAAACTGCGCTGAAACGCTTTCATGATAACTCCTTACGCCAGTGCTGCTTTTTGAATGTCGAACAATTCACGCAAGCCGTGCTTAGCAATAGTTAGCATTTCATCAAGCTCTTCAAACGCAAACGGTTCGCCTTCTGCAGTACCTTGTACTTCAATAAGCTTACCTGTTTCTGTCATGACGATATTCATGTCAGTTTCAGCAACTGAATCTTCGGTATACTCAAGGTCAGCGATAGGCGTACCTTTGTAAATACCTACCGACAATGCCGCAATCATGTGCTTCAGTGGATTCGCTTTCAAAATACCTTTACTGCGCATATACGTTAACGCATCAACCAAGGCCACACATGCACCTGTAATAGAGGCAGTACGTGTTCCGCCGTCAGCTTGAATAACATCACAATCAAGCGTAATGGTGTTCTCGCCCAATAGTTTTAAATCTACTGCGGCACGAAGCGAGCGAGCAATAAGACGTTGAATTTCTAGCGTACGGCCACCTTGCTTACCACGTGCAGCTTCACGACCACTACGAGTATGAGTAGCGCGAGGTAGCATGCTGTATTCCGCCGTGATCCAGCCTTTACCTTGGCCCTTCATGAAACGAGGCACACCTTCTTCAACCGTAGCGTTACACAACACCTTAGTGTTGCCGAACTCCACCAGCACTGAGCCTTCAGCGTGACAAGTGTACTGACGAGTAATAGTAACTGGGCGAATTTGATTGGCGGTTCTGCCGCTTGGACGCATAGAGTTCTCCACGAGATGAATGCTTATAAAAGAAATAGTTTCAGCAAGTAGCGCACTTAATATTGGGTAAGTGTGCAGACAAGCCTGAGTTTGGGGCGTAAGTATAACGCACTAATACCAGCTGTTAAAAACGAACTTTCGCCCTTTTAACATATCGAACTCTTATCAATGTAGGCTACTATAGTGAATACAAGAAAACCTGCCTTAAGATTATGATGACACAATGCGCGAAAGCGGGTTGTTTTTGCAGGCTTTCATTTGCAAAAAATGCAATAAAAGGACCATTTATGATTTACAGCATGACCGCATTTGCGCGGGTAGAAACTAAAAAAGACTGGGGATCGGCCGTATGGGAAATACGCTCAGTTAACCAACGTTTCCTAGAAACCTACTTCCGCTTACCCGAGCAATTCCGCTCTTTAGAGCCGGTGCTTCGTGAACGTTTCAGAAAGAAACTAGCGCGCGGTAAAGTAGAGTGCGCTTTACGTTTCACCGCCAACGATGCTGCTGTAACCAAACTTAGCCTTAACGAAGCACTAGCTAAACAAGTGCTTCACGCCGCCGACTGGGTGCAAGCCCACGGGCAATCAACCGGAGTTAACCCGCTAGACGTACTGCGCTGGCCTGGCGTTATTGCTGCCGAAGAAGCCGACATGGACACCATTCATGGCGACGTAATGGCCGCGTTCGACCAAGCACTTACCGACTTTATAAGCGCCCGTGCCACCGAAGGCGAAGCGTTAAAAGGCATGATCACTCAGCGCTTAGACGCCATTGAAGTAGAAGCCGAGAAAGTGACCGCCCGTATGCCTGAAATTATGGTGTGGCAGCGAGAAAAAGTACAAGCACGCTTCGAAGAAGCCAAAATTGAGCTAGATGCCGGCCGCTTCGAACAAGAAATGATTATGCTAGCGCAAAAGGTCGATGTTGCCGAAGAGCTAGACCGCTTAAACGCTCACGTAGTAGAAACACGCAACATTCTTAAAAAGGGCGGGGCAGTCGGCCGTCGTTTAGATTTTATGATGCAGGAATTTAACCGTGAGTCGAACACACTAGGGTCAAAATCAATTAATACCGACATTACCCAATCAGCCGTTGAACTTAAGGTATTGATTGAGCAAATGCGCGAGCAGATCCAGAATATTGAATAGAGCTCACTAACGCTTAGTGAATCGAACAATAAACGTAGAAACCTCGCTATACCGCGAGGTTTTTTGCTTTAGCCATAAGTGCATATTTAGACTTCCTCCAACCTATAGTTACAAATCAAAAGTGATTATTTGAGCTATATGTCCGTTGCTTTATATTTAACTAACAAGTGAGTAAATCAGTCGTACTCAATAGCAGTAATTTCAATAGGGGCAGTGGATGTTTTCAATTTGTGTAGAGCGCGTTATCGACAAACCGATAGACTTTGTTTTTGCCAAGTTAAGTGATCATGCAAACTATGCGCAATTTAAGGGCGTGGAAGCATCTAACCTTATTTTTAAAGGTAAGCTGGAACAAAATGGTCTTGGTGCTGTGCGTGAGATTATTGCGGGTGGGGCCAACTTGCATGAAGAAATAGTTGCTTACGATCCTCCCTATAAGCTCGGTTATAAAGTGGTGAAATCGAAGCCGCTTCCTTACGACCACCAGTTAGGCGAGATTACGTTAAAAGAAATAGATGGCAAAACCCATGCTACATGGCGCTCGGTAGGCCACATCACCATTTTTGTGTTAGGTAGTTTATATTTCGATAAACAAATTCAAAAAAATGGGGGCAAAGCCTTCGGCAGTATTCTTAAGCAGATTGGGAATATGCCTAGCTAAACGATAACCCTCGCATTCGCACTATGGGCGAGCTTAAGCAGAAAGTACTTTCACAAACTTCGCCCCTAGCGCTAATTCAATATCAGGCTTTGCCTTCAATCAAAAAGTGATTACTGATTGTACCGGCCTGGCGTCCTTTTAAATGTGGAAGATAAGCTGGGTCTGACATAAACGCTTTACCAGCATCGACAGATGGCCATTCAATAATAACCCGTGCAGCTTCTTGATTACCGCTACCTTCTAGAAATTCGTAGTTGGTGCTATTGGCTAAATATACCCCACCATGTTTCGACACTATGTCACCTACGCTTTCCATATATGCAGGAACCCAACTGTCATCTTTAACGATTACATCCAATACTGAATAAGCTTTCATCTGGCTACTTTCCTATATAAAAAATACTTGTGCACCACGCTAGGGGGCAAACTATGCAAACGCTGTTAATAAAGGCTACTGGTAAAAAATGATTAGCAGTATCTTCTACTCATTTAGGCGCTAGTGCGTAATGTTGGCTGTAGCATAGCAGTTCACCAAAAATTGATAATTAGCCTAATCATTGAATGAGTTTATGGTGAAACAGGATAATCATGGCCATTTTTTGATTACAGATAGCTTCTTGATTACAAATACTTCTCAAGAAAATCGTGATGAGAAGGCAGCGCCGATACTTGATTATCTACCTGCTGCTTCAAGCCTGCTAGAAAACGCTCAAGTTCGGTTTCAGACATTTCATCGGCTACCCGATGATACTGCTGTGGCAACAAGCCTTGCCCCATCATAACTTGTGTCCATGAATCGACACGGAAGATATCCCCATCATCTAGAAACACTCTTCCGGTTTGTTTAAATAGGTTTATTTTGTGGGTGAGAGAAGGGGGGATTTCCATGCTTTTGCAGTGATCCCAGAACGGACTGTCTTCTCGGTTAGTCACCTTATAGTGCATCACAATAAAATCGAGAATGGCTGCCATTTCACTGTCGTACTTATTGTTGTATTCATCTACCGTCGATTGGGTTATTCCATCAAATGGAAACAAGCGCATTAGGCGAACAATACCCGTCATGATCAAGTGAATGCTGGTTGACTCCAATGGTTCGATAAAACCGCTGGCTAACCCTAATGCTACACAGTTTTTATTCCACCCCAATCGACGCTTACCTGGCGTGAACCTTATGATTCTTGGTTCGTTTAGGGTATCGCCTTCTATAGCATCTAATAAGGTGTTTTTGGCTTCGTCATCGCTCATATAATTGCTGCAATAAACCAATCCATTACCCACCCGATTTTGAAGCGGAATTTTCCAGCGCCAACCCGCAGTATGTGCCACACTTTTTGTGTAGGGGATGGGTGCACCCGTCGACGCGGTTTGCACTGCTAAAGCGCTGTCGCAGGGAAGCCAATGGCTCCAGTTTTCATACCCCGTATGAAGCGCCTTTTCTATCAATAGTCCCTTAAATCCCGTGCAATCGATAAATAAGTCGCCAGCAATTTCTTTATCATCCGATAACTTTATACTTGTTATACACCCCGTTTGTGAGCATTTACTTACATGCTGAATATCACCTTCAATATGGGTCACTCCCGCCTCTACTGCCAGCCCTTTTAAAAAGCGACCGTAGGCCACGGCGTCAAAGTGATAGGCGAAGTTCATTGGCATGCGTTCGCCGTAGGCAAACTTCCCCTCTTTCGCGGCTTTTAATTCGGTGCAGTAATCACCGAAGTCACCACCAAAACCCAGGTTTTTTGCTCGTAACCAAAAGTGATGAAATTCGCCTGCCCAGCACTCTCGACCTGTTACCCCAAATGAATGGATGTAACTGTGATTTTGCTCTCGCCAGTTTTCGAATTCTATGCCCAATTTGAAGGTGGCATTGGTGGCACGCATGAAGGCTTTTTCGTCTATACCGAGGAGCTTGTGGAACGTACGAATAGGGGGGATGGTCGCCTCGCCAACACCAACAATGCCGATATCTTTTGATTCTACCAGCGTAATGGAAAGGGATTTGCCGAGTAATTTTGAAAGCGCTGTCGCCGCCATCCAGCCAGCGGTGCCACCACCTGCAATCACGACACGCTTTACTGGGCTAGTTTTCGCTCCCGAAGTGTTTGAATTATCGGAATCCGATGACATCATGGCGAGGTCCTTCTTTCTTGTCGTTATCATTTGTTGTGGTTTCTTTCTCTGCATGATGAGAAATGGCGGTGAGTAAATCGCGGTTAGTTGGCAATCCAGCAAGCAATTGGCGTTTGCCTTGTTGTAAGCTCTGTTTTACCGCGAAGGCTTTATTCACCATGTCGCTGTTTTTATCAAGCTGCCTGCCATTGGTGTGAAAACCCATTCCATACAAAATGTACTGATAGCTTGCTGAGGGAAAGATCTCTTCGTTTTCAATAAGGTCGTAACGAGAGGGGGCTTGGTACTGCCATAAATCGAGTAAGGCGTTTAGCGAGTCTGGAATGCTGTTTTCGCTTCGCTGCGCCTTCCAATATGGCTCTGTTCTCTCGCTTAATACATAGTGTAGTTTTAAAAAGTCGATAACTCTTTCCCAGCGATAGGTAAAACGCTGATTGTAACGCGTGGCCACGTGGCTCATGTGTTTTCGGTTCTGCGGAAACTGATCGCACAGCATGCGAATACCCAATTCAACCATCGCAATTGCCGAGGCCTCTAACGGCTCGATAAAGCCTGATGACATACCCATACCAATACAGTTATTTACCCAAAACTGCTTTCGGTAGCCTGGGTCGAACTGTAAATGTCTATAGTTGAGGTTCTCTATCTCAGTTTTAGGCAACTGCTTCGCTAAGTGTTCGCGCAGTATAGATTCTGCATCTTCCTCACTCGCATACTCACTGGCATAAACTAGCCCCACACCACGGCGGTGTTGCAAGCCAATATCCCACGTCCATCCGCAGGTTTGGGCTGTGGCGATTGTCGTTGAGGATATGCTGTCGGCTGAGCCCTCTATATCGCTGCTGCCATAAGGTACTTGTGCGGCCACAGCGCGGTTATTTAGCAGCACCGATGACACTGAGTGCCAAGGTACATGGTAATGTTTATCGATTAACAGCCCTTGTTGACCACTACAATCAATAAACAAGTCACCCTTAATTGTATCGCCGCGTTCAGTCACCAGCGCCTCAATATCGCCATTATCTTGTGTAACCACGTTCGCAATATGCGCTTGCGTGTGCTTTACACCTAAGCTGGTTTTACAATGGTTTGTAAGCAGGGTCGCTAATGCGGAGGCGTCAAAATGATAGCCGTAATTCAGTACGTAAGCATATTCAGGCGTGGAGTTTTGCTTTGGTGCTAGTCCAGCATGACAAATATCGGGTTGTAAGCAAAAGCTTTGCTCAAACGATTCGTTACTGAAAAACTGTTGCCAGCAACGGTGAATATCAAGTTCAGTATAGCCTGTGGGTGTAGTGAAAGGGTGTTGATAATTATCATTTTGTTGACCGTTTCGCCAGCCAGCAAAGGTAGAACCTTGTTTGAAGGATGCATTACAGCAAGTAAGAAATTCTGCTTCCTTGATACCTATTTCTTGAAGTGTATCGCGTAATGAAGGCCAAGAACCTTCCCCCACGCCAATACTTGGCACATTAGGCGACTCCACCAGCGTTATATTAATTGCGCTTTCGTCACTGTTGCCGCTGCGATTACCCAGCCTAGCGGCTAATACTCCAGCGCACAGCCAACCAGCGGTTCCACCGCCCACAATGACTACATGCTTAATAGGTTGGTTCGACACTGTTTATCCCTTTTTCATTAAGTGTAGAGGGCTTGTTTCTTTATTGCTAAGCGTTGTGTTTACTTTACTGTTTTATTCAGTCTCCACTATGACAAAAAAGCCCATTGAGGTGCAACGCATTCCACCCCAATAGGCCATATATCATCTAAGCGTACGCTTTATTTAAAAGGTGTAACGCGCACCCAATGCATAACGCGCTCCTAATTCATCTAGTTGCCACAGCATAGCGCTGGTTCTTCCGTGTCGACGAATATTTTCATCGGTAATGTTTATTCCTTCAAACGATACGGTCAATGCTTCAGACACTTCATACGACATACTAAAATCAATTTGCGAGTATGCTTCTGTATAGCCTGGCTCATTCACATATTGAGACGTGGTATCTAAGAACTTATCACGCCAGTTATAGGCAATACGTGCTTGAAGTGCATCCATTTCATACATGAATATCAAGTTGGCGGTATCACTCAAGCCGACTAACGCAAACTGGGTAATACTTGGGTTTGCATTATTATCAAACCCGATGTCACCGGTAACCGTTGTATAGTTCGCTTGAATACCAAAACCGGTATCGCCGAAGAAGTGTTGTGCAGCCAGCTCAAATCCGTAAATATTGGCATTTTTGTTATTTACAGGCTTCGAATTGATGAAAGTCATCAATGGATCGTCACCATTTGGAATAATGTCGTATTCTGCTTCGAACTGTTCATCGGTCATAGAGTCGTAATCGACGCCATTTTCCATTGCAGCAACCATGTTAAATAACGAGGTATCGCTGATAGGAATACCGCGCGCTTCAAGCTCGTCCATAGCAGCTTGTGCACGAGGGCCTGCGGTAGCATCAGTTAGGCCAAAAATATTCTCTTCAACCTGCTCGTTACCAATAAAGTTTTTAACGCGTTTATCGTAAAAACCTACCGATACGTAACTGGTTTCATCAAAGTAGTATTCCAGTGACAAGTCTACGTTGTCAGATTCAAGAGGTATAAGGGCCGGGTTACCAGAACTTGCCGTTGCCGTTGGGCCATCGCTAAGAAGGGTGGGGCTACTTGGCGTACCAACGGTAGAAGCTGCACTTAAGTTGTTATAAGTCGGTCTGGCGATGGTTTTGCTATATGAGAAACGTGCAATCACATTTTCCATTACTTCAATATCGAAATCTAACGCAGGAAGGAAGTGATCATAACTTGAATCAACTTCCACATCTTCCATGTCGCTACCGAAACGAACGTTAAAGTCGTTGTTACCTTCCCATGCAATCCCGCTAGGCAAACTGATATTCGCAATAGAAGTAACATCTGTATTTTCGTAACGAATACCGGTCAATAGGTTGTATTCCATACCATTGAGCTCACCGGATAAATCGAGCTCGAAATAAACCGACGTAATATCTTCTTCAATGGTACGGTTAGTTGCAAATGGGTTATTGGCAAGTAAATCGAAACCATACTCGTCAGCGGCGAAAGCACCAATTTCAGCCACGCTTCCGGTGAAACCTTGTGAAAACATACCTGTGGTGTTGAAATCGCTAAACTCACTGGCTAAATCGAGCGGCGTTAGTGAACCTGCTGGTAATTCGCCTGGATTTTCAATACCCCAATTGCCCATGGTATGACGAGTAAGTGATTGTAGTGAAGTACTTTCCATGGCGCGAGATTCAATACCGAAGTTAATACTTCCGGTATCCATAGCGTAACTACCGTCAATGCGAGCTTGAGTAATTTCGGTTTCTTGTGAAGCAAAGTTCATATCAAGAATTGATGTTCCCACATCGTCTTGATCCAGTACGCCATTTCCGTTTAAATTTGTACGAGAAACATCGTCGAAATCGACAATCATGATGGGAAAATCACCGGAGAAATCGACACCTTGTCCGCGGACAACATTCGCACCAAGACCAAGGTTTGTCCATGTACCATAAGGCGAGTCTGGTCGACCTTCTGCTGTAGAGTTATGCAAGTCGAAATGCAGCGTTAAATCATCAGTAGCAAAATATTTGACGTTAAAACCTACCGATTTATTTTCGTTAACCTGATTAAGCTCTTGTAACGCTAGGCCTAAATCTCGAGGCAATAAATCTCTGCGCTCTTGGGTGATAAGTACGGGGGTTTTAACCGTATTGTCATCGAAAGTTAAGTTTGTAAAGTAACGGTCGTCCATCCAAATTGACTGTTCCGCACGAGCTTCATATAAGTCTTGCTTTGAATACGTATAGTCTAAGGTAGCCACTAGGTCATCACTAGGCGCATACTGAAAAGTAAGCTGGGCGTTGGTACGCTCTCGCTCTCTATCTGCCATGTAATAACGTAAATCTGAAGGGATACCAAATAGCTGCCCCATAGCTGGGGCATTATTTAAAACGATAGGGTCGCCACTATCGGGATTTGCTGGATCGGGTGATTGTGGCACAGTGCCGTCAAATGGGTTTACGCGCCATTCGTTTACGAATGCGCCCTGAGCTGCACTGTCACGCTGTTGATAAGAGCCAGTAAAGGTCACGCCGAATTTTCTATCGTCGTCTAAGTAATTAATAAAACCAGACAACTCTGGAGTGACATCGTCACCTACGCGGTTTGTGGTGTCATGCAATGCTTTTGCGCCGACACTGGCCATGATGCCAGTTTCAGAGGCATCAAATGGTCTTGCGGTACGAATATTTACCGAGGCACCAATACCACCAGTCGCTATACTTGCACGCCCAGTTTTATAAACCTCAACAGCGCGGACACTTTCAGAGGCTAAATCAGAAAAGTTAAATGCACGGGAATTACCAACGCTACCACCATTAGGTAATGCTGCGCCTGGCATCGTTCTGCCATTTAGCGTCACCATGTTGAAATCTGGCCCGAAACCACGTGCTGTAATTTGGCTACCTTCACCATTATTTCGGCTTATCGATATACCGGTAATACGTTGAAGGGATTCTGCCAAGTTTGTATCAGGAAACTTGCCAATGTCTTCAGCGGAAATAGCATCAACAACACCCGCTGAATCACGCTTAATGCCCATCGATTCTTGAACACTGCTTCGAATTCCAGATACTTGAATGACTTCTATATTGTCATTTTCGCTAGCTTCCTGTGCTTGTACTGGGAACATCAGGCCTGTTCCCAATATTAAAGACAGACTAGTAGCGATTTTAGATTTGTATAGCTTGTTATGTGTCACTGTCTTTCTCTCTTATGTTGTGCTGAGTGATGAGCGCTTCCCAAGAAAGGGCTTTCTCAGGTTTATCAACGAAACACCCGCAAGAGAAAGCGCTTTCTCAAAGCTAAGTCATCCTAGACTAAAGATCAACATTTTTTTCACACAAAGTTCACAACGAAAAGCCAGCTTTAAATCGAACACCTAGTTACATTAATATTTATTATTTAAAATCATAATCTTGAGTTATCCCCTAGAATATTATTAATTGACTAATCTAGGCCAAATGTAAACGGGCACTTTCTAACGTAAAGATAAAATATAACAACTTTACAAAGAAAGCGCTTTCTCAAAATGTTGAGTTCATGCTATAAACAAAATAGGTGAAGTCATCCATCGCGCTTATTTCTCACGC
Organism: Alteromonas stellipolaris; assembly: GCF_001562115.1. Lineage (NCBI taxonomy): Bacteria > Pseudomonadati > Pseudomonadota > Gammaproteobacteria > Alteromonadales > Alteromonadaceae > Alteromonas > Alteromonas stellipolaris. The sequence continues at coordinate 4,621,873 of NZ_CP013926.1, forward strand.
TTTCCAACCTTCACCTCGCTACATTATTGAGAATTGTAATAGGATCCTAAGAAATGATGAAAGACATAGAGCTACCCAAAACAAGCCCCATGCTAGATAAACAATTTACGTTTGGAACAGCGACTTCTTCTTTTCAAATAGAGGGGGATGCTGAAAACCGAATGGAGAGTATTTGGGATGTTTTTTGTCGTACCCCTGGGGCAGTAGCCGATAATTCTGATGGCGTGGTAGCGTGTGAACACATCCTTAGATGGCGTGATGATGTCGAAATGCTTAAACAGCTTGGCGTAGATGCGTATCGCTTTTCTATATCTTGGCCACGAGTAATGAATCAGGATGGAGAACTGAACAGAAAGGGCGTTTCTTTTTATATTCAATTACTTGATGTGTTAATTGAAGCGAACATAAAGCCTTTTGTTACCCTTTATCATTGGGACTTACCACAGTATTTAGAAGATAAAGGCGGGTGGCTATATCGTCAAACCGCGTACGATTTTGCAAACTATGCAGACAAAATTACCGCTGCCTTTGGTGAGCGAGTTTATTCCTATGCCACCTTTAATGAACCCTTTTGCTCTGCATATTTAGGCTACGAAATTGGTGTTCATGCCCCTGGACGAAAAGGAAGAAAGCGGGGTAGAGCGGCCGCACATCACATTTTACTTGCCCACGGATTAGGCATGCAAGTTCTAAGAAAGAATGCTCCTCATGCTTTGAACGGCATCGTTTTAAATTTTACACCATGCTACAGCGCATCAGATTCAGAGGCCGACAAACTTGCTACAGAAATGGCAGATCAATATATTAATCAATGGTATATGCAACCTGTAATGGAAGGTAGTTACCCCTATGTTATTGATGCATTAGCAGATAATGATAAACCTCCTATTGAATCAGGCGATATGGAAATTATCTGTCAGCCTTTAGATTTTCTTGGTATTAATTTCTACACCCGACTTCACTACTCTGCCCCCATTAAAGCTGAAAACCTATTCCACGAGCACGCCCATCAAGCACCCATGACAGATATCGGTTGGGAAATTTACCCTGAAGCCTTACGCGAACTACTCGTTTCTTTGAATAAGCGCTATAAACTACCTCCTGTGTACATTACTGAAAACGGGGCTGCCATGGCAGATGTCGTTGAAGATGGTATGGTAGATGATGAGGGTAGAATCGACTATTACACGGGTCACTTAAACGCGGTTAACGAGGCAATGGAATCTGGCGTCGAAGTGAGTGGTTACTTCGCGTGGAGCCTCATGGATAACTTCGAATGGGCTGAGGGCTATGAAAAACGATTCGGGCTTGTATATGTTGATTTTGATACACAAGAACGTACTTTTAAGAATAGCGCGAAGGCTTACCAACGTTTATTAGCTAGTCGTAAATAACAAAAATAAAAGGAATACGCTGTGGATCATTCGTTAAGTGTAAGGGAAAAGATTGGTTATGGGTTGGGTGATGCAGCGGCTAATCTAGTTTGGCGTGGTGCCCTTGCATACTTAGCGGTGTTCTACACCGATACCTTTGGGTTAACGGCGGCTGCGGCCGCTATGCTTTTTTTGGTGGTACGCCTTACTGATGGTGTCACCGACATTATCATGGGAATGATTGCTGATAGAACACAAACTAAACTGGGTAAATTTCGGCCTTGGATATTAGGTTCTACCCCATTTCTAGGCTTATTTATGGTGCTGTGTTTCACCACCCCTGATTTTTCTTACTCAAATAAGCTTATCTATGCCTACCTAACCTATATAGGCCTAACGCTAGCTTACACGGTGAATAACGTACCTTATTCCGCATTAATGGGCGTGATGACAAGTGATGATAGGGAACGCACCAGTTTATCTGGCTTTCGATTTGCTGGGGCGTTTATGGGCGGCCTGCTAGTTATGGGTTGTTTACCGATGCTGGTTGAATTTTTCGGAGAAGGCAATACCGCAAAGGGGTATCAATATGCCATGTATCTTTTTGCTACTCTGTTGGTCGCACTCATGTTCACAACGGTAGCGACCACTAAAGAAAGGGTGCCAGTCGTGCAAAACGACGGAGCAAGCTTACTTCAAGAGCTAAAGGATTTGTCTCGTCAATTACCACTCATTCTATTTCCACTGTCAGCCATAACGGCCTTTTTCTATTATCGAAATTGGCCAAGTGGTATCGCTTTCGTTGTCGTTATTTCTGTAACCTCTTTCTTCATTAAGCGCCTTGTTAACCGACCTGAAACGCAAAATAGCCGTTCACAACAAGACATCATTGATTTGCTTACCAATAAGCCATGGGTCATTTTGTTAGGTATGGGCTTCCTTACTATGATGTTTAACGGCATTAAGTACGGTGTCATTGCCTATTACTTCAAGTATTACGTTGGAGATGAATTGCTCACTGGATACTATTTTATCGCCTTATTGGTGGTCTCGATATTGGGCGCATTGGCGACGCCATCGCTGTCGCGTTATATGGGCCGGAAAAAGCTATTTGTTATCTCGTTATTGGCCAGCAGCGCTCTGACATGTGCGATTTACTTTGTGCCACAAGGATCTGTGACGGGCATATTTGTATTAGGCTGTGGTGCGGAATTTTTCGCTGCGATAATGCCAACCTTATTCTTTTCCATGTTGGGCGACTCTGCAGACTATAACGAATGGCGCACAGGCCGACGAGCAACAGGCTTAATATACTCGGCAGGGTCTTTCGTACAGAAAACTGGTGGGGGCTTTGCGGGCGCATTAGTACTGTTAGTGCTAGGCAGTTATGGCTATGACGGCATGCAAGTTGACTCTATTACGCAAACCCTTCCAGGTATGCAAGCATTGATGAGCTGGATACCTGCCTGTTTCGGTATAGCCGGCGCACTCCTTATTATGTTTTATCCGCTTACCGATGCGCGCCAGCAAGAAGTGACAGAGACTTTACTCAAGCGTCGTAGCGCAACTGCCTGAATAACGGCATAATGCTTTATGTAATGCGAACACTGCATTAATGAGCATCAAAACTAAGTTGGGGGAAGTGATACGTGGCAACAATCTATGAAGTAGCTGATAAGGCAGGGGTCTCGTTGTCGACGGTATCTCGGGTATTGAACGGTAAAACTACTGTAAATCCCACCTTAAAAGCCAAGGTAGAAGAAGCCATGCTAGCGCTAAACTACCGCCCCAACTCTATCGCCCGTTCACTGGCCACCAGCCGCTCAGATAGTGTTGGCATTCTAGTTTCAGAACTAAACTCGCCATTTTTTGGTGACTTGATGCAAGCTGTAGAGCTAACGCTAAGGGCCGCTGATAAGCACGTTATTATTACGGTAGGACACAATAATTTAGAAACCGAACAAGATGCCGTCGAGTTTTTAATTGGCCGTAATTGCGATGCTATCATCATGCACGCTGAAGCCATGAGTGATGAGTATTTAAAAACACTTAATGCTTCTCGCCTCCCAATTTCTTTAGTTAACCGCCAAGTTAATGGCGTGGGTGAAGGGTGTATTGTGTTAGACAATGAAAAAGGCGGCTATTTAGCTACTCAACACCTAATTAGCCTAGGCCATAAAAGTATTGCCTATATATCGGGGCCTTCTGATAAATGCGACGCCAATCAACGATTAGCCGGTCATAAACGCGCGCTCAAAGAAGCAGGTATAGCCTTTACACCGAACTTAGTGTTTGAAGGGGATTACACTGAAGAAGATGGTAAAGCTGGTCTATTGGAGCTGCTGTCAGGAGATTCGCCTTTTTCAGCGCTGGTATGTGCTAATGATTGGATGGCTTCAGGTGCAATGAGCTGCGCTAGAGATTTAGGAATGAACCTGCCACAAGATTTGTCTATTGTAGGTTTTGATGATGCTGTTTTTGCTCACCATGTATTCCCACGCCTCACCACGGTTAGCAACCCTATCTCCGACATGGCTGCAATGTCAGCACGTCATATTTTAAATGTGGTTTATGGCTACAAAGATGAAGTGCAAACATTGTTTCAACCTTCGTTGATTGTACGAGAGTCAACTATGGCGTATGAGGCCTAGGTTTTTCTTCTAAGCTCTCTCTATTATGAGATCCCTATAAAGGGCTCGGAATAGGTGTCTTTTTAAGCGCGCATAAGCACACATGAACAAAGCGAAACTGCGCTATTGCACTGTTTCTATTTACGATAAACTGCTTTGCACATGTTTCATGTGAAACCTCTAGTGTTCTTTCGGAGCGACTTATATGCGTTTAACTATTACCCTTTATTTCTTTCTAAGTTGTTTAAATGCTGTTGCTGCTGAGGCATTAACCTCAACGGTACAACCGCATATCTTTGTCAAAGCTCAGAGTAACAAATCTCATAATAGCAAAGCTCAGCCCTTGCTAGAAGCTGAAGAAAAGGTAAATAGGGTGCTTGATTCACTACACCAATTTGCTTCCGATGCAAACTTCGATGATTATTTTTCACTGTATAGCGACAATGCCGTTTTCATTGGAACAGATGCGAATGAGATATGGACCATTAATGCCTTTAAAGCATACGCACAACCTCATTTTTCAAAAGGGCGGGGTTGGACATATACACCCCATTCAAGGCATATATATTTTTCTAATAATCGCGACGTAGCGTGGTTCGATGAACTTCTAGACAATGATAGTTTAGGGGTAACACGTGGAACTGGAGTATTGGTACTTGTGAACAACGAGTGGAAAGTAAGCCAATACCACTTAACCATTCCCATTCCGAATGCGCTAGCCGATAGCGTCGCAGAGCAAATTAAATCACACAGAAAAAAGGGCCAATAAAGGCCCTTTTTTTTTGGTTAACAGCTAACGCTATGACTGAGTTAGCGGCTGAATCTCGAGTTCTACGCGGCGGTTCATCGACCTATTAGCAGCAGTATCGTTTGGCACTTTAGGTTGATACTCACCCATACCTACTGTAGTGATACGTGTAGAGTTAACGCTGTAGTTCAATAGTACGTTTCTAACCGCACCTGCACGGCGCTCAGACAACCCTTGGTTATATTGTTCCGAGCCTGTGTCATCAGTGTGACCTTTTATCATCAGCACTGTTTTTTCGTAGTTGTTTACTACTTTCGCAACATCTTGAAGGACTGGATTAAAGTTGGGGCTGATAGAAGAACTGTCTGTAGCAAAAGTTATATCGCCAGGCATGATCAAACGTAAGTTATCACCTTCTCGAACCACTTGAACGCCGGTATCAGATAATTCACTTCGAAGCGCTTCTTCTTGCTTGTCCATGTAACCGCCAATCGCGCCACCTGCAATTGCACCTACTGCCGCACCCCAAGCGTAACGACTTTTGTCATTATCTCCCGTTGCCTTACCTAACAATGCGCCTACAACAGCTCCAATGGCTGCGCCTTTTTGAGAGTTTGAAGGATCATTAGCACAGCCGGCAACGGCTAAAGATGCCGCAATTAAAGTAATTCCTATTTTCTTTTTCATAACATCCTCGGTACGTCGTTATTAATTATTACGGTGAAGGCGAGCTTACGCTTACTTTTAAGCTTTCCACTTGCACACTCGCGTCACTTCTATCTTTACTGCTATTAAATTATCGCCTCATTACATTATGCAATAATTGTTGAGCAATATTTATTAAACACTGTTAAGCAGGAAGTGCAGCAATATGTATTCCACATTCATCAATTGGCTTGAGTGTAACCAATAAACAAAAAACGTTAAGGGCATTATAGAGGAAGTAAACTGAACGTAAGCTAAACGGCTGCCTGTAGTGCTAGCCGTGGGATGCCTTACTTCGACAAGTAATATTTTGATAAACGCGTAAATACGAGCTGTCTGCGCCCGCCGTTTAATTAATGTTGAGATATATAACGCGAAAATCTTTGTAAAGGGTACAGACCAACGCAACGTTCTTACTTAGTCGCATTTCTACGACGGTGTGTGCCTATCCCAATGCTGAACTTATACCGAATATATACACTGTATTGTATTTAACGCGCTTACCCAATAGACACCGAGCGTTCGAAAAAGGCGTTCACATCAATTTTATAATCAGAAGCAATAGCCGCTTTTGAAACCTTAACGGTTTTTTCCGACGCTAAGTCGATATCTTTTGGTTCCAAGAAATGTGCATTTCTTACAGAATAAAATACCTTAACTTTAGGCGCTAATGGGGAATCTGTTTGCTCTAAAACCATGGCAAGTCGTTCGTTCGACAGGAGTACTAGGCTTCCTACCGGATAGATCCCCATACATTTAATAAATTGTTGAACCAATGGTAAATCTAATCGAGACGGCGCATCACTGAGTAAAATAGAAAACGCTTTTTGGCTCGACATGCCAGATTTGTAAACTCTATCTGCAGTTAGGGCATCGTACATATCCGCAATAGCCAACATGCGGCCTTCACGGCTTATATTTTCACCTTTAGTGCCCATAGGGTACCCTAAACCATCTAAGCGCTCATGATGCTCGCTGATAGTTCTAATTAAGGCCTTGTCTAAGTCGGTTTCATTCAAATAATCGACACCATGTTTAACATGCCCTTTCATAATGTCCATTTCATCATCGGTTAAACGGCCAGGTTTGTGCAGAATCTCATCTGGTATTTGAATTTTACCCAGATCATGAAGAAAGCCTGAATAGGAGAGATCTTGAACTTCACTTTCAGACATCCCTAAATGACGCCCAAAGTTAGCCAGTAAAATGGCCACATTCAAAGAGTGTTCGAGTAGGTAATCGTCCTTTTCACGAATTTTCGTCAGGCACAATAACGCATCGGGGTTGCGGTCTACTGAAGAAACCAACTTTGCTGAAAATTCTTTCGGAATACTGCTATCAAAAGGCTGTGCTTTTTTAACACTGTTAAGCAGCTGCTTTTGGATGCGCTTACCTTGCACGTGCAACTTAGTTGCGCGGGTCAATTCGTTTTCAAGGCTTACCTTAGGCACTTTCTCTTCTATTTTTTTGCTTACCGGCGCTTCTTTTTTAGGTGCAGGTTCACCTGAAGATACACTAAATGCTTTATCAGTATCGACAACAAGGGTTAGCACGCCTTTCTTTTTAAGAGCATCAGCAATAGCCTGCGAGGTAACTCGTCCTTGGCTTTTAACTGAAAGTTGACCCTTTTGCTCCAGGATCTGATGAACAAACATCCCTGGCTTCAAGTCCTTTATTGTAATTTTTTTGAGCATTATGAGTGAAATACCACTTTAAAAAACGCCACACCTACTGTGTGATAATTTATGCCAAACATAAGTTCATATAATTACTTCTCTAGCTCTGCCAATAAAGTATATAAACTTGGTTTCCAACCATAAACTTTCATGTTCACTCTATGGTTTTTAACTACAATCCCTTCCGATACAAGCAATGATCGCTGCTCTTCTGCTAGCTCAGATCCTGCCGGAAACGCTATTTTTCCATCGGACCTTATAACTCGATGCCATCGAGTAGTCGCATCAGAGTCTTTTAAGCACTTTCCTACAAGTCTAGCCTTACCGGGCAAGCCTGCAAGGTCAGCTAACTGCCCATAGCTGACTACGTAACCACTTGGTACAATTGAAAGCGTTTTTAGTATTTTGGATTGTATCGCTACATTAACCATAATGCATATTATCCATTCTAACTATTTTTAACGGTTTAAAAACAGGGATTTTTTCGAAATACGACTATGAGAGCTAAATGTAAACAGTGCAATTACCCTATAAACACCTGTATTTGTGATGCGGTATCTTTGGTTATAATACCAATCAAGATTATTGTAATTCAACACGTTAAAGAGTCTGCCAATGCTAAAAATACGGCGAGACTAATAAAGCTTTGCGCTAATGATGTGGAAATAATTACCACCGATAGTATTAGCGAAATGGAATTATTAGCTTCAAGATGCAGTGTTCAATCGAAAGCACTTTTATACCCTAGTGAACGCAGTATTGCACTTGAGTCACAACGAGAGCACATTGCTTCAGCGCTTCAAACTCTATTAGTCATAGACGGTAGCTGGAAGCAAGCTTATGCTGTGTTACAACAATTTCCATGGTTATCGTCTATACCGAGCTTTCATTTCGAGCACGCCCCCTCTACACAATATAGAATAAGGCATACTCGAATTCGTGAAGGGTTATCAACTCTTGAAGCAACGGCCTATTCATTAAACACACTATATAATATTGATACTCAGCCTTTCATAAAGTTACAAGAGGCCATGCAAGATAATTGGAGAGGGCCAAAATCCCACCAGCGAGAGACCTAACCCCTAGGCATCCATTGGAATAAACCCTTTTTGGTCCTTAATCAGTGTTATCCAGTTTCTTATCGCGGGGTAAGCAGCAAGATCGAAGCCTCCCTCGTGTGCAACATGGGTATAGGCAAATAGTGAGATATCTGCCAGCGAAACATGATTACCTAGCAAAAACGGGGTTTGGCTAAGTTGTTTGTCCATTACTTCAAGCGCTCTGTAGCCGCCAGCTTGCTTCGCCTCATATTCTGCTTTTTTATCTTCAGGTAATCCAAGGTAAAGGTTGATATAGCGCGCGACCGCAATATAGGGTTCGTGACTGTATTGCTCGAAGAATTGCCATTGTAATAAAGTGGCAAAAGTAAAGGGTGAGGTGGGGATGAACGTAGAGCCCGATGCTAAATAATGCATTATGGCGTTAGACTCAGACAACACACGTCCATCATCTAGCTCTAGAATAGGAATTTTACCGTTAGGGGACTTAGCTAGGAAGGCATCTGTTCGGCACTCTCCTTTAAGAATATCGACATCAATCCACTCACATGCCTTCCCAAGTAATGCCAGCAAAAGCTGCAATTTATAGCAATTACCAGATCGCTTATCACCGTAAATTAGCATGTCACTCTCCTTTTGAAATTTACTTACCCTATAAGCTACCCGTAGTAGAAGTATTCTACAAATAGAAAGACAAACCAAGAAGTTGGTAAAGGCATCATGCACATAAGCAATCTAAGCTTTTGGGATTTGCTCAAAATTTTACGTAACGTTTCTTTATTGGTTTCTATCGACTCTATTTTCTTACTTAGCGTTGACGTTTCGCCGCTATTTGCCTGCTGACGAATTAACTGAGTAATTTCGCTTTCATGCTCTGTCATCATGATGTTTGACACGGTACGCATTCGTTTAGCCACTATTATCATGGGTAAAAACAAATACGCTGAAATTAAACCGGCGTAAACGGTGAGAATCACAATGTCGAAGAAAGGGACAGGTTTGTTGATCCAAAAAATCGGTGTTAACGCAAATCCACTAACCGCAATTAAGGTATTCGACAGGGCCATGTTGAATATTTCACGCAGCGAATTCAGCTCTTTTATAGAATCAGAATGTTCTGTTGATGCCAGCTTCTGCAAATAATGAGTGTTGCTAAATACCTGTAAAATAAAGAGCGTTAACAATAACCAAAAAGGGATGGATGTGAGTGCGATAACAAGCACTTCTGGCTCATCTATCCGTGTCACAAGCCCTTCTGATAATAAATAAGCCACGGGCATGATCACCCCAACCGAGGTTGACCACATGAGGTGTTTAGCGAACTGCCTACTTAACACACCGCGATGATGATTATACTGACTTAATTTTTCTAAGCTTACTAACGCTGCAATTAACGTACTTGCCGCATTCTTATGCACATTTCTAATCGTAAGCCAAAAAAATCCAGAAAGCAGCGTAGTGCCTAGCGCCGTATTAAAATCTCGTTGATGGTCATCATCGAGAACAGGCCATGTTAATGCACCGGTCCAATTATGTATAAGTAGCAAAATTAATACTAAGAAGAGTGGGTACGCCCATACACTTACTACATTGCGGTTACTCTCGTAAGCACTGAACTTCATCGTATTTTTAATCGCTAATTTTAATCAATAGGAAAGGGGACGTTTGCGTTTACTGAACGCTGAACTTTGAATTATACGGGTATAGGAAGAGCAAACCAAATTTAAAAAGTACTTAAATATCGTCATCTAAGACTGGCTGTAAAGCTGACGAACTAAATCAACGTTTCAACCATTGACACCAGTCCCCACGACACGGGAACTAATACCACCGCAGCTATTGTTTTTAGTTTATCACTGCTGTTGCATACTTCACTGGGTGCACGAACCACTTTTGGCTGCCTATCATCGCGGTTGTGATTGTTCGTAACACTTTGACCTTGGTTTAAGGTACGAGTTTTCTGCTGCTTTAAAATCAATTTTAATTTCAACAAGGGCGTGAATGTATATGCCACAATTAACAGTGACATACTTACCACCGCTATCACTTCCAAAGGTGACACTACAACGTTAAACCAAAATATTGGCAGAACGGTTAATAGGCCTAAGGCAAATAGGGCATTAGTCAGAGAAAGCTTGGTAATTACGCTAAAAGACGCCCAATAGTCAGAGGACTTATTGGTTCCTGGAAGTACCTGTCTTAGCAGGTAGGTCACATTCGATCTTACTTGAAACAAAAATAAGGAAGTGAGAAGGCTAAAAGTAACAAATGATGCAATGTATGAAATGCCTTTGATGTTATAGCTTTCATTACTAACATCGCCTAGAAATGCTAATACAGCCATGAACATAGATGAAATTATCAATGAGTTTACAATTTGGTGATGAAACGCTTTCGTTAGCTTTTGCCTGTGTACTGAAAACTGACCGAGCTGATTTTTTTTTACCAATAAAGAAATTAAACTGCTGGCTACGTTTTGATGAATGTAACGAAAGCTAAACCAAAAATACCCAATAAATAACGAAATACTTACCGCAGAATTAAAGCTTCGCTGTGCAACCATATCGCCTGAATCCGGCCAGTAAAAGGCACCCGAGTACATATTCAATAGCGGTATCGCTAATAAAACTAATAAAGGAAATAATCCAATAAACTGTTGCGGTTTACTAGTTGGGGGAGCTATTTTCATAAAACCATCGTATCTACTAACGAAAGGATACGGACAGACTGCTTTTATATTACTACTAATTAGTCACAATCTGCGTAGACAATCATTATATTCAGCAATCCTTATGTTAATCGATTGGCGTTTTTATTTACACTGTTTATCCATCTATTTAAATAAAAAAACCCGCCAAAAGGCGGGTTTTTATGAACAGCTATTAGATTACTTGCGTAACTTCTGAATAAGGCGAAGTTGTGCGATAGCTTCAGACAGCTCTTGAGCTGCTTCTGCGTAATCAAAGTCTGCGCCTGGGTTGGCGATGTGCTCTTCAGCACGTCGTTTGGCTTCTTCTGCTGCTTGCTCGTCAAGATCTTCTGCACGAACCGCAGTATCAGCCAGTACGGTGACATTACCAGGCTGTACTTCTAGTACACCACCAGCAACGTAAATAATTTCTTCTTCACCGAACTGCTTAACCAAACGCACCATACCAGGTTTAATAGCAGAGATAAGTGGCGCGTGACCTGGGTGTATACCTAGTTCACCTTCGCTACCTGTCACTTGGATCGTTTCGACAAGACCAGAAAAAATTTCTTTTTCTGCGCTTACTACGTCCAAATGTACTGTCATTGCTGCCATAGAACCTCCTGATTAGGTACGTTAGCACATTAATAGGCTGACAGAGTCAGCCACATAATTATGCTTTATTGGCTTTCTCTTGCGCTTCTTCGATAGAACCAACCATGTAGAAGGCTTGTTCTGGTAGAGAGTCATATTCACCTTCCAGGATACCTTTAAAGCCACTGATAGTGTCTTTAAGCGATACATATTTACCTGGAGAGCCAGTGAATACTTCTGCTACGAAGAAAGGCTGAGAAAGGAAGCGCTGAATTTTACGAGCACGTGATACCACTTGCTTGTCTTCTTCAGACAACTCGTCCATACCTAGGATGGCAATGATGTCTTTCAACTCTTTGTAACGCTGAAGTACAGTTTGTACGCCACGTGCTACGTCGTAGTGCTCTTGACCGATAACTAATGGGTCAAGCTGACGTGAAGTTGAATCTAGTGGGTCTACCGCAGGGTAGATACCAAGAGACGCGATATCACGAGAAAGTACAACTGTTGCGTCTAAGTGAGCAAAGGTGGTTGCCGGAGATGGATCCGTCAAGTCATCCGCAGGTACGTATACCGCTTGGATTGACGTGATTGAACCTGTCTTCGTTGACGTAATACGTTCTTGAAGTACACCCATCTCTTCTGCAAGTGTAGGCTGGTAACCTACCGCAGACGGCATACGACCTAGAAGAGCAGATACTTCTGTTCCAGCTAGGGTATAACGGTAGATGTTATCTACGAAGAAAAGTACGTCACGACCTTCGTCACGGAACTTCTCAGCCATAGTAAGACCTGTCAAAGCAACACGTAAACGGTTACCAGGAGGCTCATTCATTTGGCCGTAAACCAACGATACTTTATCAAGTACGTTAGAGTCGTTCATTTCATGGTAGAAATCGTTACCTTCACGAGTACGCTCACCAACACCAGCGAATACAGAGAAACCACTGTGTTCGATTGCGATGTTACGGATAAGCTCCATCATGTTTACAGTTTTACCTACACCAGCACCACCGAATAGACCAACTTTACCACCCTTAGCGAATGGGCAAACCAAGTCGATTACTTTGATACCAGTTTCTAGTAATTCTACTGAGCTAGACTGATCTTCGTAGCTAGGCGCTGCACGGTGAATAGACATACGGTCTTCTTCGCCAATTGGGCCTGCTTCGTCGATTGGGTTACCCAATACGTCCATGATACGGCCAAGTGTAGCTGTACCCACTGGAACCATAATAGGGTTTTCAGTGTTCTCTACAGCCAAACCGCGCTGTAAGCCATCAGTAGAACCTAGGGCGATAGAGCGAACTACACCGCCACCTAATTGTTGTTGCACTTCTAGGGTTAACCCAGACAAGCCACCTTCGGTAACTCGTAGTGCGTCATAAACTCTTGGTACCGCAGTTTGTGGAAACTCAATGTCCACAACGGCGCCAATGATTTGGACGACCTTACCTTGACTCATAATTTGTCCTCGTTATCTTTTAGAAACCTTTGCCTACACCGCTGCGGCACCGCTCACAATCTCACTAATTTCTTGTGTGATTGCAGCTTGACGCGCTTTGTTATATATCAGTTGTAACTCATCAATTAAGTCACCAGCATTGTCGGTTGCTGCCTTCATGGCAACCATTCGCGCAGCTTGTTCTGACGCCGCGTTTTCTACAACACCCTGATAAACCTGAGACTCAATGTAACGCACCATTAATGCTTCCAAAATTTCTTTTGGATCTGGTTCGTATATGTAGTCCCAACGATGCTTATATTCTTCGTCTTCAGACTTTGGCAAAGGCAATAACTGATTGATCACAGGCTTCTGTGTCATGGTGTTTACGAAGTCATTAAATACCAAGAAAACTCGGTCTAATTTGCCTTCGTCGTAAGCTTTAAGCATTACGCGTACAACACCTACTACATCGCTCACAGACGGCTTATCACCCAATCCAGATTCAGCGGCAAGCAAAGTGCCACCAAAACGGTTGAAGAATGAGCACGCTTTAGAACCTAATGCAGCGAAGTCCACTTCTACACCTTGGTCACGCCATTTTTTGACGTCCTGAGTGACAAGCTTAAATTCATTACTGTTTAAGCCACCACACAAGCCTCGGTCAGTAGAAATCACAATGTAGCCGACGCGCTTAACTTCACGCTCTTCCAAATAAGGATGGCGGAACTCAAGGTTACCGTTAGCAATGTGACCAATCACTTTTAGCATGTTTTGCGCATATGGACGGCCAGAGGCCATACGTTCTTGCGCCCGTTTCATTTTGGACGCAGCAACCATTTCCATTGCACTGGTAATCTTTTGAGTATTTTTAATACTCCCAATCTTACCTTTTATTTCTTTACCGCTGGCCATGACTATCTCTCCGATTACTCAACGTGAAGCCGATGGTGTTTACACATCATCGGCTGCATTGATTACCAAGTTTGTGTCGCTTTAAATTGTGTTAAAGCGTCAGCTAACTTAGCGGCGATTTCGTCGTTGAAGTTACCAGTTTCGTTGATAGTCTTCATAAGGTCAGCGTTTTCGCTGTTCATGTAAGAATGAAGAGCCGCTTCAAAATCTAAGATTTTGCCAAGCTCAACGTCCTTAAGGAAACCTTTTTCAACCGCGAACAATGATACGCCCATATCTGCAATAGACAGTGGTGCATATTGTTTCTGTTTCATTAGCTCTGTTACGCGCTCACCGTGCTCAAGTTGCTCACGGGTTGCATCATCAAGGTCAGATGCGAACTGCGAGAATGCCGCCAATTCACGATACTGAGCAAGTGCAAGACGAATACCACCGCCCAGCTTCTTGATGATTTTAGTTTGCGCAGCACCACCAACACGAGATACTGATACACCAGCGTTAACCGCTGGACGGATACCTGCGTTAAACAAGTCAGTTTCTAAGAAGATCTGACCATCTGTAATCGAGATTACGTTGGTAGGTACGAAAGCAGATACGTCACCAGCTTGCGTTTCGATAATTGGAAGCGCAGTTAATGAACCGGTTTTGCCTTTTACTTCACCGTTTGTGTAACGCTCAACGTATTGTTCGTTTACACGAGCAGCACGTTCTAGCAAACGAGAGTGAAGATAGAAAACGTCACCAGGGTAAGCTTCACGACCAGGAGGACGCTTAAGTAGCAATGAAATTTGACGGTAAGCAACAGCTTGCTTAGACAAATCATCATATACGATTAGCGCATCTTCACCGCGGTCACGGAAGTATTCACCCATAGTACAACCAGAGTATGGTGCAAGGTATTGCAATGCAGCAGACTCAGACGCAGAAGCAGCAACGATAATGGTGTGACCCAATGCGTCGTGCTCTTCAAGCTTACGTACCACGTTAGCGATAGTAGAAGCTTTTTGACCAACCGCCACGTACACACATTTAATGCCTGTACCTTTTTGGTTGATGATAGCGTCGATTGCCATTGCGGTTTTACCACACTGACGGTCGCCGATGATAAGTTCACGTTGACCACGACCAACTGGGATCATGGCATCAACTGACTTATAACCAGTTTGGATTGGCTGATCTACCGATTGACGCTCGATTACACCAGGTGCAATCTTTTCTACTGGCTCAAAGCCAGCTGCATCAATGGCGCCTTTACCGTCGATAGGCTCACCAAGTGTGTTTACAACACGACCTAGTAGGGCATTACCAACAGGTACTTCAAGAATACGGCCAGTAGATTGTACTTTTACGCCTTCCTGTAAGTCCGCATATGGACCCATTACAACCGCACCTACAGAGTCTCGCTCAAGGTTTAGTGCAATAGCGTAGCGGCTTCCAGGAAGCTCAATCATTTCACCTTGCATTACATCGGCAAGGCCATGAATGCGGATAATACCGTCAGTTACTGCGACGATAGTACCTTCATTGCGTGCTTCACTGCTTACATTGAACTGTTCAATTCTTTTCTTGATCAGTTCAGCAATTTCAGTGGAATTAAGTTGCATGCTCTTATCCCCGTTATGCTTGCAACGCGTCTGCTAGACGGTTCAATTTCGATTTTACGGAACCATCTATTACTGTATCGCCGGCTTTAATAACCATGCCAGCGATCAGGTCAGGATTCACGTTACAATTAAGCTTCACTTTACGTGCCAAACGTTTTTCCAACGATGCAACCAAATCGGTTTTTTGTGCATCGTTCAGCGCAGAGGCTGAAGTTACGTCTACTTCAATTTCTTTGTCGTAATCAGCTTTAAACGCATCAAACACATTTGAAATTTCAGGCAACGCGGCTAAACGTTTATTTTCAGCCAAAATCTTTACTAGATTTTGACCATGATCATCGAGTTGCTCACCACAAACATTGATGAAAATGCCAGCCAGCGTATCTGCAGCTACTGCTCCAGATAACAACTGATGCATATCATCGTTTTGTGCTACTGCACCTGCAAAGGTCAGCATTTCTTGCCACTTCGCAATGGCATTCTTCTCGACGGCGAAATCGAAAGCTGCTTTAGCGTAAGGACGAGCAACGGTTGTCAATTCAGACATGGCTCATCTCCCTCTTAAAGCTCAGCGACAAGTTTTTCAACAATGTCGTTTTGTGCGTTAGCATCAATTTCACGTTGTAAGATTTGCTGTGCGCCAGCTACTGCTAATGCAGACACTTGCTTGCGCAAATCTTCTTTGGCACGATTGCGTTCAGCTTCAATTTCGGTGTAGCCAGAAGCAATAATCTTCTCGCGTTCTGCATGGCCCTTCTGCGTTTCTTCGTCAACCAATTGGTTGGCGCGCTTTTTGGCTTGCTCGATAATGTCGGCTGCTTGCGCTTTCGCATCTTTCATTTGCTCAGTGGCTTTCGCTTGAGCAAGTTCTAAGTCTTTCTCTGCCCGTTCAGAAGCTTCAAGCCCATCGGCTATCTTCTTTTGACGTTCTTCAATCGCTGCCATCAGCGGTGGCCACACATATTTCATGCAGAACACCACGAACACAGCGAAGGCGATTAATTGACCAATAAAAGTGGCGTTAAAATTCACAATCGCCCCTCCTCTAAAAGTTCGCTAAAAAAGTGTGTAGTAAAATTAAGCACCAACAGCGAACAATAGGTATAGAGCGATACCAACACCGATCATCGCGATAGCGTCGATAAGACCTGCTACGATGAACATCTTCACTTGAAGTTGAGGTGCTAGTTCAGGTTGGCGAGCAGCAGATTCTAGGAATTTACCACCCAGCAGACCGAAACCAATAGCGGTACCAAGGGCACCAAGACCGATCAGTAGTGCAACTGCGATGTATAACATGTACGTCTCCGATTTAAGTTAAATTTAAAGTTAATGTTAAAAGTAGAACTCGGTTATTAACCGCGCCGGTCAATCCAGGTATTACCAACGCGGGTCAATGCTTACTAGTGGTCTTCACACGCCAAGCTTAAGTACACGATGGTGAGCATCATGAAAATAAACGCTTGTAGAGGGAGAACCAAAATATGGAATACGGCCCACATAAAGTGCAAAGGTAACTGGAAGTAACCAATAGTGGCTATCAAGATAAAGATTAGCTCACTGGCGTATAAGTTACCGAATAAACGCAGAGCTAATGAAAGCGGGCGTGCAAGTAAGGTAACTGATTCCAGAATAAAGTTTACTGGGATGAATACAGGGTGACCGAACGGTTGCATAGTAAGTTCTTTTGCAAAACCGCTGATGCCCTTCATTTTAATAGAGTAGAAAAGAATTAGGATGAACACACCAGACGCTAAAGCAAACGTCAGGTTAAGGTCGGTAGTAGGGACAGCCTTCATATAAACATCATGAGGGTCCATACCGAACGCGTGCTGACCAACAAGGCCTGCAACCCAAGGAATAAGGTCAACTGGCACTAAATCCATCAGGTTCATCAATAAAACCCAAACAAAAATAGTTAGTGCAAGTGGTGCAATTAGCGCACTTCTTCCATGGAAGGTACTTTTTACGTTGTCGTCAACGAACTCAATAACCAATTCCACAAACGCCTGCATTTTACCAGGAACGCCTGTAGTGGCTTTTGAAGCTACGCTTCTAAAAACAACAAGAAATAGTATGCCAAGGCCAATTGACCAGGCTAGTGTGTCGACATGCCACGCCCAAAAACCTGCATCAGAGCATGCTTTGTTAAAAGCAATTCCGTTGTCGGTTGAGCACATGGTGGCATTGGTCAAGTGGTGCTTGATATATTCTGAGGTAGTGTATTCAGATGCCATTGTTTAACCTAAGTTGTAAAGTGTAAAAATTGGTGACTGGTTCCAGTACATATTCGTAAGCAAGTATTCAGTAGCTATTTATTAATCGTTATTGTTTGACTACTTCGTACCATAACGGAACATGGCCAGTGCGTGACTGGCGGTTGTAACGACATAAGCCACAAAAACTTCTAGTGGCGAGGCATTTAGGCCTGCAAATGTCACTACAAATAAAATGATTGTCAGTGCCAGTTTCAATTTTGAACCTTGGCTAAAACTTTGGGCAACAAGTTCGTTTTTACTCGCACCAGCATATTTAAATGCAAACCCCGAAAAAATGGCTGTTGGCAGTATACTTATTACTGCGCCAGCGGCGGTTGATATTGCAGAATGTTGACCTGCGATAATACCCGCCAAAAGGGTTATTATTAGTGCCGTGACTAACTGAAACAGAATGCCTTTTTTGGCAATAAATAATCCGTGTTCAGCTAACTTGTTTTTCACGTTGCCCTACTGCTTGTTCATGTCTAACGAAAAGCGTCAGAAGTATACTGTTTTACCGACATTTTTCAACAGTACATCGCATTTTGAAAGCTATTCTGAAAATATTCTAACGCTATAACCGGAAAGGAGGCTGTCCACAGCCCAAGTATTAGGAATGAATGGCCTCACTATTAATGCCTACTACCTTTCAGCATATAAATATAACTTATTGAATTTTAGTTATTATTCCGTCTAATTGTTGTAAATCGTCAAAGCTAATGACTAATTTACCTTTCCCTTTTGCATTATGGTCTATTGTTACCGGTGCCCCTAAATTTTCTGAAAGTCGGGTCATAAGGTTTTGCACATCAGGATCAATTTGCTTCTCTAGCTTCGGTTTTTCTGGTTCAAGCAGCTTTTTGACCAGCTTTTCTGTATCACGAACCGTTAAACCTTTACCTGAAACAACATTTGCCGCTTCTGATTGCTTATCACCATCAAGGGCAAGCAATGCGCGAGCATGGCCCATTTCAATATCACCATGCTCCACTAACAATTTAACGTCATCATTAAGATTGTTAAGGCGAAGCAAGTTCGTCACGGTTGTGCGAGATTTACCTACGGCTTCAGCGACTTCTTGATGAGTTAGGGAGAATTCGTTCATTAGACGGTCTAATGCTTGTGCTTCTTCCATCGCGTTTAAATCTTCACGCTGAATATTTTCGATTAGCGCAATGGCAACGGCAGCCTCATCAGGTACATCTTTAACAAGACAAGGAACTTCATCAAGTTGTGCAAGTTGCGATGCGCGCCAACGGCGTTCACCCGCAATAATTTCGTACTTGTTGTCTTCAACCTTACGAACAACAATGGGTTGAATAACACCTTGAGCACGAATAGAGGAAGCAAGGTCTTCAAGGGCATCAGGTGACATGTCTTTGCGAGGCTGATATTTGCCAGGCACAAGAAATTCTATCGGTAATTTACTAAGTTCGCTTTGTGTAGCTTCTGTCGCCGCAGCATCTGTTTCTCTTTGCGACGTCGATTGACTGGTTGCTAATAGCGCATCCAAACCGCGACCTAGCCCTCTTTTTCTTGCTGACATATTACCCTCAATGGCCTATTTGCTGATATGCATTACGCTTTATTTATATTTAACTGGCTTTCGCCTGACTTGGCGCAGATTTATCACGGCGACGAAGAATTTCACCCGCCAATGCTAAATATGCTTTAGCCCCTGTAGAAGACTTATCGTAGTACATCGCCGGGGTACCGAAACTTGGCGCTTCAGCTAGGCGCACGTTGCGCGGGATCACAGTACGATATACTTGCTCACCAAAATGACGCTTAAGCTGTTCCGAAACGTCGTTTGCAAGGCGGTTACGAGGGTCGTACATAGTACGCAATACCCCTTCAATCTTCAATTCAGGATTTACTACTGACGCGAGTTTTTGAATGGTATCCATTAACGCCGTTAACCCTTCAAGCGCGTAATATTCACATTGCATTGGCACCATGACTGAATCAGCCGCGGCTAATGCATTCACCGTAAGTTGGTTTAGTGAAGGAGGGCAGTCAATAAAGATAAAATCGTAGTAATCAAGAACAGGTTTTAGCGCATTTCTAAGGCGTACTTCACGGGCAAACATTTCCATTAACTTAATTTCAGCTGCTGTCACGTCGCCATTGGCAGCCACTAAATCAAATTTACCCGCCGTATTTTTAACAATAACGTCGTTGATAGGTTGTTCTTCGATAAGCAACTCAAACGCGGTAGCGTGAACATCGTATTTGTCGACGCCGCTTCCCATGGTTGCATTACCTTGTGGATCAAGATCAATCAGTAGCACTTTACGTTTTGTGGCAGCCATTGATGCTGCAACATTCACTGCAGTAGTGGTTTTACCCACACCACCTTTTTGATTCGCGATCGCGATTACCTTTGCCACAAATAAGTCCTGTTATGCCTTTTTAATCCAAACGAGGTGTCGTTCGCCCACCAGATTCGGTACAGTGAGACTTTCCGTTTTGATCACCTGATAGTGATCACTCACTTCTTTTAGTTCGTCTTCTGGAAACTGCCCTTTGAGTGCAAGGAACTGCCCGTTTGAATTTACCAGATGTTGGCACCAGTGCAACATATCTTTTAATGAAGCGAACGCTCGGCTAAGTACTATATCATACGGTTGCGCTGGGGTATGTGCTTCAACACGACTTTGAACAGGTGTCACATTCGATAGTTTAAGGGCGTGGACACTTTGGGTCATAAAACGAACGCGCTTACCTAAACTATCTAGCAAGGTAAACGCCGTGTCAGGAAACGCTATTGCAAGGGGCATACCTGGCAATCCAGGCCCAGTGCCTACGTCAATGATATGTTTGGCTTCATGTTTAGCTAAATATGGGTATATCGCTAATGAGTCCAAAATATGTTTTACCATCATCTGCTTCGGATCGCGCACCGATGTTAGGTTGTAGGCTTTGTTCCATTTATCAATCAATAATACAAAGCCCACGAGCTTTGCTTGCTGATCATCACTTAATTGAAGTGATTGTGCCGCAAGGCCCGAGGCCAGTATTTCGTGTAATTCTTGCTCTAAACTCATAAATTGAAATCTGCTTAAGCGCTTAATTTATCGTGTTTTCTTAACATGCCGTGCTTTTTCAAATACACTAAAAGCAACGAAATAGCAGCCGGCGTAATTCCGGAAATACGCGACGCTTTACCAATAGTTTCAGGTCTCGCTTCGGTAAGTTTCGCTACCACTTCGTTTGATAAACCTGAGATTTTAGTAAAATCGAGATCAACCGGTAACAGTGAATTCTCGTGACGCTGTGTTTTGGCTATTTCGTCCATCTGGCGCGCAATATAACCTGCGTACTTAATTTGGATCTCAACTTGTTCTGCCGCAATAGGATCGGCTAAACCAGGTCCAATACTTTCAATCTCCATCAATTGACGATAGGTCATTTCAGGTCGACGAATAAGTTCTTCTAGTGAATGCTCTTTGCTTACGGGTGTTTTAAGCAGGGTATTCAACGCTGGCGTAGCACTATGATCTTTGTGGACCCAGTTTCCACGCATGCGTTGCAACTCTCCTTCAACCGCTTCTTGCTTCGTATTGAACGCGGCCCAGCGAGCATCATCCACTAAGCCTATTTCACGACCTAACGCAGTTAAGCGACTATCGGCGTTATCTTCACGCAGCAATAATCGATATTCAGCACGGCTGGTGAACATACGATAGGGTTCTTTCGTTCCCATGGTAGCCAGATCGTCAATCAGTACGCCCATGTAGGCTTGATCGCGTCGTAAAATAAGGGGATCTTTTTCTTGTGCTTGCAGCGACGCATTTGCGCCAGCAATGAGGCCTTGTGCACCTGCTTCTTCATAACCGGTTGTGCCGTTAATTTGGCCAGCAAAGAACAAACCTTTGATAAATTTGTTTTCGAGTGTTTGTTTCAGATCTCTCGGATCGAAGAAATCATATTCAATGGCATAGCCAGGGCGCACAATATGCGCGTTCTCGAACCC
Organism: Alteromonas stellipolaris; assembly: GCF_001562115.1. NCBI lineage: Bacteria > Pseudomonadati > Pseudomonadota > Gammaproteobacteria > Alteromonadales > Alteromonadaceae > Alteromonas > Alteromonas stellipolaris. The sequence goes on from NZ_CP013926.1 coordinate 4,643,543, forward strand.
TTTAATTGAGCGAACAAGATTCATCTGAACATCAAAAGGCAAACTTGTTGAAATACCATTTGGATAAACTTCAATGCTGTTTAAGCCTTCTGGCTCCACAAAAATTTGATGGGAATCTTTGTCTGCAAAACGGGTGATCTTATCTTCAATGCTTGGGCAGTAACGGGGGCCAATGCCTTCAATGACGCCAGTGAACATAGGAGAGCGATCAAGTCCACCTCGAATAATATCGTGTGTTTTTTCGTTAGTGTGCGTGATGTAGCATGGGATCTGTTGTGGATGCATTTCACGATTGCCCATGAATGAAAATACCGGTGTTGGATTATCACCTGGTTGTGCTTGCATCACACTAAAATCTAACGAACGGGCATCTAAACGTGCAGGCGTTCCGGTTTTTAAGCGGTCTACACGAAACGGTAAGGCACGTAAACGATCAGCGAGGGCTATCGAAGGGGGATCGCCTGCGCGTCCACCACGATAGTTCTCAAGGCCTATGTGAATAGTGCCGCCTAAGAATGTTCCTACTGTGAGTACCACGGTTTTGGCTTTAAATTTAAGCCCCATTTGAGTAACCACACCAGTTACCTGATCGTTTTCAACCACAAGATCGTCAACACTTTGTTGAAACAACGTGAGGTTTTCTTGGCTTTCTACAATTTTACGAATGGCTTGGCGGTAAAGGGTTCTATCAGCCTGAGCACGCGTTGCACGAACAGCTGGTCCCTTGCTTGAATTTAGAGTTCTAAACTGAATACCACCGTGATCGGCAGCCAATCCCATAGCACCACCAAGTGCATCAATTTCTTTTACCAAATGACCTTTGCCGATCCCACCGATCGCTGGGTTACAAGACATCTGTCCAATGGTTTCAATGTTATGGGTTAACAGTAAGGTGTTTGAACCCATGCGAGCAGCAGCTAGCGCAGCTTCTGTTCCAGCATGACCACCACCGACTACGATGACATCAAATGCTTGGGTGTAATACATATCGAACCTCACTATTAACGTAAATGGAGTAACTTTTTTCTTTTCTGAACAAGCTGAAAAAAGGGCGCGTATTTTAGCTGACTTATTGCATAAAGAAAACGGTTAAATTTTCTTCAATGCTGTTGTTCATTTCTTTTCGCTTTGGCTTTATTGATCTTAAGATCTCTTATAGATCTGTTTATTTTTATTATTATTAGGATCAGCAAGATCTGTTAGTAACCCTTTAAAGCAGTTTCAGATCATGAAGTTACACGATCTAAAAGGTTGTGCAATACAGATCGATAACCCCCTCATGATCTTGTGTATAAACCCCTTAGTTATCCACATGGGCAATTGTGAATAAAGTTACTCATTCTTCAGTAAGAGCTTATACACAGTGGTTTGTAGGATCCTATCCACAGCACTGATCAAGATGTGATCGCATTGGGGATAAAATGTTGGTTATTACTGTTGTTAGATCACTAACTAAGCATAGGATATGGCTTTCAGAGCGATCTTGTTGTGGATGAGATCTTTCCACAATTTTTAAATGGATCGTGTGATCACTCATTATCTTTTATTTTGTGATCGGAAAAATAATTAAAAAATTATGGAGGAATCAAAAAAATTAGCGCCGCAGAGGAGCAACGATCATTATTAATGACACCCTTTTAAAGAAATACGAGGGTTATTTTACTGAACGTTGAGCGTGCTTTCTCTGCGGTTTTTAGTCTAGCGAACCTGGTTAGGTTGATATCTCGGCGTGATATTTTGTGCTTCGGCTTCATCTTGGGTTAAGCCTTCACGTCTACTTGGGCCTTGAAAGCGTACTTTATAAGTATCGTACTCTTTGACTGACTCAAAGCAATAACGGCCCATAGCGTGCTCTAGCTCGCCTAAACTATGGTTGGTAATTAAGATGCAGTTCTTTTTATTTACCAAACGTTGGCGCAATAAATTGCCTAACCAGCTTTGGGTATTCTTTTTAAGCACGGTTTCATTCACACATACTTCATCAAGAATGAGCAAATCGACTTCAAGTAGTTCTTGGTTTGCTTCTCTGAACTTCTGACCTACGTTGTCTGTGGCGCTAAAATCATAAGAGAAATAACGCATTTCCAATAGGGTTGAAAGCTGCCTGTATAAAACTGAGATCTCGTATTGTTCTATAAGTTGATGGGCGATCGCGCCAGCAATATGAGACTTACCTCTGCCATAATCACCGTAGAATAACATCATATGAGAACCACTTTGACGCCAAGCGGGATCGTCATGAGCAGCAATAAATGACTGTGCAATAGATACCGCTTCAATAACATCATCGCTGTCTTCTACCAAGTTAGCGAACGTCCACTTGGGGTTTAGATCAGAACGCCCATGAATGGCTTCTACACGCGCTTTTTTAGAGCGTTGTTGTAGTTGACCAATTTCTTGATTTGCTTGGTTTTCGTATTGCTTTCTAAGTGTTGCGTAATCGATGTATTCATCGTTAGGCTCGGAAGGCTTGTTAAGGGCCTTTGCAAGATTCGCAATTTTGTCTGTAATTCGATCCATAGCGTTAGTTCTTCTTTGTCGATGTGGCGTATTTTTCCACCAGCTTTCTTGCATTATCATCCGCTTCGATACCGGCTGCAACTTTCACTTGCTGATTTCCCACTTTTCTTACAGGAGAATAACCCGCGGCTACGCGCTTATGTTTAATATTGTGAGCGAATTTTTGTGTCCATTGGAATTCACTCAGTATTGTGCCTGGCCTACCTAGCCAGTAAGAGATGAATTCGCCCACTTCATTATCATCATACTCAGTATCAATAATACCGAGCAGAGAGGCCATCTCTAAGAATAACGCTTTGTTTGGCTTCCAAGAGGCTGAAATAGCAAAATGAGACTTATGCAGCGCATCAAAGTTTGATTGTGCGTTGTTTATCAAAGGAAGAAGTAGGGCTTTGCCGTTAATAGAATGCTCTAAATCCAACGTTTCTGGAAAAACCACCAGCCCCACAAGTTCAAGCTGTTTTAATAGGCTATTGATTTGCCGGCCACGTTGATAGGGGGTGTCTTTTTGTTCGCCGTTTAATAGCGACAGTAAGAACTTATAATCGATAGCAGCACTTGCCGTAGAAGCTGTGTTGGCTGTTGGGCGTAAGCCAAGCAAGTAAAGTACGCGGCAATCGTTTGATATTGGCGATTGTAGTACCGCGAGTTCAGCTTGCGTTAGCGTTGTACTCATGCAGTTTCCAAGGAGCGTTGGAACAGTGCTACCGCTTCATCTTCTGGAATAGGATGTTCTAACACATCAATATGTATGGGTTCGGCAAGAAGGGTAGCACCAGTATTTTTCATAGCGGTTTCTATATCTTTTGCGCCATGGCAGAAGGTATCGTAACTCGTGTCACCCAAACCAATTACATAGAAATTCACACCCGTTAAATCAGTGTCTTTTAATGATTTCGCAAAAGGTTGGATATTATCAGGTAGTTCACCCGCACCATGGGTTGATGTACACACTATCCATGTCGAGTCTTTATTAATGCCACTTAGTGTTGGTTCAAGATGAATAGTGAATGTATTGCCTAGCTGCTCAAGTGTTTTGGCAATAGCTTCGGCCACATATTCTGAAGCTCCAAGCATGGTACCCACAATTATTTCATAGTGCGTTGTCATTAATTATTTACCAATACAGAAAGATGAAAATATCTTACCAAGTAAGTCGTCTGAGGTGAATTCACCAGTGATTTCACACAATGACTGATGGGCTAACCGCAGTTCTTCTGCAAGTAGTTCACCGGCCATAGCATCGTGAAGTTGTTGTTCGCCTATCACCACAAATTGATATGCCTTTTCCAACGCATCAAGGTGGCGTCTTCGGGCGATGAATTGCCCTTCAGTGGTAGTGTCGAACCCCATGGTGTTGGCCAAATGATCTCGCAGGGTATCGATACCGTCGCTTTCTTTTGCTGAAATATTAATAACCGGCATATCGCCATGTTCGGTTTTTACGTTATTCAGGCCTACTTCTAACTCGCTTAGATCCGCTTTATTTTTGATTACCGTGGTTGGGATACCCTCTGGTAAGCGCGCCATAAATTCAGGCCAAATTTTATAAGGATCTGCCACATCAGTAGTGGTTGAATCAGTAACAAAAAGTACGTGATCCGCTTCGCTAATGGCTTGCCACGCTCGCTCAATCCCAATTTGTTCTACTTTGTCCGGGCTATCACGAAGACCTGCGGTATCAATGATGTGTACCGGCATGCCGTTAATATTAATATGCTCTTTTAATACATCACGAGTAGTGCCTGCAATCTCGGTGACTATGGCGCTATCTCGGCCTGCTAATGCATTTAGTAAACTTGATTTACCCGCATTAGGGCGCCCGGCGATAACCACCTGCATGCCTTCTCTGAGTAGACTTCCTTGCTTAGCTTGCTCTCGTACAACTTGAAGGTGCGCAAGTATGGCGGCTAGATCGCCAGACACTTTGCCGTCAGATAAGAAATCAATTTCTTCTTCAGGAAAGTCGATAGCGGCTTCAACGTACATACGTAAATGAACAATTTGATCAGACAACGTTTGTATTTGGGTTGAAAACTCGCCCTGTAACGAACGTAGCGCGCTTCTTGCCGCTTGTTTAGAGCTAGCATCTATTAAATCAGCGATAGCCTCAGCTTGCGCTAAATCGAGCTTGTCGTTGATAAAGGCTTGTTCACTAAACTCACCTGGGTTGGCTAATCGCGCTTTGCCAGTCGATAACACAGCGTCAATAAGCATATCCATCACAACCTGACCGCCATGACCTTGCAGCTCTAATACATCTTCGCCCGTAAATGAATTAGGCCCTTTGAAGAATAGCGCGATACCTTGGTCGATAACATTTTGTTGGCTATCGACAAACGGGGTATAGGTGGCCAATCTAGGTGTTAGGGCTGTGGGTACCAGAGTGGCTGCTATAGTTTTAGCATGTGGGCCTGATACTCGTACAATTCCTACTCCACCGCGCCCAGGGGCAGTAGCTTGGGCGGTAATGGTATCGGTTGTGATGATATGTGAATCCATATTTTAGTCGCGAAAGTTCTTAAATTGAAAAGGCTGACCTAAGTCTGATGATTTCACCAAGGCCATGGCTTGTTGTAAATCATCACGCTTTTTACCGGTTACTCGCAGTTCTTCACCTTGAATAGCCGTTTGTACTTTGATTTTTGCGTCTTTAATAATTTTTACAATTTTCTTCGCAATAGGCTGTTCTATGCCTTCTTTGAAAGCAATCGTTTGACGATAGGTTTTGCCGTTAGCATCAAAGGGCTTCATATCAATAAACGAAGTATCTAGGTTTCGCTTAGAGCATGCAGTTCTAAACATACTTTCCATTTGTTGTAATTGGAATTCGGCTTCCGCTTTCATTACCACGGTTTTCTCTTTGTATTCAAAGCTCGCTTCAATGCCGCGAAAATCGAAACGTGTGGCAAGTTCTCGGTGTGCGTTCTCAGTGGCGTTGCGCACTTCTTCCATGTTGATTTCTGACACAATATCAAATGATGGCATAGTTAATTTATCCTCGTAGACAAAACAGCCCGCAATTGGCGGGCTGTTTATTATAAAAGAAATAGACGTTGCTATTTAATTCCCCGCTTCTCCATAGAAGCATATATCATTTTGGCTTGTACTAATGTAATGATGTTACTTACTAACCAGTATAATACTAGACCTGCAGGGAACCATAAGAAGAACACACTCATTGCCACAGGCATGAACTGCATTATCTTCTGCTGCATAGGATCAGTAATCGTTGTAGGTTGTAGTTTCTGCAATAAGTACATACTTGCGCCCGTTAATATAGGCAATACAAAGTACGGGTCTTTCACTGACAAGTCAGTGATCCACAATGCGAAATCTGCATGGCGTAATTCAACACTTTCCATCAACACCCAATAGAGCGCTAAGAAGATAGGCATTTGAAGTACTAGTGGTAAACAACCACCCATAGGGTTAACTTTTTCTTTCTTATAAAGCTCCATCATCGACTGAGACATTTTTTGTCTGTCATCGCCAAAACGGTCTTTAAGTTGCTGCATTTTAGGTGCTAAGTTACGCATGCGAGCCATTGACTCGTATTGTTTCTTAGTCAGCCAGTACATAGCTCCTTTCACTACGATAGTAATCAAGATGATGGCTACACCCCAGTTATTCACTAAGCTATGTAAGAACGTAAGTAGTGAAAACAGTGGTTGAGATATCCACCATAAAATGCCGTAATCAACGGTTAAATCTAGGCCACGAGCAATTTGAACAAGCTTTTCTTGATCTTTAGGACCCATATAAAGGGTGCTAGATAATGTTTTTGTTTCACCACTGTTTATTGCCGCCGCAGGCATTAGTACACCAATAACCGCATATTGATTTGAAATATTGCGCGAGTAAATGGTGTTAACTTGATCCTGTGGTGGTACCCAAGCAGAGACAAAGTAATGCTCAAGCATACCTGCCCAACCCGCTTTAGTGGTTTCACGCAACTTGTCATCTTCAATATCGTCGAAGGTATATTTCTGATAACGATCATCTTCGGTCGAATATGCTGCGCCGCGATAGGTAGGCATAAACATGTTGCCGTCATCTTCCGCGTCAATAACTTGTTTCAGTTGTGCATATTGCTGCACATTAGCCACTGCGCCAGAGTTATTCTGAACCGTGTAATTTACCGCAACTTCATAATGGTCTTTCTTGAAGATGAACGTTTTGGTAACAGTAAGTCCTTGGTCGTTTTTCCATACTAACGGCACTTCTAGGGTATCTCCGGTCATCTCGTAGAAATTGCTTTCAGTACGATAAACAGGGCGACCACTGCTGCTAGCATCTGGGCCATTAGCACCAATAAGACCACTTTGTGCTACATATAAGCCATTACCTGAACGTAATAGACTGTAAGGTTCTTCTGAACCTTGAGTTACTGGAAACTTTAATAAGTCTGCAGTAATGACATCGCCACCCAATAAGTCGATGCGAAGGTCTAAGCCATCAGTTTTAACTTCGATAATGCGATTAGCATTTGATGCGCTAGCCATCGGTTTAGCAGCTGGCATGCTATCACCGGTAGGTACATCTTCAGATTGCGCATCATCAAATGATGGCACACCTTGTGATACCTGTTCGGCTTGCTCTGTTTGTACTTGCTGTACAGGTTGAGGTCCGTATTCTTTTTGCCATTGTTGCCAAAGCAAAAAGCTGACCAGCGCCAGGCCAATTATCAGAAAACTACGTTGCGATTCCATATAGGTCTCTTTATTTTGAGTGTTTATCTTGTTGTTTTTCCGGTACTGGGTCGTAACCACCGGCATGCAAAGGATGGCATCTTAATATGCGTTTGATTGATAGCCAACCGCCTTTTACTAATCCATGTGTTTTTAGTGCTTCAATAGCATACCAAGAACATGATGGATGAAAACGACAGCGTTGTCCTAAAATAGGAGATATAAACCATTGATACAGTTTTATGAGTACCAGTGGTATCGCGATTAAGACGCGTTGCAACGTTTGGCTAATTTTTTCCATAGCTTATCCATCGTTGCGAAAATCTCTTGATTGCTAAGTTTATCAGCACCAGATTTACCAATTACGATAATATCCACATTTGGGAGATCATGTTGCTTATGGCGAAAACTTTCACGAATTAAGCGTTTTAAACGATTTCGGTCGTGAGCTTTACGAATGCGCTTTTTGGCAAGTGTAATGCCTAAACGTGGGGATGGTAGAGTATTGATTCTTGCTAGGATGGTAAACGAGGGAGATACAGCTGGAATTGCATTATCAAACACATAGGTAAAGTGGGTGGGAGTTAACAGACGTAACTCCCGTGAAAAATGATTTTCGCCCACTTTAGGTGCTTTCTACTTAAGCTTAAGCAGAAAGACGAGCGCGGCCTTTTGCACGGCGAGCTGCTAGTATTTTACGACCATTTTTAGTCGCCATACGAGCACGAAAACCGTGAGAACGCTTACGCTTCAAATTGCTCGGTTGAAATGTTCTTTTCATGACCAAAGTCTCACTTATATTTAATTAAACATAGGCGTTTTTGGTAAACACTTTATTCTGTTACCAGAGTAAGTTGTGCTTATCACCAGAAAAGCCCATCGAAAAAGGACGCTGAATTCTAGAGATCTCGGGGCCCGCTGTCAATCAATAATCCACTATTTCGGTAGAAAATGTGAACAAAGTTTACTGTAAAGGCTTAAATGCTAATCAGCCGCTATAATTTTAACTGTGAATAAGCTGGTTATAATCGTCATTTTATCCACAGATTTTCAAATTTCAAACCGCTGTGTATGGCATTTAGACGGTGATCTCATCCGATTATCAGTATTTTAATTCTTAATTTAGCTAAATTAAGCACATTTTCGAATAAGAACTCTTTGTTTAATTATCAATGGTTTACAGTTTTGATCCTGATGATCTCCAAAGATCGTCATTTACTTTTTGTTGATAAAGTAAGATAATCCACAGCTATTAAAATGATAAAA